>NZ_JBHUUW010000013.1:0-179698 GCF_042670825.1 Streptomyces sp. NPDC057137 | reverse complement strand
GGCCCGCGTCGCGTGACGCGGGCCGCACACCGGACAGGACGGCGCGGCGCGTTAACCCTCCACGTTGACGGCGGGGACGGCGCCGTCGACCGAACCGTCGGTACCGGCGGAGTCCTCGCCCGCTCCGGTGGCCGGGATCTTGATGACGACCGCCACCAGCACGGCGGAGGCGAGCGCGACCAACGCCCCGATGCCACCGATGACGTTCATGCCGTCGGTGAACGCTTCCCGCGCGGAGCCGAGCAGGACGGTCGCCACATCCGATGACAGGCCCTGCGCCGTCTCGACCGCGCCGGCGAGCGTCTCATCTGCGCCCGCCGCCACCCCCGCCGGGACATCCACCCCGCTGCGGTACACCGCCGCGCCGAGGCTGCCGAGCAGCGCGACGCCGAGCGCCATGCCGAGTTCGGTGCTGGTCTCCGAAAGGGCCGCGGCGGACCCGGCCTGCTCGGGCTTGGCCGCTCCGACGACGATGTCCGTGCCCAGGGCGATGAGCGGGCCACCACCGGCGTAGACGAAGGCGAAGCCCGTCACCACCTGAGCGATGCCGGACGAACTGTCGGCCAGGCTCAGCATCACATGGCCGATGCCCGACACGGCGAGCCCGATGGCGACGACGTACGCCGGACGGATCCGGCTCGCCGCCATCGGGGACACCACGGCCGTCACGATCAGCGCGAAGGCCGCCGGCAGCAGATACAGACCGGCCTTCATCGGGGAGAGTCCGCCGACGAGCTGGAGGAACTGCGTCACCATCAGATACGTGCCGCCGGCCACCAGCATGCTGAGCAGCAGCGTCACCAGGGCCGTGAGGAAGGTGCGGCTGCGGAAGAGGTCGAGGTCGAGCAACGGGCTCTCCAGCGTGCGCTGTCGACGGACGAACAGCACGCCGACGACCAGGCCGAGGACGATCGCCGCGAGCGGGATCCCGCCGATCCCGTCGTTGGCGATCTCCTTCAGTCCGTAGATCACCGGGAGGATCGTGGCGAGCGACAGGGCCACGCTGGTCAGGTCGAGCCGGCCGGCGTCCTCGTCGCGGTACTCCGGCAGCAGGACCGGGCCCGCCACCAGCAGCAGGCCCATGATGGGCACACCGAGCAGGAAGACCGAACCCCACCAGAAGTACTCCAGCATGGCGCCGCCGACGACCGGGCCGAGCGCGATGCCCACGGAGAACATGGTGACCCAGACGGCGATCGCCACGCCGCGCTCCCGCGCGTCGCGGAACATGTTGATGATCAGGGCGAGGGTCGAGGGCATCAGCGTGGCGCCGGCGATGCCCATCGCGGCCCGCGCCGCTATCAGCGTGGCCGGGCTGTCGGCGAAGACGGCGGCCAGCGACGCCACACCGAACGCGGCGGCGCCGATCAGCAGCAGCTTCCGGCGGCCGATCCGGTCGCCCAGGGTGCCCATGGCCACCAGGAAGCCGGCGATGAGGAAGCCGTAGATGTCGATGATCCACAGCATCTGGGCGGCGGAGGGGTTCAGGCCCTCGCTGATGTGCGGTACGGCCAGGTGCAGCACGCTCACATCGATGGACAGCAGCAAGGTGGGCAGCGCCAGTACGGCCAGGCCCAACCACTCACGAGGACCGGCCTGCGTAGTGGTGTCGGCGGTGGTACTCACATGTTTCCTTTCGGGGATGGTGCACATCGGTGCCCGATCACGGTCGTCGGGCGAGGGGGTGTGGCAGGGACGGCTCCGACCGGTGGTGGTCGGGGCCGGGGACCAGGCGGGCGGCGACGGTCGCCGCGTTGGCGGGTGTGTAGAGGTAGAAGTGACCGCCCGTGAACGTCTGCCGGCTGAAGCCGCCCGACGTCTCCAGCGACCACAGGTACATCCGCTCGTCGATGACGACCGGGTCGTCCACCGCGCCGAGCGCCAGGATGGGGACGCGGGTACCGAACGGCGGCCGCCGGTAGGTCTCCATCGCCTCCAGATCGGCCCGGATCGCTCGGAGCGACGACTGGACCAGGTCCGTACGGTCCACCAGCCCGGGAGACATCCCGCCGATGTCCGTCAGATGCTCCAGCAGCTCCGCGTCGCTCCTGAGATGCGCGAACGGCGGCTCGCTGGGGAAGCACGGCGGCTGACGCGCGGACACCGTCAGCAGGGTGGGGGGCAGACCGTGGCGCTCCATCGCCCGGGTCAGCTCGTATCCGAGCACGCTGCCGAAGCTGTGCCCGACGACCGCGTACGGCAAGGGCTCCAGCTCCAGCAGGCCTCGGACGAGGGCGTCGACCAGCGGCTCGACGCGCGTCACCAGGGACTCGTTGATACGCGTGCCCCGGCCGGGCAACTGGGCGACGACACACTCCACGTCCTCCGGCAGCACCTGCCACCAGGAGCGGAACGCGGACGGCCACCCACCGGCGTGCGGCAGTGCCACGACGCGGAACCGGGCGCGGGGCCGCAGCCCCGCGCCGGTGCCGCCCGTCGGACGCGCGCCGCTCCCCACCGTCATCCACCAGCCGCTCATAGCGGCACCCTGGTCCCGGGTGCGGGCGGCCCGGCCGCCCGGGACCGACCGGGTCGTGGCGGGAGCGGCGAGCGGGCCGGGCCCGCGAGCAACGGGTGATGGCTCTCCAGGTGTGCGATCACCCGCTCCTGGTGGCGTTGGAGGCGCTGGCCCGGAAGGTGTTCGAGCGAGTGCAGGAACGGGTCCTGAGGGGCCGGCAGACCGGCGATCGCCGTAGCCGTGCCCAGCACCAGCATCGGCTGGTACCACGCCGAGTAGCCACCCTCGTGGGCGAAGACGATCCTGCCTCCCGTCAGTTCGTCCGCGAGCCGGCACATCGTCGACGTCATCGAGTGGAAGGTGCGGCTGGTGCAGAGCATCCGGCCCATCGGATCGTGGCCGCTCGCGTCGACGCCCGCCGCGACCAGGATCAGATCGGGGCCGAAGGCACGCGCCGCCGGTTCCACGATCCGGTCCATCACCGCGAGATAGGCGCCGTGGCCCGAGCCGGCGGGCAGCGGCACATTGAGGGTGCTGCCCGCCCCCGCGCCCGCGCCGGTCTCCAGGACGAGACCGGACGCCGCGGGGAACAGTCCTTCCTGGTGCACCGAGATGTACAGCACGTCGGGGTCCTCGTAGAAGGTCCGCTGGATGCCGTTGCCGTGGTGCACGTCCCAGTCCAGGATCAGCACGCGGCGCGCCCCCCGGCGCTGCGCCGCACGGGCGGCCACCGCCAGGTTGTTGTAGAGGCACAGCGCCATCGCCCGGTCCGGCTCCGCGTGATGGCCGGGCGGCCGCACCAGGCAGTAGGCCCGGTCGAAGCGGCCGTCCAGGACGCCCGTGGCGGCCTGCGCGCAGGCCCCGACGGCGAGCCTCGCGGCCTGCGCGCTGTGGTAGTTGACGTACGCGTACACACCGGCGTCGCCCGCGCCGGCCGCCGACGCCGCCTCCACCCGCTCGATGTGTTCGGGGACATGTACGAGGAGCAGGTCCTCGTCGGAGGCCGGCGTCGGCGTGAGGCCGGTGAACCGGTCCATCACACCGAACGCCTTGACCAGCCCCTCTGCACGCCGGAGGTCCGGGTCGACCGCGAACTGGCGCAGCGGCTCGACGCCCGGTCCCACCGGCACGTACCCCGATCCGGGACCGGGGTCGTGCCAGAAACAGATCTCGTGGCTGTACCACGCGAGACGGGAGGCGTTCACCAGCCGGACAGACCCAGCGAGGCCCGGCTGATCCCGGCGACCTTCTCGATGTACTGGAGGTAGTACTCGCGCTCCTCGTCCGGCGTGCGCTTGGTACGCAGCGTCGTACTCAGCAGACCGAGCACCTCCTCGGCCTCGGTCGGCGTCAGCCGCCGGTCACCGACCTCCTTCTCGAACGCGCGTATCCGCGCGGTCGGTTCCAGCACGCCGGACGCGAACTCGCCCTGGTCGGTGCCGTGGTTCCGGGTCGAGGCGATGGTCTTCAGAATCGCTCCGAAGAACGCCGTGGTGTCGATGTCGGTCATGGTCGGTACCCTCCTGGTTGCCCTGCGGTGGAAGGCGTACGGTGTCCGTTCCGGCGGACCGCTCTGTTCCTGTGGAGCCCTCTGTCGGATCGGTGTCGGTGTCGGTGTCGGTGTCGGTGCTCAGCGGATCAGGCCGCAGGCGCGGCCGGCTTTTTCCAGCGTCACGACGGCCGCGTCCAGATCGGCGTCGGAGTGGCTGAGGTTGACGATGGTCCGCAGCCGGGGCAGCGTCCGCGGCACGGCCGGGTAGACGATCGGCTGCACGAACAGCCCGTCCTGCTGGCACAGCCGGGCCATGGTCCCCGCCTGGTCGGCACTGGTGCAGATGATGGGCACCACCGGTGTCTCACTGGCCAGCGTGTCGAAGCCCAACGCGCGTACCTGCTCGCGGTAGCGGGTCGTCTTCGTGCGCAGGTCCCGGGTGAGGGACGGCGCGGCCTCGATCACCTCGATCGCCGCCTTGGCCGCGGCCACTTGGGCGGGAGTCACCGCCGCGGAGAACATCCAGCCCCGCGCGTTGTTCTTCAGCGCGAAGATCAGGTCGTTGGACCCGGCGACGTAACCACCCGCGCTCGGGACCGTCTTGGAGAGCGTGCCCATCTTGACGTCGACCCGTGCCGGGTCGGTACCGAAGTGCTCGGTGATGCCGCGGCCCGTGGCGCCGAGGACACCCAGGCTGTGCGCCTCGTCGACCATCAGCGGCGCGTCGTAGCGCTCGCACAGTTCCACGATGCCGGGCAGATCGGCCACGTCGCCGTCCATGCTGAACACGGCGTCGGTGACCACCAGACGGCCCGCGTCGCCCGCCTTGCGCAGGGCGCGTTCCAGGTCGGCGAGGTCGTTGTGGGCGTAGGTGATGACCGTCGCACCGGACAGCCGGTATCCGTCCAGGATGCTGGCGTGGTTGTAGACGTCGCCGATGACGAAGTCGCCGGGGCCGACGAGAGCGCCGACCGTCGCCACGTTCGCCATGTAGCCGCTGGAGAAGACGATGGCGTCCTCGGTGCCGAGGAAGCGGGCCAGCGCCAACTCCAGCTCCCGGTGCAGATGCAGAGTGCCCGCGAGCAGCCGCACCCCGTGCGCGCCGGTGCCGTGCCGCTCCACGGCGCGCAGGGCCTGGTCCTCGATGTAGTCGTGCCCGATGAGTCCGAGATAGCTGTAGGAGGCGAAGTTGAGGAACCAGCGGCCGTCGAACTTGATCCGGGGACCCGAGGCCTCCTCGATGACGGGCTCGTAGAAGTACTCGTCCTTGGCGACGATCAGGCGGTCCTCCGTCGACAGGGCGTCGATGCGCCGGTCGAGGAACCTCCCGTGGGGGGCGTCGGCGAGCCGGCCCGGCAAGGTCCGCCGCGGAAGGCGGGTGGCGGCCTGGGCCTGGGCGGGAGCCGGAGTCGGGGTTGGGGTTGGGCTCGGAGCGAGGGGCGCGGGCCGGGCCGGGGTGCGGGGTGGCGTCACGGGCGGGGGCGCCATTGGGGGTGCGGCGTCCCTGAAACGGTCCCAGTCAGGGACGAAGGAGTCGGCGACGGCGGATGGGGTCGGCTGCGGCGGCACCGGGATGTGGGACGTACGAGGCGGGGGTGCCGGAACTGCGGCAGGCGTCTGCGGTACGGAGACGGGGACGGCGGGGGCGGGGGCGGGCGCCGGGGCGACGGCCGGAGCCGTGCGCGGCAGCGATTCGAGGTGGGCGAGCAGGGCGCCGACGTTGGTGCGCTCGAAGAACACCATGGGGTCGATGTCGAGCCCGTCGGCGTTCAGCGACGCCGACAGCTCGACCGCCATCATCGAGTCGAGGCCCAGTTCCAGCAGGTCGTCCTCGGCGGACACGCCGTCGAGATGCAGGACGTTCGAGAGCGCGTGGGTGAGTGACGGCCACAGCCCGGATTCCGGTGTGACAGCGGTCATGGGTACATCCTTCGCTTCAGTGGCGGCGGACAGGACGTAGTGCGCGGGGGGTCGGCCGAGGGTCGTGCGGAGCAGGTCGATGCCGTCGTCCCCGGTGAGGGCCGGGATGCCGTGCGCGGCGGCCTTCGGGGCGATGGACTCCCCCATCCCGACGGTCCACAGGCCCCAGCCGAGGCTGTACCAGGCGCGGCCTTCGGCTCGTTGGCGGGCGGCGTAGCCCTCCAGGTAAGCGTTGGCCGCGGCGTAGGCGCTCTGACCGAGGTTCGCCCGTACGGCCGCGACCGAGGAGAACAAGGCGACGAAACCCGGCTGTTCGTGACCGGACACCAGGTCGGTGAGCGCGTGTACGCCGCCGACCTTGGGCCCGAGGACGGTGTCCACCTGCTCAGGCGTCAGGCTGCGCGCCAGTCCGTCACGCAGGACTCCGGCGGCGTGGAACACCCCGTCGTAACGTGCGGCGCCGGACAGTTCCTCGCGAAGTGAGCGGACGTCCGCCGCCACGACCGTCAGGTCGCAGCGCGCTCCGAGTCGATCGAGGCGTTCCCGGGCCGGTCCCTGCTCCGGCACGGTTCGCCCGACCAGGGTCAGATGGGCGCAGCCCTCGTCCGCGAGGAACTCCGCGACGCGCAGCCCGATGCCGCCCATGCCGCCGGTGATCAGGAAGCGGCCACCGTCGTATCGCACCGGGGCGGTGGTGCTCGTGTGCTGCGGCTGTACGGAGGGCTCATACCAGGCGTCGTCGCGCAGGGCGAGTTCCGGCCGGTCCTGGTTTCGCGCCTCCCGTAGGACGGCGGCAGCGTCGTCGTCGGGGCCGATCGCGCTCTCGGGGCCGAGATCGACCAGGCGGATGCTGGTACGGGGATGCTCGACGCGCAGCGTGCGGCCGAGGCCCCACAGGGCGGTCATGAACGGGTCGACGACATCCTCCGCCGCCACCTGGTGCGCGGCGGAGGTGACGATCAGCAGGTCGGACATCGGCGGGCGTGCCGCGAGTCGGCGCACCAGCGTGAAGACACCTTGCAGGGCCTCCGTCACCTGCGCCTCGCCGCTCAGTCCGCGCGGTGCCACGTACACGACGTTCCGGAAAGCGGCGTCGGCCGGCAGCGTGTCGAGGCCACCGTCGGACAGTTGCGCGGGCGTCATGTGTACGCCGTGCCGGTCTCCCGGTGGACGGAGGTCGTGCTCGGACACGATCAGCAGAGGTGCTTCGGGGGCTTCCGGCCCCGCAGGCGTTTCGAGCGCGGCCGGGTGTACGGGAGCGACGTCGGCCTTCCGCCAGACGACGGTCTCGATCAACGAGACGGTCGGCAGCCCCTGTTCGGTGGACGCCGCAGGCGCCTCGGACACCCTGGACACCCTGGACGCCCTGGACGCCTCGGGCACCTCGGACACCTCGGACGCAACGGGCTTCGCCGCCTTGAGGGTGATGCGGTCCAACTCCAGCAGGACCTCCCCCTGTTGATTGCAGACCGTGGCCCGCCCCCGTACGACACCCCCCTTGCCCCCGGAGTCGCCCGGCTCGTCCCGCTCGACCAGGGCGATCACCGTGCCGGAGATCCTGCGGCGGGCCACCAACCGGCCGACGTACCAGGGCAGGCACGCCCCGGCAGCACCCGCGTCGAGCATCCCGAGCGCCTGGAAGACGCTGTCGAGCAGTGCCGACGGTACGAAGGGAGGAGCCGACGCCGCGTTCGTATCGTCCCCGGCCCGGAGCATCAGCAGCATCCGGCCCGAGCCCCGGTGCGCCGACCGGATCACCTGGTACGCCGGCCCGTACGCGATCCCGCTCGCCTCGCGCCACGCGGCCACGTCCGACAGCGGCACCTGCTCCGTGCACCCGGCCCGCAGGGCAGCCACATCGACGTAGCGGGGCGGCGGCAGTTGGCTGCCGGACACCCGGGCGGTGCTGTGCACGACCGGTACGCCGTGTCCGGGCCGTACGGAACGGAACGCGCAGTCGCCGTCCTCGGCCGTGTGGACCTCGATCTCCGCCTCGGGGCCCGCGACGAGCAGCGGCACCCGGAAGGCGATCTGCTCCAAGGTCCACCAGCAGTCCGGGCGGCGGGCGTCGCACGCGGACAGCATGGCGTCGATCTGCGCGGCGGCGGGTAAGACCGGGATGCCGCCGATCCGGTGGTGGGAGACCAGCGGATCGGCAGCGCTGAGGACGGACCTGACGCCGGTCATGTGAGGAGGCCGAATCTCTCGGTGGCCTGGACGAGGCCGTTCACCTGGATGTCGACGGTGTGCTCACCCGCGTAGTACTTCCGGGTCTGCACCTCCTTGATCGCGTGGATCTTCTCCAGGGATCGCCGCTCTCCGGGGCCGAGTTCGAGGGTGGTCAGCTTGAAGACCTTCGGGATGCTGCGCCCGTTCTTGCGCACGTGATGCACCACGTAGTCGATCGCGATGCTGTGCACCCGGTCGTCGGTGTTCTCGATGTCGAAGCTGATGACGAGGGTGTCCCCGATGGTCACCGTCTGGGGAGTGATGCTCAGCCGGGGTACGCGGACATGCTCGCCACCCGTGGCACCGAGAATGGCGAGGGCCTGCTGATCGCCCTTCTTCACCAGGGTGCGCAGTCCGTGCTTGACGATCCAGTTGGTCTCGGGGGTGGGGCTCTCCGCGAGCCACCGCAGCGCAGTGTCGAGTGCGAGATCGGGGGCGTCCTTGGAGATGTCGTTGAGGTTGTTGGCGACGGACTTGCGCACGTATTCCGACGGGTCGCTGCGCAGTGGTTCGAGGATTTCCAGGACCGGCCGGGGGTCCTTGACGAACACGGTCAGGGTCCGGGCCCAGGGCAGTCGGGAGCGGACTCCCTCGGTGGCCAGGCGCCGCACATTGTGGCTCGGGCTCTGTGCCCACTGGGCGACGCGCTCCATCGTCGGCGCGTAGTGCTGTTCGACGTAGGGGCGGATCGCGTACTCGCCCGTGTGCCGCTTGGTGATCTCCTCGATGGCGTCCAGCGACAGGTCGGGGTGGTCGAGGCCGTACTCCTCGACGAATCGTGCGACCGGCATGAGGAACCAACTGGAGTTGAACATGCCCTCCCCTTCGGCGAGTTCGTCGCCGAGGACGGTGAGGAGGATCGGTACGGCGCGGGTGTAGTCGGCGGGCAGGCGGGTGCGCAGGCCCTCGGCCAGGACGAGGACGCGGTCCTTCAGTTCTCTGTCGGGGATGCGCGACTCGACCTCGGCCGCGTAGCCCTCCACGTCGAACTCGGGGTGGACGGCCCGGATCCTGTCGCCGATCAGGCGTGCCGCGTCGCCGTTGAAGTGTCGCTTGAGTCCGTATTCGCTAGCCATGGTTCAGGTGCCTCTTCGTCTCGTTCTTGTGGTTCGACTTCTCGTGGTTCGACGTGGTCTCGTGCGGACTGGAGGAGATCCAGAACCGCTGTCGGTTGAAGGGGTAGGTGGGGATGGTGGTGGTGCGCCGGCCCGTGCCCTGGTGCAGCCCGGCCCAATTGAGTTCGGCGGAGGTCTGGTTGACGTACGAGGCGACCGCGGCGTGCAGTTGGGCCTGGTCGGTGCGGTCGCGGCGCAGGGTGCTGAGCCAGACGGGCTGCGTCTCGCCCCATGACGCGCGGGCGAGCGAGGTGAGTTGAGGGTGGGAGCCGATCTCCCACACCGATCCCGCACCGATCTCACTCAGCGCGCTTACGGCCTGGCTGAAACGGACGGGCTCGCGGATGGCACGGCCCCAGTACTCGGGGTCGGCGGCCGTCTCGGCGGAATGCCAACCACCGGTCACCGTCGAAGCGAAGCCGATCACCGGAGCTGCCAGTCTCCTTTCGGTGATCGCCTGGACGAAGGGGGCGACGGCGCCCTGCATCGAGGCCGAGTGGAAGGCGTGACTGACCGTCAACTGCTGGGTCCGCAGACCGGAATCCTGACAGAAACCCGATATCCCGTCCGCCGGACCCGTGATCGTGACCGATCGACGCGCGTTGAACGCCGCGACCTCCACACCCGGATACGCGGCAACAGCGGCGAGAACAGCCTCCGACTCGGCGTGCACCACCGCCATCGCACCCTCACCCGGCTGCGACTCCATCAACCGCCCACGCACCGCCGTCAACTCCAGCAGATCCCCCAGATCCAGCACACCAGCCACCCACGCCGCCGTCAGCTCACCCAGACTGTGACCCACCACCACATCCGGACGCACCCCCACCGACTCCAACCACCGCACCAACGCCACCTGCACACTCACAATCGCCGGCTGCGCAAACCCCGTCCGATCCAACCGACCCGGGGGCCCCTCACCGAACAACAACTCCCGCAACGGCACATCCACATGCCCGGCCAACAACCCCGCACACTCATCCAACGCCGCCCGAAACACCGGCTCCACCCCATACAACCCACGGCCCATACCCACATACTGCGAACCCTGACCCGTGAACATGAAGGCGGTCGGTGCGGGGGTACCGCCTCGTCGTGATCCGGAGACCTGGCCTGCGGCAACATCCCTCAAGCCGGCGGCCAGTTCATGTGCGTCGCCACCGTGCACGACAGCACGCAAGCGATGGGCGGCGCGGCCGGTGTTGGCCGTGAACGCGAAGTCCCCGAGATCCTCCTGCGACGTCTCCGCCACAGCCTCCGCATACGAGCCGGCGAGGGTTCGCAGCGCGGTCTCGTCCCCCGCGCTGACTCGCACCACATACGACTCCTGCACCGGCGACTCACGCACCGGCACCACAGGAGCTTCCTCCACGATCACATGGGCATTCACCCCACCCATACCGAACGCACTCACCGCCGCACGTCGAGGCACCCCGTTCCGAGGCCACTCCACCGCACGATCAGCCAGATAGAACGGCGTCTCCTCGAACCGAATGTGATCATTCGGCCGCACCACATGCAACGACGGCGGAACCACCTCATGCTCCATCGCCAACAACACCTTCACCAGCCCCGCCAACCCCGCCGCCGGTTCCAGATGACCCACATTCCCCTTCAACGAACCCAACGCACAGAACTGCGACCTGTCCGTCACTCCACGCCACGCACGCGTCAGACCCTCCACCTCGATCGGATCACCCAAACTCGTCCCCGTCCCATGAGCCTCCACCAACCCAATCGACTCGACCGACACACCCGCATCCCCCAACGCGGCTGAGATGACGGCAGCTTGGGCCCGGGGGCTGGGTGCGGAGTAGCGGGTGGTGCGGCCGCCGTGGTTGACGGCGGCGCCCTTGATGACACCCCGGATCCGGTCGCCGTCCCGCCGGGCGTCGTCGTACCGCCGCAGCACCACGGCCACGGCGCCCTCCCCCGGGACGAACCCGTCCGCGGTGCTGTCGAACGCACGGCTGCGATGCCGGGGCGACAGGGCCCTCAGGTCCCCCATCGACCGGAAGTACTCCGGGCTGATGCCGGCGTGCACGGCCCCGATGACCGCCGTGTCGATGTCGCCGGTGCGGAGGTGCTGGAGTGCCGAGTGGATGGCGACCAGGGACGACGAGCAGAGGGTGTTGACGAGTCCGCTCGGGCCGTGCCAGTCCATCAGGTAGGACAACCGGTTCGCGATCATCGCCTCAAGCCCGAGGCCACGTCCGTCGGGTACGCCGTGACGTACTCGCTCCTCGTGGTAGTGATCGTGGCTGTACGCGATCCACAGGCCGGTCTTGCCGCCGTCGGCCCGTCCGCCGATCCGGCCGCCGTCCTCCAGGGCCTCCCAGATCGTCTCGTACACGATCCTCGCCTGGGGATCGATCAGAGGAGCTTCGCGGGCCGAGATCCGGAAGGGCGCCGGGTCGAACTCGTCCACGCTGTCGAGGAACGAGGCGTACGGGGCCGGCCCTGCCTCCTTGTCCCAACGCCCCTCGGGCAGCGGGCGAACCGTGTCACGGCCTTCGGCGAGCAGTTCGGCGAAGGCGGTCAGGTTGCCCGCGGTGGGCAGCCTGACCGCCGCTCCCACGACTGCGACATCGCGCGGCCGTGATGCCGGGGCAGCCTCGGGGGGCTCGGCGGGCTCGGGTTCGGGGCTTCGTGAGGTGGCGGTTGTCCGCGCCACCGGTGCGGGCACTTCCGGTGCGGGCACTTCCGCCGCAGCCGGGGCCGCCAGCGTGTCGACGAGCTGCGGTGCCTCGTCCGCCAGGAAGTCGGCGAACTGGCGGGGCGTCGGATACTCGAAGAAGACCGTCGGGTAGAGGGACAGGCCGTGTTCCTGGGAGATGCGCTCGCTCAGCGCCACCAGGCCCACAGAGTCGAACCCGGCGGACAGGAACTCGGTGTCGGTGTGCTCCTCGGAGGTCTCCGTCAATGCCAGGAACCAGGTGAGCGCCAGCGCGGAGCGTGAGGCGGCGGGGGCGGGGGCGGGGTTCGCCGGGGCTGCGAGTCGAGTTGGCGTCGGCGTCGGCGCGAGCGAGGTCGGGGTCGGGGTCGGGGTCGGGGTCGGCTCCGAAGGCAGCTCCACGACAGGCGCGGCAGGCACCACCGGCGCCGGCGTCTCCCCCGCACTGAACGCCTGGACGGGAACCCGCTTGGACGCCATGTCCCCGAAGACCAGCAGCGGCGTCCCCGCCTCATCGGTCACGGTCTGGGTGACCCGGCAGGCTTCGTCGTTCCAGAAGGCGATCTCCGTGCGCACGAAGGCGGCCTCTGCCAGCGGTCCGAGGACATCCAGTCGGCCCACCGAGAGCGGGATGAACGCGGACGCGTCCGCCGCGCCGAACACCGGGTTGGCCGGGTCGATCGCCGCGACCGTCACGCTGTCCAGGAGCCCGGGGAACAGTTCCACGCCGGGCGGGTTCATCTCCCGCTGACGGGCGCCTTCGATACGGGCGAGGGTGCCGCCGTCCGGCAGGCTCGCCACCCAGGAGATGTTCCGGTAGTAGCGGCCGTGGTGGTAGCCGATGCGCCGCAGCCACCGGTAGAGGCCCGAGCCCGCGTGCACGGCGGAGCCCGCGCAGTCGGTCAGCAGGGCGGCCAGGGGCACCGGCAGTGGCGGCTCGGGCGGGCGGCCGGTGACGAGCCGGCCGGTGACGAAGAGTTCCCCGCTCTCTGGGTCCTCCACCCTGAACCGGTTCTCCGCGTCCACCCGGCCGACGACCCGGTGGGCCCCGGACGGGATGAGCGGGCGGTGGAAGAGGATGTCCCGGGCCCCGTGGAAGGTTTCGCCGCGCAGCGCGGCGCCCTCGCGCAGGAAGTCGAACCACGCCACGCCCGGGAGCATGAGCGTGCGGTACACCGCGTGCTGTGCGATGGGTGACTCGGCCGGACCGAACACGCGCGAGAACGTGTACCCGGCCGCCCCCTCGTCCGACACCAGCTCCGCAGGCGCTCCGGGTTCGGCCGAGCGCTGGGGCTCGGCCAAGTTCAGTGCGGGGCCGCGCAGTTGGGCGGAGGGCAGCAGGCGCTTGCTCCACGACGCGCCTGTGGTCTGCTGGAACGCCGACCAGTCGATCTCCTGGCCCTCCTGGAAAAGCTCGGCGGCGATCGCGGCGAGCACCAGGTTGACCTCCCGCCCGTCGCGGGCCTCGGCCAGCCGTGCGCCGACGTCGTGGCGGTCGACGTCGTGGCGGCCGGCCTGATGACGGTCGGCGGGATGACTCTCGGCGGCGTGGTCCTGGTCGTCGCGCGCGAGTTCGTTGTCGCTCCGCAGGACGTCGGCCAGCGCCTGCTCCAGCGGGACGCGTCCTCGTACGAAGTCCCCGACCGCCTCCCAGCCTGGGGGCAGATCGACCGCACCCTCGGGAAGTCCCAGATCGCGTAGCGCGACGGCGAGCGCGACCCCGGACACGATCCGCAGCAACTCTCCTGAGAACGTGGCCAGTTGAGTGCCCGTGGCCGCTTCGAACTGGCCGACGACCTCGTGAACGGCCGGCGCGGAGCGGTCGAGAGCGGTCAGCCAGGCGGGTGGGGCCTCGGTCGCCCGGGGACGTACGGACACGGTGGTACGGGGGCCGCCGACGGTACGGGCCTTCTGCGCACCGGCCCGCAGAAGCCATGCGCGCAGACCGGCGGCAAGTTGATGCGCGTCAGCGCCGACAACGGCCAGCCGCTCCGTACGGTGCGGCCGGGCCAGCCGGGCCGTGGCGCATACGTCGCCGAACTCGCCGAGCCGGCCGGGTCGCCCGTCCGCCAGAGGTGGCAGGAACTCCAGCCACTGGGCGGCCAGTTCGCGCAGCGCGTACGGGCTGTCGGCGGACAGCGGCAGCACTTGAACCGGTACGGGCTGTCTGCCGGCCCCAACCGACCCGGCGCGGGTGCTGTCCGTGCGGGGAGCGGCCTCGGCCACCACATGGGCGTTGGTGCCGCCGAAGCCGAAGCCGCTCACCGCGGCCCGGCGCACCGGAGCGTCCGGCCAGGGGAGGTGCGTCTCGGGCAGGTGGAAGGGACTGCCGGCGAGGTTGAGGCGCGGGTTGGGTGACTCCACCGCCACGGCCGGGACGGTACCCTCGCGCATCGCGACGATGATCTTCGCGAGTCCGGCAAGCCCCGACGCCGAGTGCAGATGGCCGATCCGGCGCTTGATCGAACCGAGCGCGACGGAGTTCCGGGCGACGCCGTGCCCGGCGAACACCTCGGTGAGCGCCCGCACTTCGATCGGATCGCCGATGGCGGTGCCGGTGCCGTGTGCCTCGACGTACTGGACGGTCGCCGGGTCGATGGTCTTGTAGACCTTGCCCAGCAGGTCGATCTGGGCTTCCAGGTTCGGTGTGGTGACACCCATGGTGCGGCCGTCGTTGTTGACCACGACCCCGCTGATGGCTCCGAGGATCACGTCACCGTCGGCCAGCGCCGCCGGCATCGGCTTCAGCACCAGGGCGGCGGCTCCCTCCCCGGGCACATAGCCGTTGGCCTTGCTGTCGAAGGTCTGGCACAGCCCGTCCGGCGAGAGCGCGCCGGTGCGGGAGAGGAGTACGAACGTCAGCGGGTCGATCAGCAGGTCGACCGCGCCGACCAGGGCAAGCTCGGAGGTCCCGGCCGCGAGGCTCTGGCAGGCGAGCCAGACCGCCGACAGCGAGGACGAGCAGGCGGTGTCGACCACCAGGCTCGGGCCCGCCAGGTCGAAACGGTCGGACAGCCAGGCCGCCATGAAGTTCTGCGACCGCCCCCACAGGGCGGCCGGCCCGGGTATGCCCACGGGGCCGGCCGGGCCGGGCTGAACCGTGCCCCGGCCCTGGTCGAAGCCGTACGCGTTCATGCGCGCGGCGATGAACACGGCGGCGTCGAGGCGACGGCGTACCCCCAGATACCCGGAGTCCTCCAGGGCCCGCGCGCCGACCTCCAGCATCACGCGCTGCTGGGGGTCGAGGAGCACGGCGTCCTCGGCGGTCATGCCGAACGCCTCGTGGTCGAAGGAGAACGGGTCCACCAGGAAGCCGCCGCGGTGGTGCGTGCCCTGGTGGGGCCCCTCGCCCCGGTACAGCTCGCGGGCCCACCGGCTCGGCGGGACCTCACCGACCTCGACCCCGTCACGGCCCAGCAGGGCCGTCAGGTCGACGACGTCCTCGGCGCCGGGGAGCCGTACCGCGAGGCCGATCACGGCGATGCGGGTGTCGAGCTCGCTCACAGCGGTCCTTTCGTTCGGCTCTCGGGTCATGCCTGTCCCCGTCCCCGGTGTCCGTCGTGCACGAGCAGAGGACGTAGCAAGGCGCTCAGAGCGGAGGCGGAGGTGGGTACGGACTCGTGGTCGTGCTCGTGCTCGTTCTCATGCGTGGGCGTGGGTGTGGGCGTGGGCGGATGGTGTGGGGTCGTCGCCTCATGGGTGGCGAGGTCCGCCGCGATCTCGTCGGCCGTACGCGCCCGCATCAGCAGCGACGGATCGACGGTTCGATCACTGCGCTGCTCAAGGGCCGTGGTCAGCTCGGCGATCACCAGAGAGTCCAGGCCGAGTGTCTGGAGCGGACGGTCTCCCGGGTCCTCCCCGAGCACTTGGACGAAGGCGTCCCGGACCCGTGCGCGCATCCCCACGACGTCACCCCCGGTCCGCACCGGCGACGGCACGGAGTCGGCGGGCACGGCGGGCACGGCAGGCACGGCCGACTCCGCGGTCTTCGGCGGGGTCTTCGGCGGGGTCGCGGGAGCGCTTCCCGGGAAGATCACGGCGCCACCCGACCGCAGGTGGTCGAAGAAGGCGTCCAGCGCCTGATCGGCGCTGACCGAGTACGCGGCGGAGAAGGACTCGTCCGCCCGCATGCCGATGCCCGTCCAGTTCGGCCACGCGTGTGCGGTGACCGTGGTGACGGCGTCGTTCTCCCGCTCGGCCAGGGCCAGTTGGTAGGCGTTGGCGAGGCTGTAGTCGACCAGGCCCCGGCCGGCCGATGCCTGCGTGCCCGCGATCGAGGACACCAGGACGGTGAAGTCGGCGCCCTGTTCCTTGGCCAGCCGTACGACGTTGAGCGAGCCGGGAACCTTGGGCGCGAGCACCTTCTCGGCGTCACCCCATGCCCGGCGGTGCATCGCCCCGAACGGGTTGACCCCGCCGGAGGAGTGCACTACGCCGACCAGTCGACCCCAGCGCCGGCCGAACTGCCCGGCCACGGCGGCGAGCGCCGCCGGGTCGGACACATCGCAGGCCAGATACTCGACCTCGGCGCGCCTCGCCAGCTCCCGCAGCGGGGCGGAGGTCGCGGCATCGACGACCGACCGGCCGATGATGCCGATACGCCTGGCTCCCCGGTCGATCAGCCGTTCGGTCAGCCGCAGCCCTACGGCGCCCAGTCCTCCGGTGACCAGGTAGTACCCGGAGGCGGGCAGGGCGTACGACGGGCCGGCCGGCGCGGGCACCGGTTCCGGGGTGTACCTGACGCCTCGCCGGTAGACGGCGACCACCGTGCCGGAGTCGGCCCCGGCCGACGGGCCGGCGCTCAGGGCGGCGTACTCGGCCGCCAGGCGGACGGCCTGCACCTCGGCGGGGTCGGCCGGGTCCAGATGGACAACCGAGATGGGCTTACGGTTCTCCGCTCCGGCGGCCCGTACGGCCATGGCCATGGCAGCCCGCTCGGGCGACAGGTCGCCACGCTCGTCGGGATGTACGGCCACATCGTGGAATCCGGCCCAGAGCAGTTTCCCGTGCGCGGGCAGCGCCTTCATCAGGCCGCCCAACTCGGCCCAGAACTCGCTCAGTTCGAGGGGCCGGCCGACCTGGCTCCGCCGACTGCCCGGGGCGTCGACCACGATGGTCGCGTCCGACTGTCGACCGGGCTCGACGACGGTCACGCTCCGGTCCCGGAGGGCCGTGGTCAGCGCACGCCCGATCTCGGGGTCGGCGGCGACCACGCGTACCGTGGCCGGGCCGGCCACGAGCGCGGGGGCCAGTTTCCTGGCGCGCCACTCGATACGTACCGCCTCACTCCCGGACGGTGCCGGACCCGGCACGACCGTGGGACCCGGCACGACCGTGGGGTCGGGGTCGGTGGTGCGCCAGTATGACCCTCGCGCGAACGGATAGGTGGGGAGGTCCGAGACGCGGGCGCCCTTGGCGGAGAGCGCGGCCCAGTCGGTGTGCGCGTACCCCGACCTGACCAGATCCACGACGTCGGCGGCCCGGGGCGCCGCCTCTTCGGCCGTCAGGTCGATGTCGACGCGCGCCACCGGGGTGTTCCCGGCGGCGACGGAGCGCAGTGCGGCGGCGAGTTCGGCGGAGTCACGTCCACGCACCGCGGTCTGGAACTCCAGTGGGGAGCGGCCGGTGTTGGCGGTGTGGCAGAGGTCGGCGGTCTCCCAGGCGTCGCGGGCTGTGTCGAACCGATCGGCGTAGGTGTCGGCGAGGGTTCGCAGTGCGGTCTCGTCGGCGGCGCTGACCCGTACGACATGCGAGTCCTGCGCGGGTGTGCCCCGCGTACGCAGCAACGGCGGTTCTTCCACGATCACATGGGCGTTCACGCCGCCCATGCCGAACGCACTGACCGCCCCACGCCGTGGCACCCCGTTCCGGGGCCACTCCACCGCGCGGTCAGCCAGATAAAACGGCGTGTCCTCGAACCGGATGTGGTCATTCGGCCGCACCACATGCAACGACGGCGGAACGATCTCGTGTTCCATGGCCAGGAGGACCTTGACCAGTCCGGCCAACCCGGCCGCCGGTTCCAGATGACCCACATTCCCCTTCAGCGAACCGATCGCACAGAACTGCGACCTGTCCGTCACCCCACGCCACGCACGCGTCAGCCCCTCCACCTCGATCGGATCACCCAGACTCGTCCCCGTCCCATGAGCCTCCACCAACCCGATCGACTCGACCGACACCCCCGCATCCCCCAACGCCGCAGACACAACCTCCTGCTGCGCCGCACTGCTCGGCACCGTCAACCCACTCGTACGACCACCATGGTTGACCGCACTCCCCCGAATCACACCCCGCACCCGGTCACCGTCACGCAACGCAGCACCCAACGGCTTCACCACCACCGTCACCACACCCTCCCCCGGCACAAACCCATCCGCCCCCGCATCAAACGGCCGGGATGTGCCCGAGGGAGAGAGCGCGCGCAGGTTCTTCATCGCGACGTAGTGCAGGGGTGACAGAGCGACCCGGACGCCGGCGACGATGGCCTGCTCGCACTCGCCGTCGCGGATGCTGCGCACCGCCGTATGCAACGCCACCAACGACGACGAACACAACGTGTCGATCGTCATGCTCGGCCCATGCAGATCCAGGAAGTAACTCACCCGGTTGGCCAGGAATGCGTTGTGGTTGCCCAGGCCGCTGGGCGCGTCCAGCTCCGGCTCGATGTTGTAGTCCTTGTAGTGCTGATAGCTGGCGCCCACGAACACACCGGTGGACGGGGACAGTTGGCGCGGTGGGAGGCCGGCCGACTCCAGTGCTTCCCAGGTCGAGCGGAGCAGCCAGCGGGCCTGGGGGTCGAGCACTTCGGCCTGTTTGGGGAAGAAGTCGAAGAACCGGGCGTCGAACTCCTCGACGTTGTCGAGGAATCCGCCGACATCGGGCTCGTGTCCGTTGGCGTACCGGCCCCAGCGGTGGGCCGGCGCCGGACGGATCTCCTGGCCCGAGTCGGCGAGCAGCGACCAGAGCCGTTCCGGGTCCGGGGCGCCGGGGAGCGCCAGGGCCAGCCCGATGACGGCGATGTCCTGTTCCCGGTCGCCAGCGGTGCTGCCGGGAGCCGGCTCCCGGACTGTGGCTGTATCGCGGGGGGTCGCCGTATCACGGACCGTGGCCGGGGCGAACACGCCTTCGTCGTCGGCCAGTTCGGCGACATGCGCGGCGAGGGTGCGGCAGTCCGCGGTGTCCAGGACGTCCGTCGGGCTCAACTTCACCCCGTACGCCGCCTCGACGTCGGCCGCGATGGCGGTGGCCAGCATGGAGTCAAGACCCACCGTGGACAGCGAGGTGGTCGCCGTGACACCGGGGGCGCGGAGCACGTCCCGTACCACCGCGACGATCGCCGCCTCCGCCGCCGCGTCCCTCGGTGCGCGGCGGGTGGGAGGAGCGGATGGTGCGGTGTCGTTCGCGGCCACGGTCCGGTACTCGATGTCGTCCAGCCGGACCAACACCCGGCCGTCGGCGGCGAGCAGGGACGCGTCGCCGCGCCGCGTGCCGTCGCTGTCGGGCTCGGCGCCTTCGAGCAGTACGAACTCCGCCCGCGCCGCGTCCGCCCAGCGCACCGCCCGGCCGATGGAGACCGGCAGATAGGTGGCCGACGGTGCCGCGGGATCCGCCAACGTGAGTACGGCCATGGCCTGGAGAGCGGCGTCGAGTGCCACCGCCTCGGCCTCCAGGGTGCTGCCTACCGGCACGTCGATCCGCGCGAGTACCCGGCCGGACCCGTAGTGCACCTCGGCTACGGACCGCAGCGGCGCGGTGAGTTCCATGCCTTTCGCCGCGAACCAGGCGTAGAGGCCTGCCGGTTCCAGCGTCCGGTCGAGGACGGCCCGCAGGGTGTCGAGGTCCACGGCGGCGGGCGGCGTGGCCGGGGGTTCGGTGGTGGTGAGCCGGGCGATGACCCGGTCGGCGTGCCGGAAGAAGGCCGGTCCGGTACGGGTGGGGTCGTCCAGATCGCTCGTGAGGGGATGGTCTCCGGTCCCCCGACCGGTGAAGGTGATCTGCCGCAGGGCACCGCTCGTCAGCAGACCGAGGGCCACCGGCAGTGCTCCGGGTACGGTCTCCTCGCCCAGGACACGGTGGGCGCGCGAGAGTCGCCGTACGACTTCGGTCGTGTCCGGTGCGTTCCGTGTGGCCCGGGTCGGCGTCGCGGCGGGCGTCGCGACTTCCTCGGATCGTGGGCCGAACGGATAGGGCGGGAGGGCAGCTCGGCCCGCCGGCCGCCCGGGGTACACCGTGGTCCAGTCAACGGTGCCGCCGCCGACGTAGCGGAAGGCCGGGCCGCTGAGCCCGGTCGACGCGCTGTCCAGCACTCTTCCGCCGCGTACGACAGTGCCGGGCGCCCGGTCCGCCAGGCGCAGCGCCTCGGCCAGCCCGGCGCTCAGCTCGTCGGTCGTGGCTCCCAGGACCGCGACCCGGTACGCCTGGTGGTCGCGTCCGACGGCGCTGGAACGGCACAGGGCGCTCAGGCTCGGCGCGTTCTCCTGCCGCAGGAGTGACCGGACGTCCGCCATGCGCCGGGTCAGGGTGTCCGGAGTGTGCGCGGACAGGACCAGCAGGTGCTCGTCCGGTACGGCGGCGGCGGCCGTACTGCTCTGCTCGCCGGACGCCTCGTGCCGGGACCCCCCGACGTACTCCTCCACGACGATGTGGGCGTTGGTCCCTCCCATGCCGAAGGAGCTGATTCCCGCCCGGCGCGGCCCGTCCGAGGTCCACGGCTGCGGCTCGACGGGGATCACGAACGGCCCGGCGGACAGGTCCAGATGGCTGCTGGGGGTCTCGAAACCGGCGACGGGCGGGATCTCCCCGTGCCGCAGGCACAGCAGGACCTTCACCAGGCCGGCGAGGCCCGCCGCGGGCTCCAGATGACCGATGTTGCCCTTCACGGTCCCGATGTGACACGGCTCGCCACGGTCCGGGTCACCGCCGAACACCTCGGTCAGCGCGGCGATCTCGATCGGGTCGCCGAGCCGGGTGGCCGTGCCGTGCGTCTCGATCAGGGAGACATCCGCCGGAGCCAGTCCGGCGTCGTCCAGCGCCGCCCGAACGACCGCGGCCTGGGCCTCGCTTCGGGGCACCGGGAGGGCGCTGCCTCGGCCCCCGTGGTTGACGGCCGTACCCCGGATGACGCCCCAGATCCGGTCGCCGTCCTGTTCGGCGTCCGCGAGCGGCTTCAGCATCACGGCCAACGTGCCTTCGCCGGGGAGGAATCCGTCGGCCCGCTCGTCGAAGGGCCTCGGCCGGGTGCCGGACAGGGCACCGAGCTGGCTCAGGCTGCGGTAGTACCACGGGGTCAGACCGACCTGGCAGGCCGCCACGATCGCCGCGCCGCAGTGTCCCGCGCGCAGCGCGGCGACCGCCTGCTGGATGGCGACGAGGGACGACGAGCACAGGGTGTCGACGGTCTGCGATGGGCCGGTCAGGTCGAGCGCGTACGAGATCCGGTTGGCCAGTACCGCGTTCATGGAGCCGAGCGCGGTGTGCGGTCCGACGGTCTCCAGCCCCTGCGCGTCGCGGTGATGGGTGTAGGTGGCGCCGACGAAGACGCCGATGTCGCGGCGGCCGGCGAGACCGCTGTCGTCCCGCACCGTCCAGGCGTGCTCCAGCAGCAGCTTCTGCTGTACGTCCATCTCGTCGGCCTCGCGTACGGAGATACCGAAGAAGGCCGGGTCGAAGCGGTCGATACCGGTGACGAAGGCACCGGTACGGCAGTAGGTGCCCGTCATACGGGGACCGCGTTCCTCGAAGTGGGCGTCGATGTCCCAGCGTTCGGCCGGCACCTCGGTGAACGCGTGACCGCCGGAGCGGAGCAGGGGCCACAGCTCCGTCACCCCGCCGACCGCGCCCGGGAGATCACCGGACACGGCGACGATCGCGACGTCCGCGTCGCGACCGGCCGCTGTGTGCCGTCGCGGGCGCGGGCGCGGGGGGTTCGGGGAGGGGGCCGGGGGCGAGGTTGGCGTCGGCTCAATGGTCTCGGCCGTTTCGCTGCTCCCGACGGTTGCAGGCTCGGCGGCCTCCGGCGCCGTGACCGCGACGGCCGCGCCGTAACGGCCGGTCAGGGCCTCGACGAGTTCGGCGAACTCGCCGTACTCCAGGAAGAGCGTCGCCGGAAGATGGATACCCCACTTGCCGGACAGGTCCTCCGACAGCTCAACGCTCATGATCGAGCTCATGCCGTAGTCCGACAGCGGGGTGTCGCGGTCGAAGGATGTGACGCCCAGTCGCTCCGCAAGGAAGCGCTCCAGCGCGTCCGCGACGTGCTCCCCGTCGCCCTCCCCCGTGGCGCCGGTGGCGTCCTGCTCGCTGGCAGGCGCGCCGAACTTCGGCCCGGCGTCTTCGAGTTGGGGTTCGAGTTCGACGACCACGTCGCCGGCGTCCGGGTGGGCGACGATCACCTGGTGGAGGCCATCCTCCGCCCCCAGTAGCGCAATCAGGGCGTCCAGGCCCTCCGCGGTGTCCAACGGCCGGACTCCGCGCCGCCGCAGCTGTTCCGCGACGGCCGTGCCCATGCCCACCTCGCCCCAGAGGCCCCAGTCGACGCTCAGCCACGGCGAGCCGTGCGCGTGCGCGAAAGCGTCGAGGTAGGCGTTGGCCGCGGCGTATCCGCCCTGGCCGAGGTTGCCGAACGTGCCGGAGACCGACGCGAACAGCACGGCGAAGTCCAGGTCGTGCCCGACCACGGCGGCGGCCAGCTCCCGAACGCCGTCGGCCTTCGGCCGCATCACCGCCGCGATGTCCTCGGCGGTGGCGCTGCGGATCAGTCCGTCCTTGAGCGTGCCGGCCGCGTGGACCACGCCGTGCAACTCGCCGAACTCCGCACGGAAGCGCTCCACCACGGCCGCCAGGGCGCCGGGGGTGGTCACGTCCGCGCTGTAGGACACGACCTCGCATCCCCGCGCGCCGATCGCGGCCGTCCGGTCGTGGTCGGCACCGGCCGCTCCGGAACGGCTGACCAGCGCGACGACTCCGGCGCCCTCCCGTGCGAACCGGTCGGCGACCTCCAGGCCGAGCCCGCCGTGTCCACCGAGGACGAGGTAGCGGCCGCCCTGCCTGATGGGCCCATTCCCGCCATGAACCGGGGCGTACGCCGACCGGTCGCGCACCCGGACGGGTACGTGGCGCACTCCCTGCCGATAGCCGACTTCGGTCGGGCCGCCGGCGGCGCCGAGCTCCACCAGGACGGCGCGGAGCGTGTCGTCGGAGGGCTGGTCGATGTCGAGGAGGCGGGGGTGGAAGCCCGGGTACTCGATGGCGGCGGTGCGGACGAAACCCCAGAGGGCGGAGCGCGCGGGCACCGGCCGGTCGCCGTTCGCGACCGGCTGCCCGTCCCTGGTCACCAGGAAGAAGCGGGACTTGCGCTGCCGCTCGCCGAGGGTACGGAGGGCGGCCAGGCAGCCGTACAGGCCGAGGCGGAACTCCGCCTTCTCCCCCTCCTCCGCCGGAGCGCCGTCGTCGGGCGCGTCGTCGGCGTTCCAGAGGTGCACCACACCCGCGACCGGGTCCCCGACGTCCTCCCAGAGCCGCCGGAACGCCTCCTCGTCCGGCTGCGCGAGCATCAGCCGATCACGGTCGAGCGCCTGTGCCTGTGCCTGTGCCTGTGCGCCGGTCGGTCCGACGCCGACCTCCACCACGCGGGCTCCCTCGGCCCGGAGTTGCCGGGCGGCGCGCTCACCCAGGCTGCCCGTACCGCCGTTGTGCAGCACCACCCAGGTTCCGGTCGCCGTATCGTGCCGCTCGTCGGTCGCCGGCGCGGGCCGCCAGTCGATCCGGGTGATGGGCAGCATGGCGGCCCGCGGCGGGGCGGCCGGGGCGACGGGCGGTCGCGACATGGCGGCCGTGCGACGCATCCGCAGCCCCTCGAACTCCGCCACGACCTCGTCCGAGGGCCCGAGCAGTTGGGCGTCCGCAGTCGCGTACGCGCCGTCGACGCCGGTCCGGCGCACCAGGACGGTCACACCGGCAGACAGAACCGAGAGATCCGCGAGGACCGCGAACCGAGCGACGCCGATCGGCAGCATGGGATACGGGCCGACGTCTCCCGTGAGGTCCTGGAGCGCGCAGCTGACGACCTGGAACACGCCGTCCACCAGCAGCGGATGGGCGTACCAGGGCATGGGCTCGGCGTCGGACCGCAACGTGGCCCGCGCCACGCCGCCCTCTCCGACGGCGAGTTCCCTGACGGTACGGAAGTCGGGACCGTACTGCAGGCCCTCACGCGCCCAACTCTCGTACAGCCGCTCCGAAGTGATCGTCCGCGTGCCTGTCACCTGCCAGGCGGTATTGGCGAGTGGGGCCTGGACGGCGCCGGCGAGCAGTCGGCCGGTTCCGGTGGACAGCGGCTTGCGGTCACCGGCCACCACGGTGCTCAGCTCGAAGCGGATCTGCGGGCCGAAGGACACGTCGAGCCGGACCGGCGCCGCCGCGTCGTCGGCGATGGTGAGGGGTCGCAGGAATGTCACATCGGTGAGCTCCAGCGGGGTGAACGGCCGACGTTGGGCGACCCCCACCATCGCCATCTCCAGCTGCACAGCGGCGGGCAGCAGCCCGGTACCCGCGGAGCGGTGCTGGGCGATGAAGGGCTCCTGGCCCGTGAACGTCTTCTCGTAGGTCTCGCCGGGGTACGTCACTGTCCCTCACTCCGGTGCTCGTAGTGACGGTCGAACAGCGGGTGGCTGAGGGTGCTCGTCCCAGTACCGCTGCGGCGAACGGGCGGCGCGGCCAGCTCCTGTCGGTTGAAGGGGTAGGTGGGGATGGTGGTGGTGCGCCGGCCCCTGCCCTCGTGCAGACCGGCCCAGTCGAGGTCGGTGCGGGTGTGGTTGTAGTGCTCGGCAACCGCCGCGTGTAGTTGAACCTGGTCGGTGCGGTCACGTCGCAACGTGCTCAGCCACACCGGCTGTTTCTCGCCCCACGACGCCTTGGCGAGCGAGGTCAGCTGAGGATGGGAACCGATCTCCCACACCGACCCCGCACCGAACTCGGCCAGCGCGGCAACAGCCTCGGAGAAACGCACCGGTTCACGAATGGCCCGCCCCCAGTAATCGGGGTCGGACGCCGTCTCGGCGGAATGCCACCCACCCGACACCGTCGACGCGAACCCGATCACCGGAGCCGACAACGACCTCCCCGCCACCGCCCCGGCGAACGGCGCCACCGCACCCTCCATCGCCGCCGAATGAAACGCATGACTCACCGTCAGCATCTGCGTCCGCAAACCCGACCCCTGACAGAAGCCGGCAACCGCATCCGCCGGGCCCGTGATTGTCACCGATCGACGCGCGTTGAACGCCGCGATCTCCACCCCGGGATGATCAGCAACAGCGGCGAGAACAGCTTCCGACTCCGCGTGCACCACCGCCATCGCACCCTCACCCGGCTGCGACTCCATCAACCGCCCACGCACCGCGGTCAACTCCAGCAGATTCCCCAGATCCAGCACGCCCGCCGCCCAGGCCGCCGTCAGCTCACCCAGACTGTGACCCACCACCACATCCGGACGCACCCCCACCGACTCCAACCACCGCACCAACGCCACCTGCACACTCACAATCGCCGGCTGCGCAAACCCCGTCCGATCCAACCGACCCGCAGGACCGTCACCGAACAACAACTCCCGCAACGGCACATCCACATGCCCGGCCAACAACCCCGCACACTCATCCAACGCCGCCCGAAACACCGGCTCGACCTCATACAGACCACGGCCCATACCCACATACTGCGAACCCTGACCCGTGAACATGAAGGCCGAAGGCTGTGCCTTGCCGCCCTTCCGGGACAGGGCACCGCGACCCGTTACTACTTCCTTCAGCCCGGCGGCGAGTGCACGGGCATCGGCACCCTGCACCGCCACCCCATAACGGTGCGCGGCGCGGCCGGTGTTGGCGGTGAAGGCGAAGTCTCCGACCTCGTCATCCGGAGTGTCGATCAGAGTTTCGGCGTAGGCGTCGGCGAGGGTGCGCAGCGCGGTCTCGTCCCCCGCACTGACCCGCACCACATACGACTCCTGCACCGACGACTCACGCACCGGCACCACAGGAGCTTCCTCCACAATCACATGGGCATTCACCCCACCCATACCGAACGCACTGACCGCCCCACGCCGCGGCACTCCGTTCCGGGGCCACTCCACCGCGCGGTCAGCCAGATAGAACGGCGTGTCCTCGAACCGGATGTGGTCATTCGGCCGCACCACATGCAACGACGGCGGAACCGTCTCGTGTTCCATGGCCAGGAGGACCTTGACCAGTCCGGCCAACCCGGCCGCCGGTTCCAGATGACCCACATTCCCCTTCAGCGAACCGATCGCACAGAACTGCGACCTGTCCGTCACCCCACGCCACGCACGCGTCAGCCCCTCCACCTCGATCGGATCACCCAGACTCGTCCCCGTCCCATGAGCCTCCACCAACCCGATCGACTCGACCGACACCCCCGCATCCCCCAACGCCGCAGACACAACCTCCTGCTGCGCCGCACTGCTCGGCACCGTCAACCCACTCGTACGACCACCATGGTTGACCGCACTCCCCCGAATCACACCCCGCACCCGGTCACCGTCACGCAACGCAGCACCCAACGGCTTCACCACCACCGTCACCACACCCTCCCCCGGCACAAACCCATCCGCCCCCGCATCAAACGGCCGCAGGGCATTGGAGGGAGAGAACGACCGGAGTCGTGCGCCCAGTTGGAAGTACTGCGGTGACATCGCCAGGTGCACACCGGCGACGATGGCCTGCTCGCACTCGCCGTCGCGGATGCTCCGTACCGCCGTATGCAACGCGACCAACGACGACGAACACAACGTGTCGATCGTCATGCTCGGCCCGTGCAGATCCAGGAAGTAACTCACCCGGTTGGCCAGGATCGCGTTGTGGTTGCCCAGGCCCGCCGCCGTCTGTACGACGTCCCCGACGACCATGTCGCGGTAGTGCTGGTAACTGGCGCCCACGAACACACCGGTGGACCGCTGGCCGCTTCCCGCCAGGCCCGCGTCTTCCATTGCCCGCCAGGCGGACTGGACGAGATGACGCTGCTGGGGGTCGATCCACTCCGCCTCCGCGGGCGACAGCCGGAAGAACCCGGCGTCGAAGTCGGTCAGCCCTTCGATGAAGCCGGCGCGTCTGAGGTAGACGGTGCCGGGCTTGCCCTCCGTGCCGTAGTACGAGTCGATGTCCCAGCGGGACGCGGGCACCTCGCTCAGGCAGTCCACGCCCTCCAGCAGTACCCGCCACAGCTCCTCGGTGTTCGCGGCGTTCGGGAACACCCCGTCGAAGCCGATGATGGCGATGTCGTGCAGGTCCGCGTCCGGATCCGCGTCGTCGCGCACCGGGGCAACAGGCGGCTCGACCACCCGCTCGATCACTTGCACCGGGGCCGGGACCTGGGGCGCGTCCAGCACCCGAACCGGCTCCGGAGCCGCTTCCGGCACCCGGTCCGGCTCCGGGACCGTGGCGGGCTCAGGGAGTTCCTCGGCGGGCGCCGCGGTGGCCCCGTACTCGTCCCTCAGCTCGGCGGCCAGGCGATCGACGGTGCCGACCTCCAGGACCAGCGTCACGGGTATGTCCACATCCAGCTTGGCCCGGATGTCCTGGGCCAATGAGACCGCGAGCATCGAATCGAGCCCCTGCTCCTGCAGGGGTCGGTCCGTCTCCAGGTCGTCGACGTCCAACTCCAGCGCGGCTGCCACCCATTGGGCCACGGCCGCGTCGAGCCCGCCGGCCGCCGGGCGGCCGGGGGACGGCACGGGACGGTGACCGTTGGACACGTACGCGGGGGTCCGTGCCGGGGTCGAGGTCGGCGACGAAGGCGTCGCGGCACGGTGGCCGCTCCGCGTGTCGCCTCCCGTGGCCTCCGACGGCGGCGCCTGCGAGAGCCGCTTCCAGGTGACCCCGCGGGCCTCCAGTACGGGTTCGTCGCCGTCGAGTATCACCAGGCTCGCGGTCAGCAGACCGGAGTCCGGCCCGGAGTCCCGGTCCCGCCGGGCGTACACCCGGGCGGTGTCCGGAAGAGGGCCGAGGACGGTGAGCCGTTCGATGGTGAACGGCACATACAGTCCCTGCGCGCCGCACGCGGCGAGCGCGATCTGGAAGGCGCCGTCGAGGAGCCGGGCGTCCACCGTGTCGGCCGTCCGCGCATCGGCGGTCCGCGCGTCGCCGCGCAGCACACCCGTCGCCTGACCGGGCGCGACGGACAGCGCGGATACGGTCCGGAAGCCGACGCCGTAGCTGAGTCCGGCGCGTTCGAACGCGTCGTACATCGCGTCGAGCGCGACGGCGGTGAAGCCGTCGGTGGTGGCCGCGGGGGCGAGTGTCGCCTGCTCGGGGCCGGTTACCTCGGCGGTGCAGACGAGGGCGCCGGTGCCGTCGCGGAAGGCGACCGTGGTGTTGTCGCGTTCGGCGGTGAGCGTTGCGGGGGCCTCGACAGCCGCCCGGAAGGTGAGGTCCCGCAGACCGAACCGATCCTGTCCGATCAGCTCGGCCACCTTGCCGGGGTACCCGGCGCCGGGCAGTGTCGGCTTGCCGAGCACCAGGTGTTCGGCGGCCTCCGGGTGCTGTGTCCACGTGCTCTTCGTACGGCCGGACGCGCCGTCGTGGACGGGCGTGTTCGGCTGCTCGGCGGGTTCCAGCCAGAGGTACTTCTCCGCGTGCGGCGCGGTCGGGAACCGTACGCCCGCCCGACTCCGCCGCCCGGCGGGCAGAGCCGCACCGGCGACGAACGCGCGGGCGGCCTCGGCGAGGGTCTCCCGGCTCGCCCCGGCGCCGATCGGCTCTGTGGCACCGATCGGCTCCGTGGCACCGGCCTCGGACGGCACCCCCACGCTGAGGGAACGGATGTCCGCGACCCCGGCCAGGAACAGCCGCAGCTTGTCCTCCAGTTGCTCGACGCTGTCCGCCACGCAGGCCAGCCGGTGTGCGGCGGCGGGCCGCCGTCGGCTCGCCTCGCTCAGCTCGTCCAGGGACGGGCAGTACGCGGAGCGCAGCATCAGCACGAGCCGGTGGGCCAGGGTACGCAGCGCCTCGTCCGATCCCGCGGAGAGGATCAGCAGCCGCGGACCGGGCTCCGTGCCGTCCGGTGCCGTACCGTCCGGTGCGCCGACTGGTCCCGCCTCGACCACCGCGTGGGCGTTCGCGCCGCCGAAGCCGAAGCTGCTGATTCCCGCGACGCGCGGGCCGCTGCCCCACGGCAGCAGCCGGTCGGCCACGAACAGCGGCGAGCGGTCGAAGTCGAAGGACTTGTTCGGGATGCTGAAGTTCAACGACGGCGGGATGTGTCCCGCTTGGAGCGCCAGGATTGTCTTGATCAGTCCGGCGATGCCCGCGGCGGGCTCCAGATGACCGATGTTGGTCTTCACCGAGCCCACCGCGACCGGCCGTCGGCCGGCCGGCTCGCCCAGGACCGCGTGCAGGGCTTCGAGTTCGATGAGGTCGCCCAGCTGCGTTCCGGTGCCGTGCGCCTCGACGTAGCCGATGTCGGCCGCCGTACGCCCGGAGCCGGCCAGCGCCTTCCGAAGCACCGCTTCCTGCGCCGGCCTGCTGGGTGCCGTGAGGAAACCGGCGCTGCCTCCTGTGTGGTTGACGGCGGTGCCTCGGATGACGGCGAGGACGGGGTCGCCGTCGCGTTCGGCGTCGGCGAGCCGCTTGAGGATGACGGCGCCGGTGCCCTCCCCTCGTACATAGCCGTCGGCGGCGTCGTCGAAGGTGCGGCACGTGCCCTGCGGGGAGAGCATCCCGTTGCGGGCGAACGAGCGTGACTTGGTCGGGGTGAGAACCAGGTTCGCGGCCCCCACCACGGCGGCGTCCACGTCGCCCGCCCGCAGATGCATGGCCGCTTGGTGCAGGGCGACGAGGGAGGAGGAGCAGGCCGTGTCGACGACGAAGCTCGGCCCCGACCAGTCGAAGACGTGCGACAGCCGGTTGGCGACCATGGAGGCGGCGGTGCCGGTCGCCACGTGCGGGTCGCGGTGCCCGATGCTCCGCGCCACGATCTCCGGGAAGTCGCTCGCGATGGAGCCGATGAAGACGCCGGTGGCGGCGCCGAGGGACGTGTGGTCGTGGCCGCAGCTCTCCAGAGCTTCGGCCGTGACGCTCAGCAAGGTCCGCTGCAGGGGGTCCATGCGGCGGGCCTCGCGGTCGGTCAGTCCGAAGCGGGCGGCGTCGAAGTACTCGACACCGTCCACCCAGGCCATCGGTACATCGTCGGCGGCTGCGGCTGCGGCGTCGGCTTCGGACCACAGGTGGGCCCAGCCGCGCTTCCCCTCCGGGGCTTGCCGGACGCTGGACACCCCGCCGACGAGGTTCTGCCAGAACTCGTCCGGCGTGGCGGCGCCGGGGAACCGGCACGCCATGCCGATGACGGCCAGGGCGCCGTCGTCGGCCGGCCGGGCGGGCTGCGCGGGCGCGGACTCCGCAGAGGTCGACAGCGCGGGGGCCGATATGGATGGGGTCGATACGTCGGAGACGGTCACCACAGACTCGTGGCCGGACTCGGACTCGGGCACGGGCTCGTGCTCATGCTCGGGCACGGCCGACGCCTGTACGGTGGCGGCCTCCTCGGTCTCCGGGGCGAGCAGCCGTACCACGCCCTCCGCACCCAGCAGCCGGGCCAGCTTCACCGGCGTACCGGTGGCGAAGATCGACGGTGTGGTGATGGTCGCACCCAGCTCACGGCCGAGTTGTACGGCGGCGAACGTGACGTTGGCCGAATCGCCGCCCAGGTCGAAGAAGTTGGCGTGCACGTCGAAGCCTGAGTGGCCCAGCGTGGCCGCGAACACCCCGGCGATCGACTCCGCCAGCGCCTCCACCGTCACGCCCACGGCCGACTCCGGAGCCACAGCCGACTCCGAAGGCTCCGAGGACTGCGAGGGCTGCGAGGACTCCGACGGTTCCACGGACTCCGCCTGCGTCGCGGCGGGTTCGGGCGCCGAGAGGAGGACGGTGTCCCTCGTCGGCACCGGCAGCGCGGCGCGCGCCACCTTGCCGTTGGCGGTCAACGGCAGGGCGTCGAGGGCGACATAGGCGTCGGGCACCATGTAGCGGGGCAGGGAGCTGCCGACGAACGCGTCGAGCAGGGACTTCGTCGGCGTACCGTCGCCCACCAGGTAGGCGGTCAGCCTCGGTTCGCCGCGTCCCTCGAACCGCGCCGCGACGACCACGGCGGCGGTGACGCCGTCGAACTTCTCCAGCACCCGCTCGATCTCCGCGGGCTCGATGCGGTTACCGCGCACCTTCACCTGGGCGTCGCCGCGCCCGAGCCATTCGATCGCGCCGTCCGCGTGCCGACGTACCTCGTCGCCGGTCCGGTAGAGCCGCAGACCGGTCACCGGGTGGACGATGAAGACGTCCCCCGTCAGATCCGGCCGGCCGGTGTAGCCCCGTGCGAGTCCGGTGCCGGAGAGATACAGCTCGCCGGTCGCCCCGGCCTCGCACGGCTCCAACTCTCCGTTCAGGACGTGGAGTTCCATGTTCGGCAGGGCTTCGCCCAACGGCAGGAACGAGCCCACGGAGGTGACCTGGTGGCACGAGGCCCAGATCGTCGCCTCGGTCGGGCCGTACAGGTTCCACAGGGCGCGGGCCGGTCCGTGCAGAGGCTCGGCAGTGGACGGCGGCAGGGCCTCGCCGCCGGAGAGCACGGTGAGTTCCGCGTGCGGAGTCCAGCCGGTGCCCAGCAGCAGGCGCCACAGACTCGGTGTCGCCTGAGCCACCGTCACATCAGCGGTGAGTTCGGCCAGTCGGGACGGGTCGGCCGCTGTCTCACGGGAGGCCAGTACCACCGTCGCGCCGACCGTCAGCCCGAGGAGCAGCTCCAGCAGGGAGATGTCGAAGGCCACGGTGGTGTGTGCGAGCACGGTGTCGTCGGGCGAGACGCCCAGGCGCTCACCGATTCCGGTGAGGAAGTTGGCCAGTGCCCCGTGTTCGACCTCCACGCCCTTCGGGTCGCCGGTCGATCCGCTGGTGAAGAGGAGGTAGGCCAGATCGGAGGCGGCGACCTGGGGCGGCACCGCCTGCGCCGAGCCGTCCGGCATGGGCACGCTACGCGCGTCACCGAGCGAAGAACCCAGCTCATGCGTACGGGAGTCGGTGAGGATCAGGTCGCACCGCGAGACCTCCACGTACCGCCGCAGCCGCTCCACCGGGTATCCCGGGTCCAGAGGCAGGAAGGCCGCCCCGGCGCGCAGGATGCCGAGCATGGCCGGGAGCAGCGGGAGGTCCCGCTCCATCAGTACGCCGACCACCGAACCGGACTCGATGCCCTGGTCGTGCAGGCGGGCGGCGACGGCGTCGGCCCAGGCGTCCAGGCCGGCGTAGTCCAGCGTGCGGGCGCCGCTGCGGACAGCGGTCGCTTGCGGCCGGTCGGCCACCGTGGCCGCGAACAGGTCCAGTACCGTCACGGCCGCCGCCGGGGTGGCGGAGGTGTCGTCCGGCCGCACCGTGAGCGGCTCCGGGGACGCCCCATCGGACGGTGCCTCGGGCTCTGCCGCGACGTGAGGCTCGGGGTCGGGCCGTGGCTCGGAGTGGGGCTCCGGGTGCGGCTCCTCGCCGTGGAGCAGGGCCGTCAGGACCAGGTCCTCGACCTGCTCCGTGAACTCCAGCGCCTCCTCCTCCCCCATCGCGGTCTCGCGTACGAACACGGTGGGCGGACCGTCCCGCAGGCACAGCAGAGCGATCTCGGTGTGCGGTTCGGCGGACGCCTCCTCCCCCGCGTCCCGGTCCAGCACCATGACGGCGGTGAAGCTCGGCTCGTCGGAACCGAGCGGGCGACCGGCCAGGCCGAGCCGGAGTTCGAGGTCGCCGGCGTAGCCCTGGTGTGCGGCAGCTTCGTCCAGCTTCTCCTGCAGGGACCGGGAGGTGTCGCCGTCGAACCGTACGGGGAATCGCGTGGCGGCGATGCCATGGGTCTGCTCGGCGAGGACCCGCGCGGCCGCCGGTGACCAGGCGAAGTCGAAGGTCCGCTCGCCGGTGCGCTCGGCCACGACGGTGAGGAAGGCGCGGACGACCGCGACGGCCTCCTCCCGTGAGCCGGGGGTGAGGGCCAGTTCGTAGCGGCCGTAGTGGGCCCCCGCGGCGGAGAAGTCGTCGGCGGCCAGCGGGGCGGGGCGCAGCCTCTCCAGTCGTGCGCGCCACCACGGTTCGTGTACCCGTAGCGTCTTCTGGGCGGCGGCGATGTCCGCCAGCCGCTCCGCCGAGACGGCGGGCAGCGGCGAGCCCGGCGTGATGCCGAGCCGCTGCGCGGCGGCCTGGCCGCTCAGGGCGCTGCCGTCGACGGCGGTGCAGTCGCTCAGTACGAGGTCGGCGTCCGGGGCGGCCAGGGTGATGGCCGATGTGGTCACGGACAGCACGGTGGTCTCGGTACGGGGGTCCTCGCGCGGGATCAGTCTGACCTGCCGGGTGAAGACCGCGCCCCGCTCGGTGACGAGGGTCGGTACTCCGAGCGGGTTCGGGAAGGAGCCGTAGTCCAGGGCCTTGGAGATCCGGACGGCCTCGACGGCGGTGGTGCCAGCGTGGATGACGCCGCCGGACGCCATGCGGGCGGACCGTCGGTAGAACCGTCGCTCGCGGTCGCTCGTGTCGACCGGCTCGGGCAGGGTTCGCGCCACCACGTGGGGTACGAGATCGGCGAAGAGGTCGATGCCCACCTCGGCCGTCTCGTACGTCAGCGACAGGGCGGTGGAGTGGTCGCGTACCGGGAACCAGCGTTCCAGCAGCACACCGCCGGCGTCCACGGCCTCCGTCATCCGATGCCAGGTCGCCGCGTGCCGGGACGCGCCCTCGTAGAGCGCCCAAGCGGGAACGTGGCTGCCGGAGTAGCGGGGCAGCGGCCCGTCGTGGAAGTTGATCGCGGCCGTTGTCGGCAGGGCGAGGACGTCGGCGGGCAGGATCCGGAAGTTGACCATGCTGAACAGGTAGTCGAACGGCTGCGCCGAGAGCGTCGCCCGCAGATCGCCGTGCGGGTCGAGCACGGGGATCTTGTGCGTGTCCGCCCAGGCCGCCACGGCGGGGTCGTCGCTGAAGACTCCCTCGATCCGTACGCCCGCGTCGAGGAGTTGTGTGGCGCACTGGGTGAGGACCCGGGTGCCGCCGATGACGAAGCAGTTGGCTGGCATGCTCACTCCGTGGCCTTCCCGGTCTCGGAGGTGGACGCGCCGGTCGCGGTGGACGCGCCGTTCGTGGTGGACGCGCCGTTCGCAGCTTTCGCACCGTTGTCGGCGTAGGCACCGTTCTCGGTGTAGGCGCCCTTCTCCGTGTACGCGTCGTTCTCGGCTTTCGCGCCACTCTCGGCGTACGCGCCGTTCGAGGCGGTGTCCGGGCTCTCGGCCTCCGCCGTCTCGACGGCGACCCAGGCGTCGATCTGCGAGACGACCTCCTCGTCGAGCGAGAGCTGACCGGGCGTCCAGAGCGGGTTCGACAGGCCGCGGTGAGTCCGCTCGCACATCTCCCAGTCCTCGTAGTTCGCCTTGTCCCACAGTGCGAACACCGCCTCGTGGGAGAAGTCGCTCTTGGCGGTCTCGGAGGGGTGGAAGAGCCAGAAGTGCCGGACGAAACACGTGCCGGGGCTCTCGGGCCAGACCCACTGCATCATCACGTAGTCGGCCGTGAACCCGAACAAGAGATTGGGCAGGATCGTGATCCAGTTGATCTTCTGCCGGTCCGCCTCGGGGACCAGTTCCATCGGCGTCCGGCCGCTGCGTCCCGTCATGGAGACGGAGTTGTAGGCGTTCCGGATCCCCTGCCACGCCCCGACGATGTCGCCCTTGAGGTCGTAGGTGCCCGCGTCGTCGAAGTCGGTGATGCGGTGAAGGTCCTTGTGGGCCGTGGGGAAGTGCAGGCTCTCGTTGACGTTGTGCGCGACGAGCTTCCAGTTCGAGGCGACCGGGTAGTCCTTCGCCTCGACGCACTCCAGGTCGGCGAGTTCGTAGACGCGCGCGAACTCGCCGAACTCGCCCAGTGAGGCGTCGAGATCCGGGGCGTCGTCGGACAGTGCGATGAACACGACTCCGAACCGGACCTCGGTCCGCACCGGCAGCAGACCGTTCTTCTCCTTCTCGAAGAAGTGGTCGAAGTAGGTGCCGTTGAGGCTCTTGAGCTTGCCGTTCCGGTCGTACACCCAGCAGTGGTAGAGGCAGACCAGGCTCTGGCGCTTGCCGGTGGCCTCCTCCACGAGCTTGTAGCCCCGGTGCCGGCAGTAGTTGTGGTACGCCTGGATCCCGTCGTCCCCGTGGATGAGCAGAACGGAGCCGGTGCCGATGTTCAGCGTGGTGTAGGCGCCTTTGTCCTTCAGCCGGGAGACGTGGTCCACCGGGAGCCAACGTCGGCCGTAGATACGGGACATCTCCCGGCGGTACTGCTCCTCACCGGTGTAGAACCCGTGTGACCTGCCGATGCCGCCCGTCTCGAAGTATGGCCTTTCCTCGCCCTGGTCGCTGATGAGATCGAACATGCTGGACGCACGCGTCATCTGCTGGTCTCCCTCAGAGGGTCAAGCGCATGGAATGCGGTGCGGGAACACCAAGGCGTCGGGGCCCGCGAGAAGGCCGCACCGAGCCTCGGCAATGGTGGGACTGCGTGACGAGCGATGGCTGAGAAGCGAGGCCGGCCGGCCCGGGTGAGGCGCGGGGGCCGGCCGGCGGGCGGCTGTCGAAGGGGCAGGGACGGACGGGCCGGTCGCCTTCGAAGGGAACTCGGAGACGGCTCACCGGAGTACGTACCGGCTCCGTGCCAGGTGTACGCGCGTAGCGCCGGAGCGAGAGCAGGTGACGTCACGCCGGACCGGCGTGCTCGGCTTGGTGGGTCCCCGGCTGGGGCAGCGGGTGCGGCGAACCCCCTCCGACCGTTATCCGGCTGCCGGGTCGTAGATCCGCTTCTCCTCCGGCACGTTCGCGGAGTCGTAGAGACGCTCCAGGGCGTCCGGCGCGTAGACCTCGTAGTCCGGTACGACTCCGCCGATCAGGCCGAGCATCCTGTCGGTCCACTCCTGGGTCGCGCTCATCGCGGACATCGTCGCCTCGAAGAACGGCGGGAGTTCGGTGAGTTCGCCGAGCGTCGTCGTGAAGTCGTAGACGCCCGCGCTCTCCTCGTCGCGCAGCTTGTTGTACTCGGCCAGCGCCTCTTCCATCGGCCGCTCGCCGGCCAGGCCCTGGTGGACGCGCTCGGCGAGGAGTTCACCGTGCGTGAAGGCGTCGGTGATGCCCCATCCGGTGTAGGGGTCCTTGTGGTACCCGGCATCGCCGACCAGCGCCCAGCCGGGGCCGTAGGCGCGGCGATAGTAGTTGTCCGGGTAGCGCATGGGCTTGAAGGGCTCTTCGCGCCTGCCCTGCTCGCGCAGCTGCACGCCCATCTCCGGCGACACGTCGTCGAACACGCCCTGGAAGCCTGCCTCGACGTCCTGGCGGAACTCCTTGAGGTGGCGCTTGGTGCAGATGACGGCGAGCATGCTCACGTCGCCGTTCGTCGGCCAGGTGCCGAACCACTTCTCGTTGAAGCCGGTCTTGTGGTGCAGGCCCCAGTCGAGACCGCTGTAGTACGAGTAGTAGATGAAGCCCGCGGCGGGGCGCACGTTGTACAGCTCCGCGCCGACCTTCTTGGCGACCGTGGAGTGGAAGCCGTCGGCGCCGATGACGACGGTGGCGCGGAACTCCCGCTCCTGCCCGTCCCCTTCGCGCCCTCGGATGCCCGTCACGCGGCCGTCGGTGAAGACCAGGTCGGAGACGGTGAACCCTTCGATCACCTCGGCGCCGGCGCGGCGGGAGGCGTTGATGAGGATCTCGTCCAGCACGGTGCGTCGCGGGCAGTAGACGGCGTCGATGCCGTCCACCGGCTCGGCGAACCCGTTGAGTTCTATGCCCCGGTAGGAGTAGTTCATCTTCCGGAGCGCCGGGGTTTTGGCCGCGATTATCTCGTCGAGCAGACCCCAGGCCTGGAGCCGCAGCAGCCCCGCCTGGTGGATGTAGTGGGTCGAAACCGCGTCACTGGGGAACGAGGCCCGGTCCACGACGAGAACCCGGTGCCCCTCCTTCGCCAGCAGCATCGCAACCGGCGAGCCGGCGCAGCGTCCACCCACAACGATGACGTCGTACATAGATCCCCCATCAATTTGGTTTGAGGAACTGACGCACCGCTCTAAGCGGCGGGAGCACGACCCGGAGGCTATGGAAATCGACAGATGAAGGTCAAGTAGGGGTAATAGTGAGGCAATGCGAGGCCATCGAAATCTCGCCACCTGAATGATTCATTCCGCTCAACTCCCGTACAGAATGACCCACTTGGCACCTTTTGATGAGACGCCGATGTGGCGTGCGTCACAATCCAACACCCACCTGAATCCAGCCAGCCAGAGCGAAGAATTCAGCCCTTCCAGCAAAGCGAAGTTTTTTAGTTCTGAACTAAATAACGACATGGCGTGAGCGGCGACTTTGATTATTAACGGGGCCGTACGTTTATTGCGCTCGACCATGCGAACGCCGAGGCCACGGCCACCCCTCACCCCGTCGCCCCGCACCGTCGGTCAGGGCCCGGCACCACTCGACGGGGATGGTTGCGGAGACCGCCCGGACGGAGTTCATGCCTACTGTCCGAAATCGAGCGATCACTTTCGCAAAGCGAAGACCTTTTGCGCTCAACTTCTCCATCCGCGCTCAGCGTGTCGAGCTGGACACCGAACTGGCAGACGTGCGCGAGGAGTTGGTGGTGCTCCGCGGACCGGGGCCGGACCACCCGTAGGTCGTGGCGGCTCGGAGCGCACGGGCGACGAAGGTCCGGCCACCGCCCGCCGACAGCTCGGGTCTAGCATCGGCCCATGTCCACTACGCCGTCCCGGGTCGAACTGTGCCCGCTCACCACCACCGACCAGGACGAGTTCTGCTCGCTCGTGAAGGCCAGCGCCGAGCTTCATACGCCGTGGATCCAGTTGCCCGCAGCGGCGCAGGAGTTCCAGGGGTGGATGCGCCGCTTCGACGACGGCACCAACCGCGGCTTCCTGGTCCGCGTCCGGGAGACCGGTGCGGCCGCCGGCATGGTCAACATCAACTCGGTCATCCGGGGCCGTTACCAGGGCGCGTCCCTCGGTTACGCGGCTTTCGCCCCGTCCGCGGGACGGGGCTACATGGCCGAAGGGCTCACCGCCACCCTGCGCCACGCCTTCGACGACCTGCGGCTCCACCGGCTGGAGGCGAACATCCAGCCCGACAACAAGGCGTCCCTGGCCCTGGTCCAGCGCCTGGGCTTTCGTTACGAAGGGCTGTCGCCCGCCTATCTCTACATCGACGGGGCCTGGCGCGACCACGAACGCTGGGCCATCGCCGCGCCATCCCCCTGGACGCCCGATCCTTCCCTTCCAGAGGTCTAGGCAGCGCTTCCAGGGAGGACCGGGGCGCTCTGTCGTGAGGCGCGCTACGCCGCGGCGGCCGTGAGCCGGGCGAGATCCGCGTCGGTCAGCTTCAGGTCCGCCACCGCGACCAGGGACGGCAGTTGATCCACGGTCCGGGCGGAAGCGATCGGCGCCGCCACCGTCGGCTGCGCGGCGGCCCACGCCAGTGCCACCGTCGCGACCTCGGCGTCATGTGCCCGCGCCACCTCGTCCAGGGCGGCGAGGACACGTACACCCCGGTCCGTCCGAAGATGCTCGCCGGCGCCCTCGGCCCGTGCGCTGTCCACCTGCGCGCCTGGGCGGTACTTGCCGGTCAGGAAGCCCGAAGCCAGTACGTGGTACGGCACGGCGGCCAGACCGGAGCGGGCGGCCACCTCCTGGAGCGGACCCTCGTAGGTGTGCCGGGACACCAGGCTGTACTTCGGCTGGAGTGCGACGTACCGGGCGAGTCCTTCGCGGTCGGAGAAGTCGAGGGACTCCTGGAGGCGTTCGGCGGAGATGTTGGAGGCGGCGATGGCCCGCACCTTGCCCGCCTTCACCAGTTGGTCGAGGGCACCGATGATCTCCTCGACCGGGATGGTCGGATCGTCGTCGAAGTGGGTGTAGTACAAGTCGATGCGGTCGGTGCCCAGCCGGCTCAGCGACGCGTCGGCGGCAGCCTTGACGGTGTCGCCGCGGAGGCCCCGGAACTCGGGGTGGCGGGCGACCTTGGTGGCGATCACGACCTCGTCGCGGTTGCCGCGCGCCTTCAGCCACCGGCCGATGATCGTCTCGGACTCACCACCGGAGTTTCCGTCCACCCATGTCGAGTAGGAGTCGGCGGTGTCCACGAAGTTGCCTCCCGCCGCGGTGTACGCGTCGAGCACGGCGAAGGACTGTTCGAGGTCGGCGGTCCAGCCGAAGACATTGCCGCCGAGGGCGAGCGGGAACACTTCGAGGTCGGACCGGCCCAGCTTGGTAAGAGACGTCATGCCGTTGTCCAACAACGTGACGGATCAGCTATTCCGCACCGCCGGTGTCAGTCACCGAGGTCGGGTTCGGCGGTGTTCAGGAGCCTCGGGTCGGGTTCGGAACCGGCCATGGACAACGCCCCCTTGACGGCCTGCGCGAGTTTGAGCAGGTCTCCGGGCTTGCGCCTGTCCAGCCCCCCGACGAGTTGCTTGAGGATGGTGAGCTGGTCGAAGTAGACGCGCTCGGTGACGAGGTTCTCGTGCTCGTCGAAGACGAAGTACGCCGTCATACGGGTGCGGTGGCGGCTGCCGGTCGGCGGGATCTTCCCCAGCGGCCCGTTGTGGGTGCCCAGGAGCCAGAACTCCACGATCACGGCGTCGTGACTGTGGCGGAGAGCGATCAGTTCGTGGTCCTGGTCGGGGAACGCCACGCGTGTGTCGTGGTAGTACTCGCGTACGTCCCCCTCGCCGTCGTGGACGAGCATCTGCGCGATCAGTTCGTAGTGAGGATGCGGGAACGTCGACAGGGTGGCGTCCCAGTCCTGGAGCACCTCGTCACGGAAGTGGTCCAGGACGAGCTTCTCCCGGACGCGCAGTACGTCCTCCGGGGGCAGGGTGAAGCGCGACATCGGTGTGTCCTCTCGTCTGCTCGGGCTGCTCGGGCTGCTCGGGCCACCCAAGCCGCATTTACCCACGCCGTGGATTATCAGGGGTGAAGGTATACCCACGGTGTGGTTTTGAACAAGCGGCATGCGCACAATGGGCCCATGACCGAGGCCCGCCCCGACGCACTTCCCGACGCACTTCCGCGCCCCAACCGCCGCGGCCGCCCGCCCAAAGGCGCCGCGCAGCTCTCACGTGAGTCCATCGTCGAGGCGACTCTGCGGGTCGTGGACGCCGAAGGTGTGAGCGCGGTGGGCATGCGATCCGTGGCCCGCTCCCTCGGCGTGGACGCCAAGAGCCTCTACAACCACGTCGAGGGCAAGGACGGGCTGCTCGACGCCCTCGCCGAACACATCCTCGGGGGCCTGGCCCTTCCCGAACCGACCGGCGACGTACGCCGGGACCTGCACGCGATCGCCCGCGCGTTCCGCGACCGCGCACTCCGCCACCCCGAGGCCGCGTCACTCGTCCTCACCCGGCAACTCGCGTCGTTCGAAGGGCTCGCGCCGGTGGCGACGGTCCTGCGCGTCCTGCGCGGAGCAGGCTGTCCCACCGGGGAAGCGGTCCACCTTCTGCGCGTACTCCTCGCCACTCTGATCGGCACCCTGCTCCGGGAACTCTCGGCGGGCACGGCCTTCGGCGTCGGCGACAACGCCGGGATCGCCGCCCGTCAGGAGGCACTGGAACGGTCGGGATTCCCCGTTCTCGCCGAAGTGGCTCCGCACCTCGCGCGCTTCGACAGGGAGGCGGAGTTCACGTACGCCGTGAGTTTCGCGATCGACGCGGTCGTCACGCGCGTCCAGGCGTCCAACCCGCGGTAGGGAGCGGTGCCACCGCTACGGGCCAGGACAGCTCTGTTCCACGCCCCACCTGACGGCGGACGCCGAACCCTTGGTCCCCGGCCTGCTTCGCCGCGGGCCCGGCCACCTCGGGTCCGTCGACGGGGCGGACGTTGTCCGACGTCCGGTCGACCGAGCGCCGAGTTGACCGTCGGATGACCGTCGCTCGGGTTCAGGTCCGCCCACTTCACGCGGCACGGAGTCTTGCCGTGCTTCGCGAACGTCACCGCCTGCGGCTTGCCGTCGCGCAGCTGGACCGCGACACACTCCACGCCGAGCGCGCCGGGTCGGTCTTGTGCTTGTGGTACTCCCAGTTTTGAACGTGTGCCCGGGGCAGCCCATCGGCTTCGACGACGGTTTGCCCGACTCGACATCCTCGTGCCGGTAGGGCCGGTCGCCGGCACTCTCGCCCGACCGCCGTGGGTCGACGGGATCGGCCACCGGCTTCTCGTCACGGCAGAAGCCGGACTCACGCCGAATCCGGCGGAACGTTCCCCCGCGCCCAACTGCTCGTAAGGGAAGCTGTCCTGGGTGGGTTCGGCGCCGAACGGCGACGTGGCAGACCGAAAAATTATCCGCACCCCTCCCCTTCACCGATTGCGCAATGCGGCTCCCATTCCTATTGCGACGCGCAACTGCACGAAGTGGATCTTGTCCTAATGAAATTCTATTCATCCCAACGAGTGCATCGAATTCAAATTGTCGGCGAGGGCGCATCAGAATGATGGAGCCACCCTTCGTCGCAGTCGTTGGAGATGCCGTTGCCCAGTCATGGCACGTCCGCCCACGAGCACAGCCGTTCATCCCCGACTTCGGCACCGGGCTCGTTCCGCCCCTCCAGGGAAGTCACAAGTTTCGCGCCCGCCGCGTTCGGATACGCCCTCTTCGCCACCCGCTGGCTCCAGGCCCCGCTCTATTTCGGCCTGGTCGCCGCACAGGGCGTCTATGTCTACAAGTTCTTCAACGAGCTTGGGAAATTAATCGTTCATGTCATCAACGGTCACGCCGACGAGACGCATGTCATGCTCGCCGTCCTCAAACTGGTCGACGTCGTGATGATCGCCAATCTGCTGATCATGACGATCGTCGGCGGCTACGAGACCTTCGTCTCGCGCATCAACCTCCAGGGCCATCGCGATCAGCCGGAATGGCTCTCCCACGTCAACTCGAACGTGCTCAAGGTCAAGCTCGCCACCGCCATCGTGGGCATTTCGTCCGTCCATCTGCTGCAGATGTTCGTCGACGTGCATCACACTTCTCAGCACGCGCTGTTGTGGGGAACCGTGATCCACATGGCCTTCATCCTGTCCGCCGGGATTCTGGCCTATATGTCGGGCCCCATGCTGGAGTCGCGGAAGAGCGATCACGGGTGCCGTGGCCATGAGGGCGGTGGCCATGCGGACAGTCACGGGGAAGGGAACACACCGCTGATCCCGAAGCCGTCCGCCGGGTGGCACGACGATGCCACGTCAGTAGGTCGGGCGGCGTCTTCCGCCTCAGCAGCGATGTCGGCTCGGACTTCGACGTCGGCTTCGTCGTGTGGAGGTTCGGGCGCCGAGTCCCGTATCCGCGCCGCGGGCTTCCCCGCCCCCAAGGCGCTGGAGGACTTCGACCACGGCTACCCCCGGTCATTCGACCGGGAGGCCGTGGCGATGCTCGGCAAGCTGGACTTCATCACCGCCAAGGAGAACGTGCTCGTCATCGGCCCATCCGGCACCGGCAAGACCCACCTCGCCGTCGCCTTCGGCACACGCGCCTGCCAGGCCGGCCACCAGGTTCTGTTCGCCACCGTTGTCGAATGGGCCGCCCGGCTTGCCGTCGCCAAGGCCGAGGGCCGCCTCACCGAGGAACTGGCCCTGCTGGACCGATATCCCCTGCTGATCGTCGACGCACTGGGCTACTTCCCCCTGCAGGCCGAGGAGGCCCAGCTCTTCTTCTGCCTCGTCGCGCACCGCTACGAGCGCGGCTCACTGATCGTCACCAGCGACAAGCCCCTGAGCGGCTGGGACCTCGTCCTCAGCGGCACCGCGGTGGCCTCGGCCGTGATCGACCGCCTCGTCCACCATTCCGAGATCATCAGCGTCGAGGGGGACAACTACCGGATGCGCAACCACGGCGGCTTCGGTTTCGCGTCCTCGGCCGTCCGTTAAGGCCTGCTCCAGACTGACAGCGTGACTTCTGCGTTCTGGCCGTGCGGCCGAGACGAATCCACGGGTGGTCGGGCGGCTGTCCGATGTCCGGACCACGGCCGCGGCGCCCGGCCCGCCACGCGTCCGGGACCGTCTCGGCGAGCACGGTCGATCTCGTCGTCCGTGAGCAGAAGCGAGGGTCCAAAGCGCAGGGTACGTACGGCACTTGCAGTGGGGAACGTACGAACTCCGAGCCGGCGCTGACGTGCCCTGTGAGCCGACCGTCCGCCGCGTGCTGCGCGACTGGACGGCGATCAACTGGACCTCGCCATCGGTTGCTGGGCGGACGCGCGAACCGAACCGGTCGGAGCCGCCCGGCGGTTGATCGCGGTGGATGGCAAGCGGGTACGCGGCCACTGGCGCATCGAAAACCGACTGCACCGGGTCCGCGACCCCACCTTCGACGAGGACCGAACCCAGATCCGCACAGGCAACGGTCTACGCATCGCCTGCGCGGCGCGACCAACATCGCCCAAGCCCCGCGACATCACGCCGCCCGGAAAGTCGGGCGGGGTTCAGCGGCCGAACCCTGACTGCAACTGCTCAGGGAGACGTTCGCCCTGGATCCGGATGTTGGCCGCGGCCTCTTCGATCCGATGTAGGTCGCCGGTTGTGAGCTCGACGTCGAGTGCGCCCAGGTTCTCTTCCAGGCGGTGCAGCTTGGTGGTGCCGGGGATCGGCACGAACCACGGCTTCTGCGCCAGCACCCAGGCGAGAGCGATCTGGGCCGGCGTGGCTTCTTTGTCGTCGGCAATCTGCCGCAGCAGGTCGACCAACACCTGGTTGGCTTGCCGTGCTTCAGGGCTGAAGCGCGGAAGCAGGCGGCGGAGGTCGTTGTCGGCCAGCGACGTGCTGGAATCGATCGTGCCGGTCAAAAATCCTTTGCCGAGCGGGCTGTAGGGCACCAGACCGATGCCCAGTTCCTCCAACGTCGGAATGATTTCGGTTTCGTGCTCGCGCATCCAGAGCGAGTACTCGCTCTGCAGTGCCGTTACTGGCTGCACGGCGTGGGCGCGACGAATCGTCGCGGCACCGGCCTCGGACAAGCCGAAGTGCTTTACCTTGCCTTCGGCGATCAGCTCCTTGACCGTGCCGGCCACGTCTTCAATGGGCACGTTGGGGTCGACGCGGTGTTGGTAGAGCAGGTCGATGCTTTCGGTTTGAAGACGCTTGAGCGCGGCCTCGGTCACTTGGCGGATCTGCTCGGGTCTGCTGTCGACCCCGGACATCGGGGTCGGCCCGTGCTCGCCGTGCTTGATTCCGAACTTGGTGGCGATCACCACCTGGTCGCGGACCGGTGCCAGCGCCTGACCGACCAACTCCTCATTGGTAAAGGGGCCGTAGACCTCGGCAGTGTCGAAGAAAGTCACGCCGTGGTCGACGGCCGCCCGCAGCAGCTTCGTCATCTCGGCTGTGTCTTGTGGCTGACCGTAGAAGAAACTCATGCCCATGCAGCCGAGCCCGAGAGCCGAAACTTCGAGGTGTTGCCCTAGCTTGCGTTGTTGCATGAGAGATGCTCCTGGGATATCGGTCGTCTGGCTCCCGCTTATTTCGTGTTTGGCCGGGAGCCGGTATCGAGGTCGGGCAGTCTTCCGGGACGCCGGCGAGACCCTCTCGATACAGGCATGCCCTCGACGTTATGGCCTTGGAGTGCACTCCAAGCAAGCGGAACAGGTAGGAAATCGGCAGGCTGCTCCCGCGGGGCGGCGGCAGCACTCCTGGGCTGCCGGGCCGCGGGACCGCTCAGGCTCGTCGGCATGTCTTTGCAGGGCCTCGCGTTGATCGAGAACTGGCCGGTCCCCGCTGCCACGGCGGGTGTGGTGCGGGCCGAGGTGGCGATCGAGTTCGACGAGCCGGCCGGCCCGCCCGGCTCCACACCCGCGAATTTCTTCGCCTGGCGGAAGGTGCGAAAGAGAGGGTGGGGGCCGGTGTCCGGGTGCGTGCTGTCAGCCGTGGGCCGCGCGGGCCGCGTTCAAGCCGCTTCCCGTACGGGCCGTCCGCCGGCCCGGCCACAAGGGTCAGGGCCGGGCCGGCAGGACGTCCTTACGCACCAGTTGTACCTACCACGCCGCGCCGTGGCCACGGCGCATGCCGATCACAGGGTCAGAACGTACCGGCGGAGTTGCACTTGGCCTTCTGGGTGATGCAGTCCTTCACGCGGTGTCCGAGAGCGGCGTTGTCCCAGGCGTTGAAGAAATCACCGTGGATGGACGATGGCAGGCCCGAGGCCAGCCGGAAGCCCTGAGTGCTGCCGCTGGTCGGGTAGCTGGTGACGAAAGAGAGGTTCGGGATGGCGACGGGGTAGGCGCCGCTGCACTTGCCGTCGTAGGTGAACGCCACGTGCGACTTGTGGTCGGGACTGTCGAGGTTCTTGCCGTCCCAGCAGTCGGGGAAGACGAGTTGGTGGGTGAGGTGGGCCCCCGGCGCGCAGACCGGCCAGTTGCCGTCGGCGCTTCTGCCGATCTCACCGCCCGCGCCGGCGCACCAGAACTGGCCCGGCGATCCTGCCGGGGTGGGCGCCTGCGCCCTGGCGTCACCCGCGATCATGCGGAATCCCTGCGGGAACGGCACGGTCACCGAGGGGTCGGGGAGCCGGGAACCGTAATAGACGATCATGCCCTCGGATTCGACGGCCTTGTCGTTCTCGTAGAGGGTGGGGATCCAGTAGGCCGAGAAATCGTCGGCGGGGGTGCAACTGGTCGGCGCGTTGGCCAGCAGCGAATCGGTCGTGGAGAACGCGTCGGTGCTCTTGTTGCCGAAGAAGCTGTGCATGTGGGACGCGCCGGGAAGGCCCGGAAAGACGATGGGGTCGTCCGGCTTGGAGTGACTGTAGACGCAGGTGGCGTTGAACTCCGGAACCCGGACCACACCGGCGGGCACCGCGGCCGGTGTCATCGCACGGAACTGTGCCAACTGAGCGTTCCACTTGGCCTGGTCGATGGGGATCCAGCCGGCCGCCGCGCTGTCCCCCTCGCCGACGAAGGAAAGCCAGTTGATGTTGGCGAAGTCACCGGGTGTCGTGCCGCGCAGCACGGCGAACACCGTCTGGGAGCCGGTGGGGTGGGTGGTGACCTGGGTGGCCCTGGTCGCCCAGTTCTGCCAACCGCCGGTCGGGGCGATCGGTATGACGGCGAGCAGCGGTCCGGTCAGTCCGGCGGTGCGTAACTCCAACGTGCCCGAGCCGACGGCGGAGGCGATCCGGGCCGACACGGTCAGCCGGCCGGCCGCGCCGAGGTCGACGTTGTCGAAGCGCATCCAGTCGCCGTCGGCGAGATACGAGGCGTTCTGCCCGCCTCCGGTGTCCGAGGTCGCCTCCAGCGTGACACCTGACTGGGCCGCGTAGGACTCGGCCTGGACGGTGACTGTCGCGGCCTGCGCCTGCTGGGTCGAGACGGTCAGGCTCAGGGCGGCGGCCAGCACGACCACCAAGGCGTTCACCAACAGTGTGTACAGATGTGCGGGATGTCTGCGCATCTCACGTCCTCACGAGCATCGGGGGGGTGAAAGTTCTTCTTGCCGGAGTGGAGCGAGGGGGAGGAGGGGGAGAACGAGCGGCCCGGGAATTTCGCGAACGCCGGGGCGGCCGGGGCTACTGGTAGACCCGCACGTAGTCGACGAGCATCTTGGAGGGGAAGGGGGTACTGGCGTCTGTCGGGCCCGGCCAGTCACCTCCGACCGCCAGGTTGAGGATCATGTAGTGGGGGTGGTCGAAGATCCACGGTCCGCGTGTCCGCTCCACCTCGTCCTTGTCGAGGGTGAAGACGGTCCGGCCGTCCAGGCTGTAGGTGATGCCTCTGCTGTTCCAGTCGGCGGCCCAGGTGTGGAAGTCGTCGGAGAAGTCGGCGTTCCCGGGCAGGTTGTACGGCGCGCCGATTCCGCCTCCGCCGTTGTAGGCGGGCGCGTGGACGGTCGAGTAGGCGGTCTTCACGTCCTTGCCGAGGACTTCGACGATGTCGATCTCGCCGTTGTACGGCCACGGCCGGCCCGTCAGGAAGTCGGCGCCCATCATCCAGAACGCGGGCCACAGACCGTTGCCCTTGGGCACCTTGATGCGTGCTTCGACGCGCCCGTAGGTGAACTGGAACGTCGCGCCGGTGTTCATCCGCGCCGAGGTGTACTGACAGGTGGTGCTGCCGCTCAACGGGTCACGCGGGCACGACGATCCGGCGGTGACCTCCTTACGTGCCTCCATCACCAGGTGGCCCGCCCCGTCGAGTGCGGCGTTGCGGTTGTCGGTGTAGTACTCCAGCTCGTTGTTCGGGCCGGTGCCCGGATCGGGCCGCCACTTCGAGGCGTCGGGCCTGCCGCCCGCGGCGCCGTCGAATTCGTCGCCCCACACCAGCCGCGGCGGGTTCGCGGGGTCGCTGGGCAGGGGCGGAGGCTGGATCGGAGCGCCGCCGGTGCCGTACACCTGGAACTCCCACAGCGAGTAGCCGTAAGGGGTGGCACGCTCGGTCCCGTACATGCGCACATAACGGCCGGTGCCGGAGACGGCCAGTGTCTGCTTGAAGCCCGTGCCGGACGTCGTCGAATAGATCGGCGTCCAGTCGGTTCCGTTCGACGAGACCTGGATCTGGAAGGACTTGGCGTACGCGGGATCCCACTGCAGGACGACCTTGTCGATCTGCGCCGTCGCGCCGAGATCGATGGAGATCCAGCCGGGATCGGTCCATCCCGTGGTGGCGCTGGTGGCCCAGCGAGAGGCCGGGTCCCGGTCGAAGGCCCTGGCGGGCGTGCACTCCCAGCAGTTCCCGTCGGCCTGGGAGGAGGAAGCCGCGCCCGGCCTGCCGTAGGAGAGCAGCCTCCCGGCGTCACCGCCCGGACCGCCGGAACCGGCGGTGCCGTACACCTGGAACTCCCACAGCGAGAAGCCGTAAGCGGTGGCCCGCTGTGTCCCGTACATGCGCACATAGCGGCCGGTGCCGGAAACGGTCAGGTTCTGGGTGCCGCCCGTGCTCGTGGCCGTCTGGTGGACGGTTGTCCAGCTCTGGGCGTCGGTCGACACCTCGATCCTGAACGCCGTGCCGTACGCGGCTTCCCAGTTGAGGACGACCCGGCTGATCTCGGCACTTGCCCCGAGGTCGATCCGAATCCACTGCGGGTCGGCGAAGGCGCTGGACCAGCGCGTCCCGGGGTCGCCGTCGACGGCGCTCGGAGCGGTGAAGGCTCCCTCGGTACTCGACGCGGTGGCGGACTTTCCCTGGGAGAGCAGGACCTCCGCCGCCTGGGCGGAAGGGGCGGGGAGAGCGATGAAAGCGAGCAGTGAGGCCGCGAGGGCCAGGAATAAGTTGAAGCGGCGCAGCAGCGATTGCATGGGCGACTCCTCAGACGAGGGGGAGGGTGAGGGAGCGCTCCCTGAGAGGGAGGATGGAGGGGTTGGCAGGGGCTGTCAAGAGCTGTTTCACCTTGAAAAAACAGCGATGTAACGCCTACGACAAACGAAGGGAGCGGTCTCTCACAAGCCGAGTGACACACCGTCAGCCGCATGGGGGCGACGCTGAGGAGGACGGGCTCGGGGGCCTGCTCATGCCGCCCCGGCCTGCGGATACGCTGCTCACATCGTCATGACGCAGAGCCGGAGGTCGCCCCGATGAGAAAACCCGCTCCGCGCACGAATCCGGGCGGCAGCACAGGGGACGGACAGGTATGAAACGCCCCACTCTCGAAGTGGTCGCCGCCCGAGCGGGCGTGTCCAAATCGAGCGTCTCCCGTGTCATCAACGGCGAGACGACGGTCGCCCCGCAGATCCGGGACGTCGTCATGCGCGCCGTACAGGAGTTGGGCTACGTGCCCAACGGGGCGGCACGCAATCTCGTCACCCGCCGCACGGACACGCTCGCCGTGGTGGTCTCCGATCCGCCTCAAGGAGTCGTCTCCGACGACCCCCTCTTCTCCGCCGTCGTCCGCGCCGTCAGCAGAGAGCTTGAGAAGACGGGCAAACGGCTCGTACTCATGCTCGCGGAATCGGACCAGAGCCGGACCAGAGTGGTGGAGTACATCGCCGGCGGGCATGTGGACGGCGTGCTCCTGGTCGCCCTGCACGGTACGGATCCCCTGCCGGCCGCACTGGCCCGGCAGGGCCTGCCCGTCGTGTCCTTCAACCGCACCTCCGCACAGGACGTCCCGTACGTGGCGCTGGACAACGCCGGCGGTGCGGCACTGGCGGTGCGTCATCTTCTGGAGCGCGGTCGGCGCCGGATCGCCACCATCACCGGGCCGCTCGAACTGTACGAGGCACGTGAGCGTCTCGACGGCTACCGTCAGACGTTGCGGGACACCGGCCGTCGGTCCATCGTGGCACTGGGCGAGTTCACCAGAGCCTCCGGCGCCGAAGCCATGCGGCAGCTCCTGGAGGACGATCCCGGTCTCGACGCGGTGTTCGCGGCCAACGACCTGATGGCGATCGGAGCCCTGCGTACCCTCCATCAGGCGGGGCGGCGTGTCCCCGAAGACGTGGCGGTCATCGGCTTCGACGACATAGAAGCCGCGTCCTACACCAGTCCCGCGCTCACCTCGGTGCGCAGCCCGATGGCCGACCAGGCGACCGCCACCGTCCACCTGCTCCTCGGCCTGATCGACGGCGGCCCCACAGGGCCGGTGATCATGCCGAACGAACTCGTGGTGCGCGAATCGACCTGATTTCCCGGCGGCGTGGCTCACCGGGTGATGGTGGATGTCCTCGCCCGTACGGGCGAGAGCGTCCGCCGGCAGTCGCGTTCGCGAAGCGCGAACATGTCATACAACGGTATTGACGCCCGCGGTCCCGACGAGATGAGGTAGCGGTCCATCCGACTCCCCCACGACGGAAGGCCGTTCATGCTGGGCAACACCGCCTCACCGACCCCCACCGGAAAAACCCGAGGTGCGCGGATGACCCCACGCCTGCTGGCCTCTCTGGCCGTGGTGGGCGCGTTGGCAGCGGGGCAGGCCACGACCTCCTGGGCGGGAGAGGTCACCCCGCGCGGAAATTCCGCGCCCGCGGAAGCCACCTCGCCCTTCACGGGACTGCCTGCCGAGCCGGCCCCCGTCCTGGCTGTGAAGATCGACAACCACAAGGGCGCCCGGCCGCAGACCGCCTTGGAGGACGCGGACATCGTCTTCGTCGAGAAGGTCGAGGGCGGCCTGAGCCGACTGCTCGGCCTCTACTCCAGCAAACTGCCCGCCGCCGTGGGGCCCGTCCGCAGCGCTCGCGAGTACAACATCGAGCAGCTCCGCATGTTCGACCGGCCCGCGCTCGCGTACTCCGGCGCACGGGCCGAGGTCGTGGACATGATCAACGCGTCCACGCTCTACGGCGTGTCCCACGAGGACTTCCCCGACGACTACTACCGGGGCACCGACCACGAGGCTCCCCACAACCTCTACGGGTACCCCGACAAGATCCTCGAAGAGGCTCCCGAGGCCAGCACGAGTGACGACATCGGCTTCCGCTTCGGGGACGACGCGCCTGCGGGCGGCACCCCGACCACGGAGCGCGCCGTGAACTACGGCGCCGCCCTCACCTCCTTCACCTGGTCGGCTGAGGAGGACCGCTGGCTCGCGTCCTTCGACGACGCCCCCGCGATGAGCGGCGACGGCGACCGTCTCGGCGGAAAGACCATCGTGGTCCAGAAGGTCGCCATGCCGCCGGACTCCAGCGGCGAGACCCCGTACGAGAAGACGGTCGGCACCGGCTCGGCCACCGTGCTGCGCGACGGCCGGGCGTACGAGACCACCTGGGACCGGCCCACCGCGGAGGCGGGCACCACCTTCACCCGGGCGAACGGCGAACCGATGGCCTTCGACCGCGGCCAGGTGTGGGTCGTCTACGAAGAGGCCGAGTAACCGGACGACCGACGCACCTGAGGGCCTTGTCACCACGGCGTTGGCACCAGGGCCCTCTCGTGCGGGTCGCCGACGCGGCCTCAACTCCCTCGATACGCGGTCCAGTTGAGAGCCGGGCATGGAACAGTGCCCTGTCTTCGCCGCGTCGGCCACCGACATCGTCGCGTGGGCGGTGACCATCCGCCGTCGCGCGCGAGGAGTTCCCCGTCGATGCGGCCCTCGTGCGCGGGGTGGCGGCCGGGCAGGCTAGTTTGCTCGGATGAGTCTCCTTGATGATGTGGCCGAGCGCGACGGCTGGCGATGCTGGGTGTGTGACGAGGCGGTCGACCCCGACGAGTCGGTGAACGACCCGCGGGGGCCCAGCGTCGACAGCCGGACCGCCGACCGGAAGGCCAAGGTCGCCGAGCGGCTCGCGCACCGCGGATGCAACACCCGCAAGGGTGCGGTCAAGGTGGTCATCGCCTGGCCGGACAGCCTGTACGTGGTCGAACCCGCGCCGCTGATCACCGTTGCCGCGAGGCTGGAGCGCAAGGGGGGCCGCGAGATGGTGTGCCGTTGTCCGACCATGCGGGACGCCCAGGAGGCGGCGGATTGGCTGGTGGACCGGTTCTCCCGACTCGTACCGGGGCTGCCGGTGACCGCCGGCATCGAGCCGGGCGGCGGCCAGTTCCTCGTCACCCTGGCCACCGGCCGCCGCTGACCAGGAATCACCGGCGCACACTCACGTCGAGCTGAACCGCCGGCCCGCACCGACCCGCCCCGGCACGAGCCGACCCATATCGCTCGGCCGTGCCCGGCCACGGGCCGAAGTCGCCGGATGGCGCAGCCATGACGGGGGCCGGACCGGAAACACAGCGCGTGCCCCTCGGCCCCGAGCACGTCCCGCTCCCGCCGCCACTCCCTCGCGCCGAGGCCCCCCGAAGCCGGGAGCGCCGCCTACAGTCCACTCGATGCCCGCGCGCCAGGCTTCACGATCGCGCCTGCCTCTTCGATACTGAGTGCGCCGGAGACGGACATGGACAGGCCGAAGCGGACCTGACAGTCCGTCAGGACAGTCAGTGCGAAGTCAGCAACACCCCCGCGAGGGAGCGCCGTCGATCGTCACCCACCGCCAAGGCGTACGGCCCACCCCACATCGGCCGACCAGGTAGAACCCGGCTCAGAAGCCTGGCCGGCAACCTTTCGAGGAGGATCCGTTGAGAATGCTCATCAATGTCCCGGAGACCGTGGTCGCCGACGCGCTGCGTGGGATGGCCGCCGCGCATCCCGAGCTGTCCGTCGATGTGGACAACCGTGTCGTCGTACGCCGCGACGCACCCGTCGAGGGAAAGGTGGGGCTCGTCTCGGGCGGCGGTTCCGGGCATGAGCCGCTGCACGGGGGCTTCGTGGGGCCCGGGATGCTCTCCGCCGCCTGTCCGGGTGAAGTGTTCACCAGCCCCGTACCCGATCAGATGGTGCGGGCCGCCGCCGCTGTCGACAGTGGTGCGGGTGTGCTGTTCATCGTCAAGAACTACACGGGCGACGTCCTCAACTTCGACATGGCCGCCGAGCTGGCCGAGGACGAGGGCATCCGCGTCGGCAAGGTGCTGGTCAACGACGACGTCGCCGTGACGGACAGCCTGTTCACGGCGGGCCGGCGCGGTACGGGTGCCACGCTCTTCGTCGAGAAGATCGCCGGCGCCGCCGCCGAGGAGGGCGCGCCGCTGGAGCGGGTCGAGGCGATCGGGCGGCAGGTGAACGAGAGCGCGCGCAGTTTCGGTGTCGCCCTCAGCGCCGTCACGACCCCGGCCAAGGGCAGCCCGACCTTCGATCTGCCGGACGGCGAGCTGGAGCTGGGCATCGGGATCCACGGCGAGCCGGGGCGCGAGCGGCGCGCCATGATGACCTCGCACGAGATCGCGGACTTCGCCGTCGACGCGGTGCTGGAGGACCTGCGCCCGTCGGGCCCGGTGATCGCGCTCGTCAACGGCATGGGGGCGACTCCGCTGCTGGAGCTGTACGGCTTCAACGCCGAGGTGCAGCGGGTGCTTGCCGAGCGCGGCGTCGCGGTGGCCCGTACGCTCGTCGGAAACTATGTGACCTCGCTCGACATGGCCGGGTGCTCGGTGACGCTCTGCCAGGTCGACGAGGATCTGCTGCGGCTCTGGGACGCGCCGGTGCAGACGCCCGCACTGCGCTGGGGCCGCTGACCCGGTTGCGACGCAGAGACGCAGACCCGTACGCCCGACGCTCTTCGAGGAGACCTTGTGTCCGACCAGGATTCCGAGCCGGTGCTCGACGTCGACTTCTTCCGCCGCTGGCTGACGACGGCGGCCACCTCCGTGGAACGGGAGGCCGACCATCTCACCGAGCTCGACTCGGCGATCGGCGACGCCGACCACGGCAGCAATCTCCAGCGCGGCTTCCGGGCCGTGACGGCGGTGCTGGACAAGGAGCCGCCGGCGACGCCCGGCGCCGTACTGGTCCTCGCGGGGCGGCAGTTGATCTCCACCGTGGGCGGCGCCTCCGGGCCGCTGTACGGGACGCTGCTGCGGCGCACGGGCAAGGCGCTCGGCGATTCCACCGAGGTCACGCCCGCGCAGCTGGCCGAGGCCCTGGGCGCCGGGGTCGCAGCCGTGGCGCAGCTGGGCGGCGCGAAGGCCGGGGACAAGACGATGATCGACGCGCTGGAGCCGGCGGTGGCGGCGCTCGGCACCTCGTTCGCCGCTGCTGCGGCGGCCGCTGACGAGGGCGCGGTGGCGACCGTGCCGCTCCAGGCCCGCAAGGGCCGGGCCAGCTATCTCGGTGAGCGCAGCATCGGGCATCAGGACCCGGGCGCCACGTCCGCCGCGCTGCTGATCGCGGCCCTCGCGGCGACGGCGGGCGAAGGCGTGGCAGGCGAAGGTGTGGCGGGCGAGTGAGCGTCGAGAAGCCGGTCGGCATCGTGCTCGTGTCGCACAGCCGGGCGGTCGCGGAGGCTGTCGCCGAACTGGCCGCCGGGCTCGCGGGCGGCGGCACGACCGCACCGGTGGCCGCAGCCGGTGGCACTCCGGACGGCGGGCTCGGTACGAGTTCCGAGCTGATCGCTGGGGCTGCCGCCGAGGTGGACCGGGGCGCGGGCGTCGCGCTTCTGGTGGATCTCGGCAGTGCCGTGCTGACCGTCAAGTCGTTGCTGGCCGAGGGCGACGAACTGCCCGAGGGCGCCCGGCTGTTGGACGCGCCCTTCGTGGAGGGCGCGGTCGCGGCCGTGGTCACGGCGTCGGCGGGCGGGGACCTGGACGCGGTGGAGGCGGCGGCCGTGGAGGCGTACAGCTACCGCAAGGTCTGAGTAGCGCAAGGGCACCCACCAGAGATCGGACGCTGTCGGACAGGAGCGGTACGCGGGGAGAGACGGACCACACTTTGTGCAACTGGTTGCACAAAGTGTCCCGGCGGGTCTACTACTAGTGGGTAACCACCGCGCGAGGAGCCCCCCCCATGAGCCCGTCCCCGAGCCCGTACCCCCGTCTCTTCAGCCCGCTCGACCTGGGCTTCGTCACCCTCCCCAACCGGGTCCTGATGGGTTCGATGCACGTCGGCCTGGAAGAGGCCGAGAACGGCTTCGCCCGCATGGCCGCCTTCTACGCCACCCGTGCGCGCGGCGGCGTCGGCCTCATCGTGACCGGCGGCATCGCGCCAAACGACCGGGGGCGCCCGTACGAGGGCGGTGCCCGGCTCACGACCGAGGCGGAGGCCGAGCAGCATCTGCGGGTGACCGCGGCGGTGCACGCCGCGGGCGGCCGGATCGCGATGCAGATCCTGCACTTCGGGCGGTACGCCTACCATCCGGATCTGGTGGCGCCGAGCGCGCTCCAGGCCCCCATCAACCCCTATGTCCCGCACGCCCTCACCGACGACGAGGTGGAGGAGACGGTCGAGGACTTCGTACGGGCGGCGGAGCTGGCGCGGCTGGCCGGGTACGACGGCGTCGAGGTCATGGGCTCCGAGGGCTACCTCATCAACGAGTTCATCGCCGCGCGTACCAATCGGCGCGAGGACCGGTGGGGCGGCAGCTACGAGAACCGCGTCCGCTTCCCACTGGAGATCGTCCGCCGGATCCGGGAGCGGGTGGGTCCCGACTTCATCCTCATCTACCGGCTGTCGATGCTCGACCTGGTGCCGGGCGGCTCCTCGCTCGCCGAAGTCGTCACGCTGGCCAAGGAGGTCGAGGCGGCGGGCGCGACGCTCATCAACACCGGTATCGGCTGGCACGAGGCCCGGATACCGACGATCGCCGCGTCCGTGCCACGCGGCGCGTACACCTGGGTGACCAAGGCGCTGATGGGGTCGGTCTCCCTGCCGCTGATCACCAGCAACCGGGTCAACACCCCTGAGGTGGCGGAGCAGTTGCTCGCCGACGGGCGCGCCGACATGGTCTCCATGGCACGGCCCTTCCTGGCCGATCCCGACTTCGTCGTGAAGTCGCGCGACGGGCAGGCCGACACGATCAACACCTGTATCGGCTGCAACCAGGCCTGTCTGGACCACACGTTCAGCGGGAAGATCACCTCCTGTCTCGTCAACCCGCGGGCCTGCCACGAGACCGAGCTGGTCCTCTCCCCCACCCGGCGTGCCAAGCGGATCGCCGTCGTCGGGGCCGGTCCCGCCGGTCTCGCGTGCGCCGTGTCCGCCGCTGAACGCGGGCACCGGGTCACGCTGTTCGACGCGGCGGACGAGATCGGCGGACAGCTCAACGTCGCGAGAAGGATCCCCGGCAAGGAGGAGTTCAACGAGACGCTGCGCTATTTCCGGCGCCGGCTCGAACACCTGGCGGTGGACGTACGGCTCAACACCCGTGCCACGGTTGAGGAGTTGGCGCACGGCACGGCGGCCGCATTCGACGAGATCGTCGTGGCGACCGGTGTCACACCGCGTACGCCGCGGATCCCCGGCATCGACCACGCCCGTGTGGTCAGCTATCTCGACGTCCTGCGCGGCGACGCCGCCGTCGGCGAGCGCGTCGCGATCATCGGCGCGGGCGGCATCGGATTCGACGTCGCCGAATTCCTCACCGACAGCGGCGAGCACGCGAGCCTGGACGCGGACGCCTACTTCCGGCAGTGGGGAGTCGACACCGACTACCGCTCCCCCGGCGGACTGCGGGAGCCCGTCCGGCCGAAGCCGCCGAGGACGGTTCATCTGATCCAGCGAAAGACGGGGAAGGTCGGCGCCGGGCTCGGGAAGACCACCGGGTGGATCCACCGCACCGAGCTGCGCCACCGCGGAGTCACCACGATCGCGGGCGCCGTCTACGAGCGTGTCGACGACGAAGGACTGCATCTGACGGTCGACGGCTCACCCACCGTCCTGCCCGTGGACACCGTCGTCCTGTGCGCCGGGCAGGAGCCACGGCGCGAGCTGTACGACGCGCTCCGCGCGGCCGGGGCCTCCGTACATCTCATCGGCGGCGCGGACGTCGCCGCCGAACTCGACGCCAAGCGGGCCATCGACCAGGGGACGCGGCTGGCCGCCACGATCTGACCGACGGTCCGAACTTTTAGGATGCCGTCATGTCCCTCCCCCACGCCATCCTCACCGCCCTCCTCGAAAGACCCTCCTCGGGCCTGGAACTCACCCGCCGCTTCGACCGCTCGATCGGCTACTTCTGGTCGGCGACGCATCAGCAGATCTACCGGGAGCTGGGGAGACTTGAGCAGTCCGGCTACATCCGCGCCCTGACGTCGGCGCAGCCGGCCCGGGGGCGGAAGAAGGAGTACGAGGTGCTGCCGGCCGGTCGCGAGGAGCTGACCGGCTGGGTGTCGGGCAGGGAGGATCCCAAGCCTGTCCGGGATCCCCTGCTGCTGAGGATGCGCGCGGCGGCGGTGGTCGGCACCGACGGGCTCCCCGACGAGCTGCGGCGCCATCTCGCCCTCCATGAGCGGCAGTTGGCCGAGTACACGGACATCGAGGCCCGGGACTTCGCCGCGAAGCCCACGGAGGGGACGGAAGGGACGGAGGGGACGGAGGCATCGGGCACGGCCGGGAGGACGGAGGCGGACCGGCTGCGGCATCTGGTGCTGCGCGCCGGGATGGATCTGGAGCGCATGTGGGTCGAATGGCTCACCGAGGCGCTGCGCGGGGCGAGCGCCGCTCCGGCCGGATCCGACGGCCCGTAGGACCGGATCCGGCCGAAGACGTCCCACTCACCGTCCGAACACCGTCCGGCACCGTGCGTCACCTCCGACATACTGGCCCTTGCGATCAACTGCCGTACGGAACCGGAGAAGTGGCCATGGACGACGAGGCATACGGCCGGGAATCCGGCCCCCAGGAGCGAACTCCTCCCTACCGGCACACGGGCCGGCCGGCGCGTCACGCGGTGGTGATCGGCGGCAGCATCGCCGGCCTGCTCGCGGCGCACGTGCTCGCCGCGCACGCCGACCGGGTGACGATCGTCGAGCGCGACCGGTTCCCCGACGGGGCGCGGCCACGGTCCGGTGTGCCGCAGGGCAGTCATATCCATGTGCTGGTCGCCGGGGGCCAGTTGGCGCTGGAGACCCTGCTCCCCGGCATCGTCGCCGAGTTACGGCAGCACGGCGCGCCCCGGATCGGAATGCCGGGTGACATGGTCCAGTGGCAGGCGGGCAGGTGGTATCGCCGTACGCCGGACACCGCCCATCTCCTCACCCCTTCCCGCCCGTTGCTCGAATGGCTCGTACGCCGCAGGGTCCTGGCGGATCCGCGGATCCGGACCGTGGAGGGTACGGAGGTCGTGGGCCTGCTCGGTGACGCGGTCCGGACGACCGGCGTACTGCTCCGGGAGCGCGGGGCCGGGGCCGGTGCGAAGGCCGGCTCCAAGGCCGAGGAGGCCGCCAAGGCCCGGGGCGGCGTCGTCACCCGCGCGCTGACCGCCGATCTGGTCGTGGACGCCTCCGGCCGCGGCTCGCGGGCGCCCGACTGGCTCGCGGCCGTCGGCGCCGAGCCGCCGCGGGAGGAGACGCTCGACAGCGGACTCGCCTACGCCACCCGCGTCTACCGCCCCGGCGAGGACGACGGCACCACCGACACCGTCGGCTACTTCGTCATTCCCAACCCCACCCAGGTGCACGGCGGTGTCGCGGTGCCCATGGAGGACGGCCGCTACCTCGTCACCTTCTCCGGGCTGCGCGGAAGCGAACCCCCTTCGAACGAGGAGGAGTTCGCCGACTTCGCCGCGCTGCTCCCGCACCCGTTCCTGCACGACTGGCTGACGCGGGCACGGCCGGACTCGCCCGTGCGCTCGTTCCGCGGCACGGCCAACGTCCGCCGTCGGTACGACCGGCCGGGCCGCCGCCCGGCCGGCTTCCTCGTCACCGGCGACGCGCTGTGCACCTTCAATCCCGTCTACGGTCACGGCATGACCGTCGCCGCGCTCGGCGCCGTCGCGCTGCGCGAGGCGCTGGCGGACCGGCGCCGTACACCCACGACCCTGCGCGTACAGCGGGCGCTTCTCGCCGCCTCGCGACAGGCCTGGGACATCGCGGCCGGGGCGGACAGGGAGATGCCAGGGGCCATCGGCGACGCGGCCCGGACCCGCGCGGCCGACCGGCCCGCGGCCTGGTACCTGGCGCGGGTGGAGCAGCGGGCGGGCGGCGATCCGGTCGTCGGTACGGCGTTCCGTGCCGCGCTGCATCTCACCGCGCCGCTGAGTGTGCTGTTCGCGCCGCGTGTCGTACGTGCCGTGCTGTTCCGGCCGGCGCCGCGCGGCCCCGTCGAGCCGCCGATGTGGCGGGAGTCCGACGGTGGTACCTCGGAGCACGGTCGCGCCTCGGAGACCTGATAACTTCTACATCACTGTAGAAACAGACACTGTCCGTGCCACCCCTTCCCCCGGTACGGGCAGCCCGAGACATACGGAGCACTCATGGCCCTGTGGGATCGCATCAAGGAATCCGCCCAGACGATGCAGACCCAGCTGGAGGCGAAGAAGAACGACCTCAAGAGCGGTTCGTTCCGCGACGCCAGCATGGCGATGTGCGCCCTGGTCGCGGCGGCCGACGGCTCCATCGACCCGGCCGAGCGTCAGCGCGTCACGCAGCTGATCACGAGCAACGACGTGCTGCGGAACTTCCCGCCCGCCGATCTGCAGAAGCGCTTCGACGACTACCTGAACAAGCTCATCGCCGACCCGTCGCTCGGCAAGGTCAATGTGCTCCAGGAAGTCGCCAAGGCGAAGAAGAAGCCGACCGAGGCGCGTGCCGTCATCCAGATCGGCATCGTCATCGGCGGCGCCGACGGCAACTTCGACGCGCAGGAGCGGGCCGTCGTCCGTGAGGCGTGCTTCGCGCTCGACCTCCAGCCGCAGGAGTTCGACGTCTAGGACGCGCTACGCGACACGCGCTCTTCTCCGGCGTCGGCCGGGCCGCACGGTCGGCCCGGCCGGCGCTTTCACAGTGGGCCCGCCTTCAGTACGAGGAACAGCGTGACCGTCGCGTTCGCCGAGGAGAGCGCCGATCCGAGCGTTCCGGCCGCCGCCGTCCAGGCGGCCAGACCCACCGCGGTGAAGACCGGCGGCCAGCTGACTGCCGACGGCGCGGGTTCCAGCAGCGCGGCCACCCGGCGCGGCACCGGGCCCGGCGCGGCGAAGCCCGCCAGCGTCGGGGTGGGCGTGCCACGCGTGACGAGGGCCGCCTTGCCGATGGCCCGCGCCACCACCCGCCGCTCGCCCGTCACCCGGGCCGCCTCCTCGTCCGCCCACCGCTCGGTCGTGTAGGCAACGGCCGACCGCAACGGCAGCAGCAGCGGGTTGGCCCGCGCGGCGAAGCGGACCACGAGCAGATAGCGGTGGTGGTGTCCCGCGAGATGGGCCCGTTCATGGGCGAAGAGTGCCGCGCGTTCGCCGGAGTCCAGACACGCGAGCATGGCCGTGGAGACAACGATCCGGCCCCCGGAGATCCCGTCGCGCACGACCGGCCGCCGCGTGAACCATGCCGTGCGCCGAGCCCGGGAACGAGCCTTGGACCGGGCCATGGACGGAGCCGTCGACGAGGCGCGGGGCGGCCGGCTCCGTACGCCCGGCAGCGCGTACGCGTACGCCGCCTCGTCGGCCAGCACGGCGAGTTCACCGTCCGGCACCCCGGCCAGCGCGTGCTCCGCCTGCCGACGGACGCGCCGGTGCCTGCGGACGGCGGTCGACCACGACACGGCCACGGCGAGCAGCGCGACGACGGCGCCCTTGCCCGCGGCCTCCTCGTACGGCGCGGTGGTACGGGCCTCCCGGTCGGCCCAGGCGTCCGGCAGTGGATGACCGGGCAGCTGCACCGTACCGACGACCACCAGCAGCCCCAGGCACACCGTGCTGCACACCGCCAGGACGGCGGCCAGCGCCGACAACAGCCGTGTGGCGACGCGCGGATGGAGATGCCGCTCGGCGAGGCGCGCGATCGGCAGCGCGGTCAGGGGCAGCAGCAGCGGCAGCAGGACGAACACTCCCATCCCGGTCAGTCCTCCGCCCCGTCCTCGGGGAGACCGAGGAGGTCGCGCAGCAGCCGTTCGTCGTCCGGCGAGAGGGTGGTGACGAACCGGGCCAGTACGGCTTCGCGGTCCGACTCGGCGTCCAGTACGCGCCGCATCCGCAGGGCGGCGAGTCCCGCCTCGTCGGAGGTCGCGCACCATTCGAAGAACCGGCCCACCCGCTCGCGGGTGACCGCCCGTTTGGCCTGGAGCCTGGTCAGGATGGTCATGACCGTCGTGTACGCCAGGTCCCCGCCGAGCCGGTCGAGCACCCAGCCCGCGTTGACCGGTCCGGGCGCCTGCCGCAGTACGGCGAGCACCTGGGCCTCCAGCTCGCCCTGACCGCGCCGACGCGGGCGCCCGTCCGGGCCGCCGTCCCCACCGACCTGTTCCCTCACACCGTCTCCCTCCGTTCCCGACGTGCGGCCTGGGTCCATCCGGCGCACGTCCGGCGTGGCTCCGGCGTGGCAGCTCCGCCGCCCCGCACACACTTCTACAGTGTTGTAGATTTTTGTTACGGTCACCAGCTCAACTCAGGAGGAGCAGCGTGGGAGTTTCCCTGTCCAAAGGCGGCAATGTCTCGCTCACCAAGGAGGCGCCGGGGCTGACAGCCGTCCTGGTCGGTCTCGGGTGGGACGTCCGCACGACGACCGGTACCGACTACGACCTGGACGCCAGCGCCCTGCTGGTCAACGAGGCCGGGAAGGTCGGCACGGACCAGAACTTCGTGTTCTACAACAACCTCAAGAGCCCCGACGGTTCGGTGGAGCACACCGGTGACAACCTGACCGGTGAGGGCGAGGGTGACGACGAGGTCGTCAAGGTGAACCTGGCGGCCGTGCCTGCCGAGATCACCAAGATCGTCTTCCCGGTGTCGATCCATGACGCCGAGAGCCGCGGCCACAGCTTCGGCCAGGTCCGCAACGCCTTCATCCGCGTCGTGAACCAGGACGGCGGCGCCGAGCTGGCGCGCTACGACCTCAGCGAGGACGCGGCGACCGAGACCGCGATGGTCTTCGGCGAGCTGTACCGCAACGGCGCCGAGTGGAAGTTCCGCGCCGTCGGCCAGGGTTACGCGAGTGGCCTGTCCGGCATCGCCGCCGACTTCGGTGTCGGGGTCTGACGACTCGTACCGCATCGGCACACCCGCACACCCGAAGGGGCATGGCGCGCGCGACTCGCGCTCCGTGCCCCTTCGGCGTGTCCGGACCTCGGACGAGTCTCAGCCGTGCGAAGGAGCCGTGTCGGTCGCCCCCGGCCCCGGGAGGACGGGGGCCTCCGTGGCGGGCGCCTCCGTCGCGGACTCCTCGGCGCCGGACTCCTCGGCGCCGGACTTCTCGGTGACCGGCGGCGCCTTCGGGGGCGGCTTGCGGGTGAAGCGCCGGGCCAGCGGTTCGGTCCAACGGGCCGCCAGCGGCCCGAGGATGACCAGGATCAGCACATACGCGGTGGCCAGTGGCCCGATCCGGGGCTCCACGCCGACGGCGAGACCCGCGATGACGATGGAGAACTCGCCGCGCGCCACGAGGGTGCCGCCCGTCCGCCAGCGGCCGGCCGTCTTGACGCCCGCTCTGCGTGCCGCGTACCAGCCCGTGGCGATCTTCGTCAGCGCACTGACGACGGCCAGGATCAGGGCGGGCACCAGCACCGGCGGGATGGCGGCGGGATCGGTGTTCAGACCGAAGAACACGAAGAAGACGGCGGCGAAGAGATCACGCAGCGGCGCGAGCAGGTTGTGGGCGCCTTCGGCCACTTCACCGGAGAGCGCGATGCCGACGAGGAACGCGCCGACGGCGGCGGAGACCTGGAGTTCCTGGGCGACGCCCGCGACCAGCACGGTGAGTCCGAGGACGACCAGCAGCAGCATCTCCGGGTTGTCGGAGGAGACCGCACGGCTGATCAGCCGGCCGTGGCGCAGCGCGACGTACAGCACGGCACCCACACTGCCGAGCGAGATGAGCAGCGTGAGGCTGCCGCCCGCGAGGCTCAGTCCGGCCAACAGCGCGGTGAGCAGCGGCAGATAGACGGCCATGGCGAGGTCTTCGATGACCAGGACGCCGAGGATGACGGGGGTCTCGCGGTTGCCGAGCCTGCCGAGGTCGCCGAGCACCTTGGCGATGACGCCGGACGACGAGATCCAGGTGACGCCCGCGAGCGCGACGGCGGCGACGGCGCCCCAGCCGAGGAGGAGCGCGGCGATCGCACCGGGCAGTGCGTTGAGTACGAAGTCGACGATGCCGGAGGGGTACTGGGTCTTGAGGTTGGTGACGAGTTCTGAGGCGCTGTACTCCAGCCCGAGCAGGAGGAGAAGGAGGATGACACCGATCTCGGCGCCCGTGGCGATGAACTCCTCACTGGCGGCCATGGGGATGAGGCCGCCATGACCGAAGGCGAGTCCCGCCAGCAGATAGAGCGGGATGGGCGAGAAGCCCACCCTCCCGGCGAGCCGGCCGAGCAGGCCCAGGCCGAGGATGACGGCCCCGAGTTCGATGAGCAGCGCGGTCGTGTCGTGCACGGGCGATTATCCTCCGGTGATCAGTTCGGCGACGGCGTCCACGCCTTCCCTGGTGCCGACGACGACGAGCGTGTCCCCCAGTGCGAAGCGGAAGTCCGGGGTGGGCGAGGGGACGGCGTCGGTGCGGCGCAGGACGGCGACGATGGACGCGCCGGTGCGGGCACGGGCCTGGGTGGAGCCGAGCGTGCGTCCTGCGAAGGGGGAGCGTTTGGTGATCGGGATGTGCTCCGTGACGAGGTCGATCTCCAGGTGCTGGTGGAGGTGCCCGACCGGGTCCGGCATCAGGAGCTTGGAGAGTGCCGTCGCCTCGTACGGGGCCAGCGGGGTGGAGTCCTTGCAGTTGTCGTCGTCCTCGGGATCGTGGAAGGCGACGATGCGGCGCCCGTCCTGGTGCACCACGACCGAGATATGACGGCCCGAGTCGGTGTTGAGGTCGTAGCGGGTACCGACCCCGGGCAGGGCGGTCTTGCTGACGTGAGCGGTGTGCTCCATAGGAAGGCGCTCCATGCGGGCATGCGGGCATGCGTTGGCGGTGTGTGGGCCGCGGGGCCCCTGGCCGGGGGAATTCTCCACCATGCGGCGAGGCGGGGCCGGTCAGTCGCCGGCGGCCGGCCGGGGCGCTAAGGCGGTACGGCTGCGCTCGTCCATGAGCCGCCCCTCCGCCTCGACCACCGATCGGCAACGAGCAGCCCAACGCTCAACCGAGCGGCGGCAACTCGTCATCCATTTTAACGTAAAAGAAAATGGGCCGATTCCGGTGATTGGTCCGGGTATTGACGGCTGTGGGTCAGGTGGGCGGCGGCGTGCCGCGCCGGATGTGCTCCCGGTTCGGGTCGAAGAGATGCCCGGCCGCCCCGGACACCACGAGCCCGCCCGCGAGCAGGAGCCCGTGTCCCAGCGCGATGCCCAGCCCGAGCAGACCGAGCCCGACAGCGAGCGTCAGCCACGCCACGCCGTGGCGGTACTCCCGGGGGCGGCGGGGCAGGCCACGTTCGAACGCGGCGGCGAAGCGCGGATCGTCGTGCCGCAGCCGGTCGGCGAGATCGTCGAGGAGCCGGTCTTCGTCGGGGGCGTGCATGGGACCTCCTCCCCCGGGATGTCTGTGTCCACGATCACCCGGCGCCCCGTGCCGTCACCATCGGTGCCGACACCCATGTCCGGGGGTGTGGACCATGTATCCCGGGGGTGTGGGACATGCGGACGCCCCGGGGTGGCGAGGGGTCGCGGGCCCTACGGGCGATAGTGGGGAGGTCCACCCCGAGGAGGCCGTACTCCGTGTCCGCGTCCGTGTCCCTGTCCCTGTTCTGGCGCATCTTCCTGCTCAACGCCGCCGTGCTGTTCGCGGCGACCGCGCTGCTGCTGCTCGGCCCCGTCACGGTCTCCACGCCGGTCCTGCTCACCGAGGCGATGATCATGGCCGCCGGTCTGGTCGCCATGCTGATCGCGAACGCCGCGCTGCTGCGGATCGGACTCGGACCGCTGCAACGGCTCACCCGCGCGATGACCACCACCGATCTGCTGCGTCCGGGCCCCCGGCCGGCCGTGTCGGGACACGGGGAGATCGCCGAACTGATCAGGACGTTCAACACGATGCTGGACCGTCTGGAGGCCGAACGCGCGGCCAGCAGCGCGCTCGCGCTCTCCGCGCAGGAGGCCGAACGGCGCAGGATCGCCCAGGAGTTGCACGACGAGATCGGCCAGACCCTGACCGCCGTGCTGCTCGAACTCAAGCACGTCGCCGACCGGGCGCCCGAGCCGCTGCGGGACGAACTGCGCCAGGTGCAGGAGACCACCAGGGACAGCCTGGACGAGATCCGCAGGATCGCCCGCCGGCTGCGCCCCGGGGTGCTGGAGGAGCTGGGGCTGATCAGCGCGCTCAAGGCGCTGACGAACGAGACCACCGCCCACACCGATCTCGACCTCAGGCGCAGCTTCGACGGCGATCTCCCCGCACTGGACCAGGAGGTCGAGCTGGTCCTCTACCGGGTCGCCCAGGAAGGGCTCACCAACATCGTCCGGCACGCACGGGCCCAGCAGGTCGGTGTGGCCCTGCACCACGGCGCGCTCGGACTCGAACTGCTGGTCAGGGACGACGGACACGGAATCGGTACGGCCCCGGAGGGCGCGGGCATCCGGGGCATGCGCGAGCGCGCGCTGCTGATCGGCGCCGAGGTGTCGCTGGGCGACGCGCCGGGCGGCGGTACGGAGGTACGGCTGCACGTCCCCGCCACGCACCTCGGACCGGCCGCGCCTCTCACGAACGGGAGCCACTGACCGCCATGACCTACCCGAACTCCGGTCCCACCAGCACTGCCGAGCCGGTTCCGACCCGCATCCTGCTCGCCGACGACCACGCCCTCGTACGGCGCGGGGTGCGGCTGATCCTCGACGGCGAGCCGGACCTGACCGTGGTCGCGGAGGCCGGCGACGGCGCCGAGGCCATCGAGATGGCCCGCGAACACCGCCCCGATCTGGCCATTCTGGATATCGCGATGCCGAGGCTGACCGGCCTCCAGGCCGCTCGCGAACTCTCCCGGCTGCTCCCGGACACACGCATCCTGATCCTGACGATGTACGACAACGAGCAGTACTTCTTCGAGGCGTTGAAGTGCGGCGCGAGCGGCTACGTGCTCAAGTCGGTCGCGGACCGGGATCTGTTGGAGGCGTGCCGGGCGGCGATGCGCGACGAGCCGTTCCTCTATCCCGGCGCCGTCACCGCCCTCATCCGCAACTACCTGGACCGGGTACGGCGGGGCGACAGCATCCCGGAGAAGGCCGTGACCGCGCGGGAGGAGGAGATCCTGAAACTCGTCGCCGAGGGCCACTCGTCGAAGGAGATCGCCGAACTGCTCGTCATCAGCGCCAAGACGGTCGAGCGCCATCGGGCCAATCTGCTCCAGAAGCTGGGGCTGAAGGACCGGGTGGAACTGACTCGATACGCCATCAGGGCCGGCCTCATCGAGCCCTGACCGGCGTACGGTTGGACTTCCGGCGCCATCCGCCGGGCAGGGTCACACTCACGCACCTCACCACGAGAGCGGAACGAGGCGACACCATGTCCCCGCACAGCAGCTGGGAGTTCACGGACGATCGCGGCCATCTCACCGTCGCGCCCCGCCGCCCGGACCGGGTGGTCGCCTACATACAGGCGGGCGCGACCCTGTGGGACCACGGCCTGCGCCCCCTGGGCATCTTCGGGTCCCACCACGACGGCGACTCCCCCGACCCCGCGAAAGCGGGCGGACTGCCGCTCGGCGCCGTCCGGGACTTCGCCGCGGGCAGTTCGGTCGATCCGGACGCCGTCCTCGCCGCCGAACCGGACCTGCTGGTCGCCGTCAGCTACGGCGGCGGCCAGATCTACGGCATCGATCCGGAGGCGGCCAAGCATCTGGAGGAGCAGGTGCCCGTGGTCGTCATCGACGTGGGCAAGGACCGGCCGCTGGACGGGATCAGGGACCGGTTCACGGCGCTCGCCCGCTCGCTCGGCGCACCGCAAGAGCCCGACGCGCAGGACCTGGAGTGGGCGGAGGCCCGGCTGCGTACGCTCACCGCGCGGCCCGCCGCGGCCCGGGTGCTCGCCCTGTCGGCCGCCGGGCCCGGCACCGTACATCTCGCACGGCCCGGCACCTGGCCGGACCTGCGGGCGCTGTCGGCGCTCGGCGTCGATCTGCTCGATCCCGGTCAGGGGGCGGGCGGCAACTGGCGTACGACGGACTGGGCACAGGCGCTCGCGCTCGATCCGGACGTCGTGCTCGGGGACGTACGGGCGAACGCGGCCACGCCCGACGCGCTGCGGAGCGACCGCCACTGGCGCGCGCTCCAGGAGCGGGTGCGCACCGTGGCATGGAATCCGGAGGCGCCGTGCAGTCATCGGGGGCACGCGCGCTTCGTGGACGCGGTGGCCGCGGCGCTGTAGTCGGCGCCGCCGGGGCGCCGTGTAGGTGGCGTGTCGGTCGCGTATCGGTGGCGGCTGCGACCGTTCCGGCATGACACGTCACCCAGACACGCCCGCGGACACGGACACGACTGCCGGACGCCCCGCCGCGCCGGCCCTGCCGGTACGGACCGTGGAGGTCTCCGCCGTACGTCGGATCTCGCCGCGCATGGTCCGCGTCACCCTCGGCGGTCCCGCACTGGCCGATTTCAGCTACGACGCCCCCGACCAGCAGGTGAAGCTCTACTTCCCCCGGCCGGGGCAGACCGTACCCCGGCTCCCCGAACCAGGCGCCGACGGGGATGTGATGCGCTGGTACGGGGCGTTCCAGGCGATCCCGGAGGACGAACGGCCCTGGACGCGCAGCTACACGATCCGGTCGCACGACCCGGCGCGGGGCACCGTCGACGTCGACTTCGTCCTGCACGACGGGTCGGCTGACGAGGCGGGTGACGGCGCGGGCTCCGGTGAAGGCCCCGCGACCCGGTGGGCGCGGTCGGCCGGGCCCGGGGATGTGCTCGGTATGTTCGGCCCGTCCGCGTACTTCGCGGAGCCCGTACCGCTCGGGACCGCCGACTGGATGCTGCTGGCCGGTGACGAGTCGGCGTTGCCCGCGATCGGCACGATCATCGAGGCGCTGCCCGAGGGGGCGCGTGCGGTGGCGTACGTGGAGGTGTGGGACGCCGCCGAGGAGCAGCGGTTCGAGTCGGCGGGCGAGGTGACGGTGCACTGGCTGCACCGTGCCGCGACGACGGACGGCTCGCCGCTGGTGGAGGCCGTGCGCGCGGCCGAGTTCCCGGCGGGCTCGGTGTTCGCCTGGCTCGGCGGGGAGGCGAGCGCGGTACGGGCGCTGCGGCGGCATCTGGTCGGCGGACGCGGCCTCGACAAGCGTTCGGTCCACTTCACCGGCTACTGGCGCCGCAGTCTGACCCAGGACGACGCGCCGACGGAGGCGGACCTGGCGGAGGCGCGGGAGCGGTTGGCCGACCGGTCCTAGGGGGTGTCGGTCATGGCCCCGCCCCGTTGTCCCGGAAGGACAGGCCTTCCGGGACAGCGGGGCAGCTGTGGCGGGGGGTCAGGGCTTGGTCAGAAGGACCGGGCTCAGCCGAAGTCGTACACGGTGACGGTCACGGATCCGCCTTCGGCGCTGATGGTGTACGGGCCGGGGCCCGTGTAGGGGACGCAGCCGTCGGCGAGGATGTCGTCGGCGTTGATGCCGGTGTCGTCCTCCCCCACGAAGGCGCACACCTCGCTGACCGGGTGGGGCACGAACCTGTGCTCGGCGCCGCCGAACAGCGGATAGCGGGGCAGGGTGGGGGTGTTGATGTCCCGGTCCGGATGTTGCCACAGGGCGGTCTGCTGGCCCCACGGGGCCCTCACGACGACTTCGCCGTAGGGTTCGGGCAGGTCGTTGTCGTCGCTCTCCCGGGGGTTGGAGAAGTCGATCGAGTAGGTGATGGGCCCGCTGGATTCCTGGGCCTGGGCCGCGCCGGCGCTCACCGCGCCGACCAGCATCAGAGTTGTCGAGGCGAGGATCGCCACTCGGCCCGCAGAGTCGAGACGCATCGCAACTTCCTTTCACTCAAAGTAGCCAATCGGCTGCCGTGAGTAAGGCTATGGGGAGCGTGTGGCCGCTCCGCCATGCCTGTGGGGCAAACCCCCCGGAAGAATGGGACCGAAGCCCACCTCCGCGGTCGTTGCGCGGGCGCGCACACAACTGCCCGCCGAGCCGGTCGCCGTCAGATCAGGGTGGCGGCCTCTTTCACGGAGAGGGCACCGCCTTCGGCGTACGCGTCGGCCCAGGTGTCCGGGTCGAGCGCGGCCCGGACCTCGTCCTCCGCCCGCCGGGCGATCTCCCTCTCGTAGCCGGCCGGATAGGGATGGAAGAGGAACCTCTCGGCGAGCCCGGTGTTCCGGGTGTACGCACCCAACAGCCGTGCGCCGTCGGTCGCTTCGCCGGTCCCGGTCTTCGCCCACGCGGCGCAGAGGAACTGACTGACGATCAGCTGCGGTGCGACAAGGTGCGCCAGACTGTCCAACAGGCGTACCGACTCGCGCAGATGACCCAACGCACGCCCGTACTCGGTGTCGAGGCAGTCGAGCCAGCCGTGCAGTCCTTCGGTGAGACCCACCTGGAGGCCGTGATCCCCGAAGCCCGGTTCCTCTTCCAGCGTGGTCAGTTGGTCCCGCGCGAGGGCGGTACGTCCGGTGCGGCCGTAGCGTCCGGCGAGCAGCAGCCGGGCCGTCCCGCCCGTGCGTCCCGCGTGACCGCGGGACTCCTCGACCGCTTCACGCAGCAGCAGCTCGGCGGCCTCCTCCGCGGCCGGGCCGGTGGCCGCCTCCAGCCGTACGGAGGCCAACCGCGCCTTGAACAGCGACACTTGGGTGGCCATGCCGATACGCGCACAGCCCTCCATGGCCCGCTCGAAGTCCGCCGCGGCCTCCTCGTAGCGGCCCCGCCGCTCGAACGACTCGCCCCGGGCGGACAGGGATTCGGCGAGGATCACCACGTCACCGGTCCGTTCGAGCAGCGACACCGCCTCGTCGGCGTCCCGCGCCGCCCGGTCCTCGTTGCCGGGCCCGGGGTCGAGCATTCTTCCCCGCAGCGTGAGCGCGAGGCCGAGGTCCCAGCCCCGGCCGGGCCGGGCGCGGCAGGCGTCCACCAGGGCGTCCAGCGTCTGGCCCATGCTCCGCCACTCGCCGACGAGCAGCCCGGCGAAGAACCACATGACACCGGGTTGCCGGCAGACCTGGGGCAGGTCGGCGCGGTAGGCGGCCACGATCCGGGCCAGGTGTGCGCGGGTGCCGGCGCTTCCCCATACCTGGCCGCCGCCGTCACCACCGCCCCCGCCCCCGCCCTCGCCCCCGCCCTCGCTCTCGTCGCCGCCCATGCCCGCGCCGCTCGCGAACCTCAGCAGCCGCACACCGCGCCGGGCCTCCCACACCTGCTCCTCGGACCAGGGCGGCGAGAGGTCGATGCACGGATCGGCGAGCGGTACGGCGGGACGGACCGGCGCCTCGAACGGGTCGGGCCCCAGGGCGGTGACGGCCGTGGACCAGTCGCGGGCGTCCCGCTGATGGCCGCGAAGCTGCCAGAACCAGCTCATGGAGAGCACGAGACACAGCGCGTCCTGTTCGCGCGACGGTACGTCGTCGTGGTGGAGCGCGGTGCGCAGCGCGGTCCGTACGTTGTCGTGCTCCCGCTCGAACTGCGCGAGCCGGTACGCCTGTCGGGGGCCGCGCAGCTCGGGTTCACCGACGCGTACCAGTTCGCGGTAGGCGCGCAGATGGCGTAGCTCGACGGCCACCCGCTCGCCCGACTCGTCCAGCCGCCCGGCCGCGTACTCGGCGACGGTCTCCAGCAGCCGGTAGCGCATGCCGTCCGGGCCGCCGGGCACGGCGACGAGAAGCGACTTGTCGACCAGGGAGGCGAGTGCCTCGAAGACCGGTACGTCGCCGTCGGCGCAGACCTCCTCGGCCTCGCCCGGCGCGCAGCCGCCCACGAAGACGGAGAGCCTGCGCAGCACCGCCCGTTCGGTCTCCGTCAGCAGCTCCCACGACCAGTCCACGACGGCACGCAGGGTCTGCTGCCTCGGCAGTACGGTCCGGCTGCCGCTGCCCGCGCCCAGCAGCCGGAAACGGTCGTCCAACCGGTCGGCGAGCTGACGCGGGGTGAGCAACCGCAGCCGGGCGGCGGCCAGTTCGACGGCGAGCGGCAGTCCGTCGAGTCTGCGGCAGATCTCCTCGCAGGCCGCCGCGTCGTCGTCCGTACGGAAACCGGGCCGGGCTGCGGCGCCGCGTTCGCCGAGCAGGCGCAGCGCCGCGCCCGGTCCCAGCGGGCCGACCCCGTACAGGAACTCGCCGCGCACACCCAGCGGTTCACGGCTGGTGGCCAGGACGGTCACGTGGTGGCAGCGGGTGAGGACGGTCTCGGCCAGTTCGGCCGCGGCGTCGATCACCTGCTCGCAGTTGTCGAGCACGATCAACAGGCGCCGGGAGCCGCAGTGTTCGACGAGCCTGGCGAGCGGGTCGGGCACGGCGCCCTCCGCGCCACCGGGGCCGCGCACCGCCGTCTCGCGGGCGCCGAGCGCGGTCAGTACGGCCTCGGCCACGGCGGCGGGCTCTCGTACGGAGGCGAGTTCCGCGACCCAGACACCGTCCGGCCAGTGACCGCTCGTCCGCGCCGCGCTCTCGGCGGTCTCGAAGGCGAGCCGGGTCTTGCCGGCGCCGCCGGGCCCGGTGAGTGTCATGAGGCGGTGGGCGCGCAACTCGACCGGGAGCAGGTCCAGTTCGGACTCCCGCCCGACGAAGGAGGTGAGCCGGGCGGAGAGATTGCCGGGGACGGCGGTGGTCGGGAGGCTCGGGGCGTCGGCCTGGTGGAGCCGGGCGTCGGTCGCGTCGTCCGACAGCAACTCCGCGTGCAGGGCGCGCAGTTCCTTGCCCGGCCCCGTGCCGAGACGGTGGGCCAGCAGGGCGCGTACCTCCTCGTACGCCTCAAGGGCTTCGGCCCGGCGCCCCGCCGAGCGAAGCGCCTCGATCCTCGTGGCCTGCAGCGGTTCGTCCAGCGGTGACTCGGCGGCCAGCGAGGCGAGCCCCGGCAGGGCGCGCTCGGGGCGGCCGAGCAGGACGTCGGCCGTCAGCCGGGTGCGGCGCGCCTCGGTGTGCCGTTGCCGCGCGCGTACGGCCAGGGGGTCGGTGTCACCGCCCGGCAGATCCGCGAGGGCCGGCCCGCGCCACAGCGCCAGCGCCTCGTCCAGCAGGGCGGCGGCGCGGGCGCCGTCGCCACCGTCGAGCGCCGACGCCCCTTCGGCCGCGAGCCGTTCGAAGCGGAACAGGTCGATGTCGTCGCGCTCCGCCGTCAGCCGGTAGCCGCCGGGGACCGAGTCGATCGCGCCGCCGCCCAGTGCCCTGCGCAGTCGCCCGATCAGGGCCTGGAGCGCGGCGGCCTCGTCGGCGGGCGGCTCCCGCGCGTCGTCCCACACCTGGGCGGCCAGCCGGTCGCCGGAGACCGTACGGCCACCGGCGGCGGCGAGCGCGACGAGCAGCGCGCGCATCCTCGCGCCACTGATCGGCACCTCGGCGCCGTCCGGGCCGAAGGCCCTGGTCGTGCCGAGTACGTCGTAGCGGTAGGTCACGACCCCATTGTCCCCGCCCCACGAGCTGCCCGCGCCCGCCGCAGGGCCCGGCCGGGCCGGACCCTGCGTGCCAGGCCCTCAGGCGGCCCGCCGCTCCGGTGGGGTGAACTCGCACCAGACCGCCTTGCCGTCCCCGCGCGGCTCCACCCCCCACCGTGCCGATACCGCGTCGACCAGCAGCAGCCCGCGCCCCGATGTCGCCGACTCGCCCGGCCACCGTCGGCGCGGCCAGGCGCTGGAGCGGTCCTTCACCCAGAGCCGGACCCGTCGTACCGGTCCCGGTACGACTTCCAGGGTGAGGACGGCGCCTCCCTCGGTGTGCAGCAGCACGTTCACCAGCAGCTCTCCGGCGGCCAGTTGTACGTCGTCCACCAGGGTGGCCAGGTTCCAGTCCTCCAGTGCCTGGCGCAGCACGGCGCGGGTCTCGGCCAGGCCCTCCGGGTCGGCCTGGTGGATGTACTGGTGGATGCGGGGCGCCTGGCGGGTGCCGGGGTCGGGTGCCCGGTGCAGGACGAGCAGCGCGACGTCGTCGCCGGTCCCCCAGCGGTGCCACAGCCGGTCGGCGAGATGGTCGGCGAGCGCGCTCGCGCGGCCGGGGCCGGTGCGCACGACATGGGCGAGTTCCGCCATGCCGTCCTCGATGTCGAGCCCGGACTCCTCCACGAGACCGTCGGTGCAGAGCACGAAGGTCTCGCCGGGCACCAGGTCGAGCCGGGTCTCGGGGAAGTCCTCCTGCCCGAAGTCGGTGGCCAGGCCGAGGGGCAGTCCGCCGCGCAGATTGGGCCAGCCGGTTCTGCCGTCGGCGTGCCTCACGAGCGGGCCGAGATGTCCGGCGCGTACCGCGCGTACGGCTCCGGTGGACAGGTCGAGCTGTGCGTAGGTGCAGGTGGCGAAGCGCTCGGTGTCCAGCTCCACCAGGAACCGGGAGGCCCGCGCGAGTACGGTCGCCGGCGGATGGCCCTCGCCGGCGAAGGCGCGCAGCGCTATCCGCAGCTGGCCCATGACCGCGGCGGCGTGTGTGTCGTGTCCCTGGACGTCGCCCACGACGACGCCGACCCGGCCGCGTGGCAGGGCGATCACGTCGTACCAGTCGCCGCCGACCTCTCTGCCGCTCCAGGCGGCGTGGTAGCGCACCGCTATCTCGACGCCGGTGAAGGCGGGGATGTCGCGCGGCAGCATGGACGACTGAAGCCCGGTGGCGAATTCCCGCTCCTGGTCGAAGAGGATCGCGCGCTGGAGCGACTGGGCGACGATGCCGGCCAGTCCGAGGCAGACGTTGCGGTCCTCGGCCGTGAAGTGGGTGCGGCCCCGGTAGAAGAGCGCGAGACCGCCGACGGAGCGCGCCTGCGCGACGAGCGGGAGGAAGGCCGCCGCGTCGAAGCCGTGTCCGTCGGCGTACGGGCGCGGCCGGGTCGCGCCGTCGGAGAGGTCGGCGAGACCGGAGGGGTCGGCGAGTCCGGGGAGGTCGGCGACTTCGGGGACTTCGGGGAGCGACGTGGAGAAGCGGGCACGCTGGGTGAGGGCCGCCCGCGCGAGCGGCATGGCGTCGTCCAGCGGGGCGACGGGCCGCTCCCCCGGCGCCTCCAGGGACTCTCCGGACACGGCCACGAGTCTGACGGAGCCGCCGTCGACGAGACCGAGCGCCAGCCCGTCGGCGCCGAAGCGCTCCAGGCCGCCGGCGTCACTCAGGACGGCGATGACGTCATCGACGGTGACCGCGTGGGAAAGGGCCTCGGTGGTGCCCTGGACCATGGTGGTCAGCCGTCGTCGGCCGGCTTCCTGGGGGCTGATCTCGGCGAATTCGGTCAGCTCGGTGGTCGCGTTGCGGACGATGCCGATGATGCGGTGCGGGGATCCCCGGTCGTCCCGCAGGATACGGGCCCGGACATGGGTCCACTGGCGGATTCCGTTACGGCGGGTGACCTGGAAGTACGCGCCGTACGACGTCCGTCCGGTGCGGATCGCCCGGTCCACGGTGGCGTCGAGGCGCAGGCCCTCCTCAGGAGGGACGCGCTCGCTCAGGGACTCGGGGTATCCGTCGTACTCCCCCGGGCGCAGGTCGAACACAGCCAGCCCCGCCGCATCGAGATCGAGGGTCCTGCGCATCAGGTCCCAGTCGAAACTGCCCATACGGTTCAGGGCGAGCCGCTTGTCCGCACCGATGGCCGGGCGGTTCCGTCCTGCCATGTGCCCGCTCCGGGAGTAGAGATTGTGTAAGAAGCCTAACTTTCCTCACATCTCCTCGCAGAACGTCCCGCCTGACGCCTGACGCCTGAGCCGCTTCGCCCTCGCCGTGTCATGTACCTGGACACCACGAGGGCGCCGTGCTGTGATGCCAACTGCTGCTCTTTCCAACGTTGTACAGCCTCGATGTACAGCCTCGTTGCAGGGCCTTGCTGCACGTCTTTGCTGCACAGCCTTGTTTCACAGACCTCTGTCGATGCTCGTGGACGGGAGACCCGATGACGCTCGACCGACGACACTTCCTCGGCACCGGCGCCCTCGCGATCGGTGGTGCGGGCCTGCTGGGGCCACTGGCGCCGACGGCCGCCGCCGTACCGCCGGCGCGCGGCGGCTGGTACACGCCGAACGCCGCGCCGCTCGCCCCCACCGCCTTCCAGAAGCTGCCGCTGGGCAGCGTCACCCCACGCGGCTGGCTCACCGGCCAGCTGCGCCTGCTGCTCGACGGGCTGTTCGGCCGGTACGCCGAGGTCTCGCACTTCCTGCGGTTCGACGACTCCGGCTGGGTGCACCCGGAGAAGGCCGGCTGGGAGGAAGTCACCTACTGGCTGCGCGGTTACGTGGACCTGGCCGCCCTCACCGGCGACGAGGCGGCCCTCGCCACCGCCCGCCGCTGGATCGACGCGATCCTCGCCACCCGGCAGCCCGACGGATTCTTCGGTCCCACCCGGCTGCGTACGGCGCTGAACGGCGGACCGGACTTCTGGCCGTATCTGCCGCTCCTTCAGGCGCTGCGCTCGCACGAGGAGTTCACCGGGGACGAGCGCATCGTGCCGTTCGCCGTCCCGTTCCTGCGCTACATGAACGCGCAGGGGCCCGGCGCCTTCAACTCCAGCTGGGTGTCCAAGCGTTGGGGCGACGGTCTCGACATCGTCTTCTGGCTCTACAACCGCACCGGCGAGTCCTTCCTCCTCGACCTCGCCGACAAGATGCACACCCACGGCGCCAACTGGGTGGACAACTTCCCCGACCTGCACAACGTCAACATCGCGCAGGGCTTCCGCGAGCCGGCCCAGTACGCGCTGCGGTCCGGCTCGGCGGAGCTGACCCGTGCCACGTACCGGAGTTACGCCTCCGTCATGGGCACGTACGGGCAGTTCCCCGGCGGCGGTTTCGCCGGTGACGAGAACTCCCGCCCCGGCTTCGACGACCCCCGGCAGGGCTTCGAGACCTGCGGCACGGTCGAGTTCATGGCCAGCCACGAACTACTCACCCGGATCACCGGCGACCCGGTGTGGGCCGACCGGTGCGAGGAGCTGGCCTTCAACCTGCTGCCGGCGGCCACCGACCCGCAGGGCAGGGGCATCCACTACATCACCAGCGCGAACAGCGTCGAGCTCGACAACACCGCCAAGAACCAGGGCCAGTTCCAGAACGGCTTCGCCATGCAGGCGTACAAGCCGGGCATCGTCCCCTACCGCTGCTGCCCGCACAACTACGGCATGGGCTGGCCCTACTTCACCGAGGAGCTGTGGCTGGCCACCCCCGACCGGGGCCTCGCGGCCGCGATGTACGCGCCGAGCCAGGTGCGCGCGAAGGTCGCCGACGGCACGGAGGTCACGGTCACGGAGGACACGGACTACCCGTTCAAGGAGACCGTCACCCTCACCGTCAATACCCCCCGGCGTATCACCTTCCCGCTCTACCTGCGGATCCCCGGCTGGTGCGCGGACCCCCAACTCACCGTCGCCGGGCGGCGCGTGGCCGCTCGCGGCGGGCCTCGGTTCGTCAAGGTCGAGCGCGAGTGGCGCGACGGCGACCGGGTGACCCTGCGGCTGCCGCAGCGCACCACCGTGCGGACGTGGGACGACAACCACGGTTCCGTCAGCGTGGACCACGGACCGCTCACGTACTCCCTCAAGATCGGCGAGCGGTACGAACGGTACGCGGGCACCGAGGACTTCCCCGAACTGTCGGTGCACCCCACCACCCCGTGGAACGTCGGCCTCGCGCCCGACCCGCTCCGCGGACTGCGGTTCACGGCGGACAGCGGACCGCTCGCCGCGAATCCCTTCACCCATGAGGGGTCGCCGGTACGGATCACCACATCGGCACGCCGCATCGAGGAGTGGGTGGCCGACGAACAGCGCGTCGTCGCCCCCCTCCAGGACAGCCCGGCCCGCAGCACGGCGCCGCCCGAGCCGGTGACGCTCATCCCGATGGGCGCGGCCCGGCTGCGGATCACCGCCTTCCCGACCGCGTCGCCCGGCGGGCGGGCCTGGACGGCGGAGCCGCCGTACCGCCGCGTACGGAACAAGCACAGCGGCAAGGTGCTCGGTGTCGACGGGATGTCCCTGGACGCGGGCGGGCGGGTCGTGCAGTTCGACAACACGGGGACGGCGGACCACGCCTGGCAGTTGGCTCCGGCGGGCGGCGGCTGGTTCCTGATCCGTAACGGCAACAGCGGGAAGATCATCGGGGCCGAGGGCAGGTCGACGGCGAACAGCGCGCGCGTCGTCCAGTTCGACGACGACGGGAGCGGCGACCATCTCTGGCAGCTGGTCGACCGGGGCGAGGGCTGGTCACTGATCCTCAACCGGCACAGCGGGAAGGTGCTGGGCGTCGACGGGATGTCGACGACGAACAGCGCGCAGGTGGTGCAGTTCGAGGACAACGGCACGGACGACCATCTCTGGCAACTGGTCTGAGCCGCGGTTCCGCGGCCTTGAGTCGTTCGGCGTCCTCCTGAGCCCTTCTCGTTCGTGCCGAGTGACCGCCGCCGGGCCCAACTCGGCGGCGGTCACTTGTTGTTCACAACTGAACCCGTGACGGTCCATCTGTTCACAACTCTTGACGTGTACGAAACAGCGGAGCAGCATCAGCCGTGCACTCAGAGAGCGCTCTCTCATGATTCGCGGAGGGCTCTTCGAGCGTTCCCCCCACCGTTCACGACACAGGAGAGATGCCCGTGCACGCTCCCCCCATCGGCTCTCCGGCGTTCCGCGGCGCCTCACCGCCGTCCCGCCGCGGACTGGCGGCGACGCTCGCCGCCACCCTGGCCGCGACCCTGCTGGCCTTCGTCCCGAGCAGCCCCGCGCACGCCGACCCGATCGAGGGCGGCGGCGATCTCGGCTCCAACGTGATCGTGTTCGACCCTTCGACGCCCAACATCCAGGGCAAGCTCGACGAGGTCTTCAAGCAGCAGGAGTCGGCCCAGTTCGGCTCCGGCCGCTACCAGTTCCTGTTCAAGCCGGGGACGTACAACGGGCTCAACGCCCAACTCGGCTTCTACACCTCGGTGTCGGGTCTCGGGCTCTCGCCCGACGACGTGAACATCAACGGCGACGTGACCGTGGACGCCGGCTGGTTCAACGGCAACGCGACCCAGAACTTCTGGCGTTCGGCCGAGAACCTGTCGCTCAACCCGGTGAACGGGACGAACCGCTGGGCCGTCTCGCAGGCCGCGCCGTTCCGCCGTATGCACGTCAAGGGCGGGCTGAACCTGGCCCCCGACGGTTACGGCTGGGCCAGCGGCGGCTACATCGCCGACAGCAAGATCGACGGCTCCGTGGGACCGTACTCCCAGCAGCAGTGGTACACCCGCGACAGCTCGGTCGGCGGCTGGCAGAACGCCGTGTGGAACATGACGTTCTCCGGCGTGGAGGGCGCGCCCGCGCAGTCCTTCCCGGACCCGCCGTACACCACGCTGGAGACCACCCCCACCTCCCGCGAGAAGCCGTTCCTCTATCTGGACGGCGACACCTACAAGGTGTTCGTCCCCGAGAAGCGCACCAACGCGCGCGGGGTGACCTGGGACAGCGGCGCGCCCGCGGGCTCGTCGATCGACCTGAACCAGTTCTACGTGGTCAAGCCGGGCGCGACGGCGCAGACCATCAACGCCGCGCTCGACCAGGGGCTCAACCTGCTGTTCACGCCCGGCGTCTACCACGTGGACGAGACGATCAACGTGAACCGGGCCGACACCGTCGTCCTGGGTCTCGGACTCGCCACGGTCATCCCGGACAACGGGGTGACGGCGATGAAGGTCGCCGACGTGGACGGGGTGAAGCTGGCCGGCTTCCTGATCGACGCCGGTCCGGTCAACTCCGAGACGCTGCTGGAGGTCGGGCCCGAGGGATCGTCGGCCGACCACGCCGCCAATCCGACCACGGTCCAGGACGTCTTCATCCGCATCGGTGGAGCCGGTCCCGGCAAGGCGACCACCAGCATGGTCATCAACAGCGACGACACCATCGTCGACCACACCTGGGTGTGGCGGGCGGACCACGGTGAAGGGGTCGGCTGGGAGACCAACAGGGCCGACTTCGGTGTACGCGTGAACGGCGACGACGTCCTGGCCACCGGCCTGTTCGTCGAACACTTCAACAAATACGACGTCGAGTGGTACGGCGAACGCGGCCGGACGATCTTCTTCCAGAACGAGAAGGCGTACGACGCGCCCAACCAGGCCGCCATCCAGAACGGCGGCACCAAGGGCTACGCCGCCTACCGGGTCGACGACTCGGTCGAACAGCACGAGGGCTGGGGGATGGGCAGTTACTGCTACTACAACGTCGATCCCACGATCCAGCAGCACAACGGATTCCAGGCACCGGTCAAACCGGGCGTGAAGTTCCACCATCTGCTGGTGGTCTCGCTCGGCGGACAGGGCCAGTACGAGCGGGTGATCAACGACATCGGCGAACCCACGTCCGGGACGTCGACCATCCCCTCGGTCGTGGTGCAGTTCCCCTGACGCGGCATCTGTTCCGAGGCGCCGTACCCGGAACAGGTCGCCGCAGGCGTGGCCCGGCCTCTCTACGAGGCCGGGCCACGCCCTGCGCGGGTACCCACTGCGGTCTGTGCCGGGCTCCGGTCCCTGCCGGGCCGTGGTCTCCGGGGGGCCGTGGTCTGTGCCGGACTGTGTGGCCTGTGTGGCCTCTACCGGGTCAGCGCCTGCCGCCACGCAGCTTGCCGAACAGGCGGCGGGCCTGCTCGCGCTTCCTCGGGTCCGACGAGGCCGCGCGCGCCTGACCGATCACACGGCGCCCCTGCGGACTACGGGTGAAGGCCTTGATGCGGTCGATGATTCCGGGCATGCCGTCTCCTGCGCTTCGATGACACCGACGGCCCCGCTGCAGGGCCTCGGACTACGTCTACCCCCCTAACGCGCCGAGACTCCCATTACGTTCCCATTACCTCCCCTTTACCTTTGAACGCCTTCGAGCGCCGCCGAGCGGCTTGGGCTGCCCCGCATGCGCTCCCCCGATGGCGGCCCCGTACGACCCCGCACAGACTGACGTGATGTCAGGGAAGCGAAGCGCCGGACTCCTCCTGTACCGGGTCACGGACACCGGCACCGACGTGCTCATCGGGCACATGGGCGGCCCCTTCTGGGCGGGGCGTACGAGGGCCGCGTGGTCGATCCCCAAGGGTGAGTACGGCCCCGACGAGACGCCCGAGGACGCGGCCGACCGGGAGTTCCAGGAGGAAGTGGGCCACCCGCCGCCCGAGGGGCGCCGGCAGCCGCTGGGCGAGACCCGTCAGTCGGGCGGCAAGACCGTCACCGTATGGGCGATCGAGGCGGACTTCGATCCCGCCGTCGCCGTACCGGGCACGTTCACCATGGAGTGGCCGCGAGGGTCGGGAGTGGAGCGGGAGTTCCCGGAGCTCGACCGACTCGACTGGGTCCCGTTGGAGGACGCCGTGGAGCTGCTGGTGACGGGGCAGCGGATCTTTCTCGGCCGGCTGGCTCTGTACATAGAGAGCCGCGCGGACGACGAGGGCCGTGAGGGCCACGAGAGCGACAAGGGCGACAAGGGCGCCGTCGAGAAGTAGCGCCCGCCCGCAGAGATCCGGCAGTCCGGAAAGGGAGACACCTCCGTGCACCACAGATCGCACATCTACGCCGCCGCCGTCGCGGTCCTGCTCACCGCGTCAGCGCTGCCCGCCTCCGCGCACCCCGCCGCGGCGCTCGACACGACGCACCTGCCGCCGCCTCCCGCGCCACGGGGCGGGGCGCCGGGGCCGCCGGCCGCCGCGGGCTCGTTCCGGCTCGACGGTCCGGTCACGGCGGACGCCCTGCGGGCGAAGGTCGAGGGCTGCGCACGTGTCTCGAAGGGCCTGTACCGGACCGACCAGGGCAAGCCCGCCGACATCCCCGTGTGCGGCACGAAGGGCGCCGTGTTCTGGAAGGCCGACCTGGACATCGACTGCGACGGCCAGGTCACCGACCGGTGCAACAAGGGGACCGACCCCTGGTTCCACGGGGACACGGCCTTCCACCAGTCGAACGGCAAGCCGCTGAACGCGGAGAAACTGCCGTACATCGTGGTGCCCGCGCCGAGCGAGGTCTGGGACTACCGCTCGTCCGGCATCCGGGGCGGGGGTGTCGCGGCCGTCGTGCACAAGGACCGGGTGGAGTACGCGGTGGTGGGCGACACCGGCCCTGTCGGGCTCGTCGGGGAGGCGTCGTACGCCGCCGCGCGCTCGCTGGGGATCGACCCCGACCCGGCACGGGGCGGAGTGCCCTCGGGGGTGACCTACATCCTGTTCAAGAACTCCAGGGTCACGCCGATCGAGAGCCGGTCCGCCGCGGTGAAGCTGGGTGGCGAGCTGGCCGGGAAGTTCCTTCGGGAGAACTGACGAACGTCCTCGGTACGGAGGCGAGGTCGGCGCCGCCTCCGTACCGAGGACGTGATCGTGTTCGTGTTCGTGTTCGTGTTCGTGTTGGTGATTCTTGGTGGCGATGGCCTCGTGACGGCCTCGCGCGATGTCGCGCTACACGATCCCCTCGGAGATCTCCGACTGCTCGCGGGCGCTGCCGTACGACTGCGGGGTGCTGTACGAGCCCCGCGCCGCGTACCACCAGGCCGTGGCCAGGGCCAGCACGACGGCCAGCGCGATCACGGCGTAGTTCATGGTGTCCGTGGTGACCGGGTTCTTCTGCGGCAGGCAGAAGATCACGGTGACGATCGCGACCCAGACGACGGCGATCCAGCCGATGGGCTTGCTCCAGCGGCCCAGCGACCAGGGGCCGGGCTGGAAGCGGTCGCCGGCGCGCAGCTTGAGATAGATCGGGATCGCGTAGGCGGGCGTGATGCCGATGACGTTGATCGCCGTCACGGCGCCGTACGCGGTCGGTGAGTACAGCGACGGCAGGGCGAGCACGCAGGCGAAGCCGACCGACAGCCACACCGCGGGCACCGGGGTCTGCGTGCGGCTGCTGACGCGCCGCCACAGGGCCGATCCGGGCAGGGCGTTGTCGCGGCTGAAGGCGAACACCATGCGGCTGGCGGCGGCCACCTCCGCGTTGCCGCAGAACAGCTGCGCCGCGATCACGACAAGCAGAAGCGCGCTGGCGCCGTTGGTCCCCAGGACGTCGATGAAGATCTGCGCGGGCGGCACGGCCGCGCCGCTGGTGGCCGCGTAGTCCTGGATGGCGAAGGTCAGACCGGCGAGGAGGGCGAAGCCGGCGATCCAGGAGACCCAGATGGCGCGCACGATGCCGCGTGCGGCGGAGACGGAGGCGTTGGACGTCTCCTCGGAGAGATGGGCCGACGCGTCGTAGCCGCAGAAGGTGTACTGGGCGAGCAGCAGACCGATCGCGGCGACATAGATCGGGTTCTCCCAGCCGGTCTCGTTGACGAACTGGGTGAAGACGAACTCGGGCGACTGGTGGTTCTTGGGGACGACCGCGAGGATGCCGACGATCAGGGCGACACCGCCGAGGTGCCACCAGACGCTGATCGAGTTGAGCACGCTGACCAGTCGGACGCCGAACAGGTTCAGCGTCGCGTGCAGCAGCAGGATGCACATGAATATGATCATGGTCCAGCCGGGCGTGGGCTCGAATCCCCACTGGAGGTTCAGGAACGCGCCGGTGAACAGGGCCGCGCCGTAGTCGATTCCGGCGATCGCGCCCAGCAGTCCGAGCAGGTTCAACCAGCCCGTGTACCAGCCCCACTTACGTCCGCCGAGCCGGTCGGCCATGTAGTAGAGGGCGCCCGATGTGGGATAGGCGCTGGTCACCTCTGCCAGCGCCATGCCTATGCAGAGCACGAAGAGTCCGACACCCACCCAGCCCCACAGCATCACGGCGGGACCGCCGGTGATGAGCCCGAAGCCGTACAGGGTCATACATCCCGAAAGGATCGAGATCACCGAGAAGCTGATCGCGAAATTGCCGAAACCGCCCATCCTGCGGGCGAGTACGGGCTGATAGCCGAGTTCCCTCAGCCGTTCTTCTTCATCCTGCTGCGGAACTGATTCCGATTTCGACCAGACCGGTGGGGATACGGACATGGAAGTACCTCCGGGTACGGAGAATTCAAGGAGAAAAGGGGGATGTGCGGTGGGGACCTGGCGTGGCCGGCGGGAGAGCCGATGCCGGAAGAGCCGATGTGCCGACAGGCTCTAGGAATCCGACTTCCGCTCATCGGCGGCGGCGGTGAAGCAGCGGGCGCGGGCGCGGGCGAACACCTCCTCGACCTGGCTGGTGTCGTTCGGACTTCGGGCCCGATAGGCCCACGGCAGGGGGGTGTAGTACGGCCCCAGGGCCTCGAACACCCGCGCCGCCTCGGCCAGTTGGAGCGAACCCCACAGGGCGTGCGCCAGATAGTTGAGGTCGAGCAGCGACGCCTCGGCGGGCTCGGACCGGTCGAACCAGATGTGCAGGGCCCGCAGGGCGTCCCTGGTGGCGTCCTCGGTGACCCAATGCAGGTCCAGCGCCTTCTCGTTGCCGCCCTCCCTGCGGTACCGCTCGACCCGCACGAACAGCGGCAGGGCCTGGAGCGCCGACCCCTCGGGCGCCGACGAGGCCGCCCACTGGACGAAGTTGACCGCCTCGGACAGCGAGCCGTCGGACCTGCGGGCGTACACGAACTGGAGCATCCGGTGGTACGCCTCGCGGTTGCCCGGATCGCGTTTGTCGGCCTCGGCGAGCAGGGCCCACGGGCCGGGGAAGAGCATCGGCCCCGGCGGCGCCAGCCGGTTCTCCTCCATCCGCTGCTTGCCGTCGAGTTGGGCGAGTGCGAGCAGACAGACCCAGGGGACGGGGTCGGCCGGCACCAGCCGCGCCGTGTCACCGCACGCCTCCCACGCCTGCTGCCACAGGTCGGTCGTACGCGCGTGGCCCTCGCGGTGCGCGCGCAGGGCGCGCTCCACCGTGACGCGCGTCTGCATGACGACGGCCGCCGTGCTGTCCGGCTCCTCGGTCAGCCAGGTGTGTACGGCGTCCGAGCCCGCGGCGACGGCGGCGAGTACCTGCGTACGTTGGGTCCACAAGGTCCAGCCACGCGTGCCGGCGAGCATGTCACGCATTGACAGCCAGCGGCCGGTCCGCAATTCCTGCACGGCCGCTCGGAGTTCACTGTCATGGCCTGCTGGGTGATAGAGCGGACGAAAGCGATCGCTCACGGACCCTCCGCCCGATTCTCCCGCAACTCCGCCTCTTTCCGGTGTAGTTCACATCCCGGTACTTGAGAATCACACTACTCAGTGACACTCCGCTGTTACTCGGCGATCAGTGTAGGGGGCATTGCGACGACCTTTGAACACTTTGCTGATCTTAGGCAACCCTGAGTGCATGTCGTGACCTTGACGTCGCAGGCAGGCTGCACCACCCTTTCGCTCAGTGATCGGACGATCACCGGTACTTCGAGTGAAAAATGTGACATGCCGAATGTTCAGCACTCCCCCGGCAGCGCCGCGGACCCGGCCTCGCGGCCGGTGCTCGCCGTCGACCAGGGCACCTCGTCCACCAAAGCGCTGGTGATCTGTCCGGAGCGCGGGGTGATCGGCAGCGGCTCCGCTCCGGCGCCTCCCCGCTACGGCTCCGGCGGACTGGTCGAGGCCGACCCCGCCCTGCTGCTCTCCTCGGTCGTCGACGCGGGGCGCCGGGCGCTCGCCGACGCCGGTGAACCCGTCGCGGCGGTCGGGCTGGCCAATCAGGGGGAGACCGTCCTCGCCTGGGACCCCGACACCGGCGCGCCGCTCACCGACGCCGTCGTGTGGCAGGACCGGCGCGCCGCGTCCGTCTGCGCCGAACTCGCCCCGCACGCGGAGATGTTGAGAGAGCTGACGGGCCTGCCGCTGGAGCCGTACTTCGCCGCGCCGAAGATGGCGTGGATCCGCCGGAACCTGACCCGCGAAGGCGTCGTCACGACCTCCGACTCCTGGCTCGTCCACCAGCTGACCGGCGCGTATCTCACCGACGCCGCGACGGCCGGGCGCACCCAGCTGCTCGACCTCGACACCGCCGAATGGTCCCCCGCCGCGCTCGACGTATTCGGTATGAGCGACGAGCGGCTGCCTCAGGTGGTCGACGCGGCCGGGCAGTTCGGCACCACGACGGCCTTCGGCGACCCGATCCCGCTGACGGGCCTGCTCGTCGACCAGCAGGCCGCGCTGCTCGCCCAGAACGTGACCGAGCCGGGGACGGCCAAGTGCACCTACGGCACAGGGGCGTTCCTCCTCGCGCAGACCGGCGCGCGACCGCTGCGCAGCCGAACCGGCCTGGTCGGCTGTGTGGCCTGGCGGCTCGGCGGTCGTACCAGCTACTGCCTCGACGGGCAGGTCTACACGGCGGCCTCCGCCGTGCGGTGGCTGAGCGATCTCGGTGTGATCTCCGGCGCCGGGGACCTCGACCGGGTGGGCTCGTCCGTCACCGACAGCGGGGGCGTCACCTTCGTACCGTCGCTCGCCGGACTCGCCGCGCCGTGGTGGCGCGGGGACGCGAAGGGGTCGATGACGGGGCTCAGTCTGGAGACCGGCCCCGGGCATCTGGTGCGGGCGCTGTGCGAGGGCATCGCGGCGCAGGTGGTCGGGCTGGCGGACGCGGTGGCCGAGGACACCGGCACGCCCCTGGAGTCACTGCGTGTCGACGGCGGGCTGACCCGGTCGAGGCTGCTGATGCAGACGCAGGCGGATCTGCTCCAACTGCCCGTCGAGATCTCCCCGTTGCCCGACGCCACCGCGCTGGGGGTGGGCGCCGTCGCCCGGCTCGGGCTCGACCCCGGCATGACGGTGGAGCGGGCCGCGCCCCGGTGGCGGCCCAAGGAGGTCTTCGAGCCGAGGATCGGGGCGGCCGAGGCCGCCGAGCGGCTGGGCGTCTTCCGTACGGAGGTGGACGCGCTCGTCGGCGCCATGCCACGCGCCGGACGGAACGGCGCGGCATGACCGTCACCGTTTCGGGCCCGCTGCCGGACGAGGTGTACGACGTGGTGGTCGTCGGCGCCGGGGTCGTCGGCGCGGCGATCGCCCGCGAGCTGGCCCGGTATCCGCTGCGTACCGCCCTGGTCGAGGCATCGGCCGACGTCGGCGACGGTACGTCGAAGGCGAACACCGCCATCCTGCACACCGGTTTCGACGCCGTGCCGGGATCGCTCGAAGCCCGGCTCGTACGCGAGGGCCGGGCCCGGCTCGCCGCGTACGCCGAGGAGTGCGGCATCCCGGTCGAGCCGATCGGCGCCCTGCTCGTCGCCTGGGACGAGGAACAGCTCGCCGCGCTCCCGGGCCTCGCCCGGAAGGCCGCGCGCAACGGTTGCCCGCGCACCCGTACGGTGGGCGCCGACGAACTCCGCCGACGCGAGCCGCATCTGGGACCGGGAGCCCTGGGCGCGCTCGAAGTACCGGACGAGAGCATCATCTGCCCGTGGACAACGACGCTCGCGTACGCGACCCAGGCGGTACGGAGCGGGGTCGACCTGCATCTCAACTGCCGGGTGCACGAGGTGACCGAGGGCGCCCCCGACGGGCCGCGTCTGCTCGCGACCGCGCGCGGGCCGCTGCGCACCCGGTGGCTGGTCAACGCGGCGGGCCTGTACGCCGACGCGTTCGACCGGCTGCTCGGCCACACGGATTTCTCGGTGACGCCCCGGCGCGGTCAGCTCATCGTCTTCGACAAGCTCGCGCGCCCGTTGGTCGGTCATATCCTGCTGCCGGTGCCCACGGCGGCCGGCAAGGGCGTCCTGGTGTCGCCGACCGTGTACGGCAACGTGATGCTCGGCCCGACCGCCGAGGACCTGACCGACAAGCGGGCGACCGGTTCGACGGCCGAAGGGCTGGCGTTCCTCCGTGAGAAGGGCCGACGCATCATGCCGGACCTCCTCGAAGAGGAGGTGACCGCCGTGTACGCGGGGCTGCGCGCGGCGACCGAGCACGGCGACTACGCGATCCGCTCGCACCCGGAGCAGCGTTACGTCGCGGTGGGCGGGATCAGGTCGACCGGGCTGACCGCGTCGATGGCGATCGGCGCCCATGTGGTGGAGCTGCTGACGGAGGCCGGTGCCGAGACCGGCGCGGCGACCGACCTCGTACCGGTGACGATGCCGAACCTCGGTGAGGCGTACCCCCGCCCGTACCGACGGGCCGACCTGATCGCGGCCGATCCCGAGTACGGGGCGCTCGTGTGCCACTGCGAGCGGGTCTCGCGGGGTGAGATCCGGGACGCGTTCGCCGCCGACATCCCGCCGTCCTCGCCCGAGGGGCTGCGCCGGCGCACCCGGGCGCTGGGGGGCCGGTGCCAGGGGTTCTACTGCGGGGCCGAGGTACGCGCCCTGTTCGACTCGTCGAGCGCCGACACGTCGGTGCCCGGCACGGAGGCCGCACGGTGAACAGCGAACAGCCGACATCCGCGCCCGCGCCCGCTCCCGGGCGGCAGCAGCGAGCCGTCGACGTCCTCGTGATCGGCGCCGGCCCGGCCGGTCTGGCGCTGGCGTCGCGGCTGGCCGCCACCGGCCCCGCCGCCGGCCCCGTCGGCGTCGAGGTCGTCGACCGTGAGGCCGAGCCGGGCGGTGTCCTCCGGCACTGCGTCCACTCCGGGTTCGGGCTGCGGGACCTCCGGCGGCCGATGACCGGCCCGGCCTACGCGCGCCACTGGGCGGACGCGGCCGTCCACGCCGGAGCGACCCTGCGTACGGGCGTCACGGTCACCGGCTGGAGCGAGGACATGACGTCGACGGATTCACTCACGGTCGATGTCACGAGCCCGGCCGGCCTGGAGCGGATCACCGCGCGCGCCGTCGTCCTGGCCACCGGTGCGCGGGAACGCCCCCGCAGCGCGCGGCTGGTGCCGGGGACCCGGCCCGCCGGGGTGTTCACGACGGGTGAGCTTCAGCAGACGGTCCATCACCACCACCGGCCCGTCGGGCGGCGCGCGGTCGTCGTGGGCGCCGAGTCCGTCAGCTACTCCGCCGTGCGGACGCTGCGGGAGGCCGGTGTCGAGGTGGTGGCCATGGTCACGGAGCTGCCGTACCACCAGGTCTCCCCCGCCACGGCGCTCGACGCCCGGCTCCGGCGCGGCGTCCCGCTGCTCGTCGGAGCGCGCGTGAGCGAACTGCTCGGCCGGGGACGGCTGTCGGGGGTGGCGCTGCGGCGGGCGGACGGCCGGAGCACGACCGTCGCCTGCGACACGGTGGTGTTCACCGGCGACTGGATCCCCGACCACGAGCTGGTCCGCCGGGGCGGCGTCGCGCTCGACGGCGGTACCCGGGGCCCGGCCGTCGACGGCTCGTTCCGCACGGACCGGGCGGGGGTCTTCGCCGTGGGCAATCTGCTGCACGGGGTCGAGCCCGCGCACACGGCCGCGCGGGAGGGTCTGCTGGCCGCCGGGCCCGTACTGCGCCACCTGACGGACGGCGCCCGGCCGGCGGCCGCGCGGGTGCCGGTCCAGGTCGAGGTCGAGGCGCCCCTGCGGTGGATCGCGCCCAACCGGATCGATCCGGCGGACCCGCGCGTCGCGACGGGCGGCTTCATCCTCCGTACGGAGAGCAAGCTCGCTCCCTGGTCGTCGCTGGTCGTCAGCCGGGACGGCAGGGTGCTGCACCGGCAGCGGCTCGTACGGGGCGCGGTCCCGAACCGGACGGTGCGCCTGTCCGCCGCCTGGACCGAGCAGGTACGGGCAGGGGCCGGCGACGGGCCCGTACGGATCTCCGTGGAGCGCTGAGCCGCCCCGGACAAGGGGCGGCCCCACCGGCAGGGGGGGGACCGGTGGGGCCGTTGGAACTCTGCGGCGGGGGAGCCGCAGCTCGGGTCGAAGGGCATGTGCCCGTTGACCCGCGAAGTACTCCCTACGACACCACTTCTTCTTTCCCTACTTCTTCTTCCCCTTGGGCACGAACATCTTGATGTCGGTCAGGCTCGCGCTGCCCTCGTACACATTCGTGTACAGGTCTCCGATGACGAAGGAGTCCGGGTAGGCGGATCCGGCGGGCCACTGGTCGGGCCAGGTGGCGCTGCCGTTGTTGTCGTTCTGCACGAGGGTGTTGTTGTAACGCCCGTCGTACTCGCCCGGCTTGACGTTGTAGTGCCAGATCGGCTTGTCGTCGACGATGAACGGCCGGTGGAAGCGGAGTGTCTGCTGTCCGGCGCGCGCGAAGTTGCCGCTGGCCTCCAGCGTGTAGCCGGTGGCGTCACGCTCGATGGCGAACGTGTAGTCCTGGTTCGGCATCAGCTCCGGCTGGAGCTCGGCCGCGGACGACAGCTGCTGCTCGGCCACCCCGTCCGAGCAACTGGTCATGAACCACTGCGAGTTGCCCGCGAGACCGCCCTTGCCGGGGGTCCAGTTGGGCAGTCCGCTGATCCACATGTTGACCGTGTTGAAGCTGCTGTCCTTGTAGTCGTAGTACGTGTCGTTCGCGGAGTTGCAGACCCGGCCGCCGGTGCCCGTGCCGACCCGGTCGGGGTGCTGCGAGAACGAGTCCATCAGGACCTTGCGGCGGTAGTGCCAGAAGTGGTTGTTGCGGGGCGCCGGGTCGGCGAAGTCCACGATCGACAGGAAGTGGAAGCCGTTGTACCCGTACTTGCCCTCGCGGACGTCCTGCCACTCGCAGTACGGCGCCGAGGCGTCACCCTCCCAGCCGGGGCTGTTCGAGCCCTCGCCCCACGGGTGCTGGGTCTTGCAGCCGTCCTTGCTGTAGCCGTTGGTGCGGTTGTCGTAGTCGATGGTGCCGTTGCGCTTGCCGCCGAAGTCGAGCGTCTTGAGCTTGTACTCGATGCGGTACTGGTCCGGCAGGGACTCCGTGGGGCGGAAGATGGCGCCGCCGGTGTGGTCGGGGACCTTCAGTTCGGCGACGGTCTGGCCGCCGGCCGTCGTGTTGGTGATGGACGGCTCCTTCTCTATCTGGCCGTCCTTGTTCCAGTCGCGTGCGGAGAGCGAGGCGGTGAGCCAGCCGCCGTCACCGACCTTAAACTCCTTGCGGTAGGTGTCGAAGGAGTTGAACGCGGTGTTCCACGCGGGCCCGTAGTCGTTGGGGTACCACTTGCCGTTGTCTTCCATGATGGTGTCGAACGGCTCGCTGTACGTCTCGCGGGTCCAGTCCGCCCGCTTGGGGTCGAGCTTCTTCTTGAAGTTCTCCGAGTGGAGCAGCTTCCAGGCCGGTGCCTTCGGCGGCTTGGCCGGCTTTCCAGCCTTGTCCGCCGCCGTGGCCGCGCCCGTCCCGTCGTCCGGGGCCGCGTTCGCGGAGCCGAGCGAGAGGGGAACGACGAGGGCGCCGCAGAGCAGTGCCGTCAGGGCGTACGCGCGCTTCTTCCGTGGCAGTGACCGGGTGCGGCCGGTCCGGCCCTCAGGTGGGGGAATCGTGGGGATGCGGCTCATCAGAAGTTGCCCTTCGGGTCGTAGTACTTCTCCGCGTTCTCCTTGGTGACACGCGGCGAGGGCACGACCGTGTCCTTCTCGGGCTTCTTGCCGTCGAGGATCTCCACGGTCCTGTCCAGGCCGAGACTGCCGATCACGTCGGCGTCGTTGAGGCCGGTGACCAGGTAGTTGGTCCCGTCGAGGATGGCCTTCAGCGCCTCGGCCTGGCCGTCGACGCCCGCCAGCACGATCTTGTCGGTGCGGTCGGCGTCCTTGACGGCGCGCTGGGCGCCCAGGCACATGGCGTCGTTCTCGCAGAAGACGGCGTCGATGTCGTCGTGGGCGGCGAGCAGGCTCTCCATGACGGTCAGTCCGCCGTCGGAGCTCCAGTTGCCGTAGTCGGGGGCCTCGACCAGTTCGATCCCCGACGCGCCTTCGAGGGCGCCCTTCACTCCGTCCGTGCGGGCCTTGCCGATGCTGTTGTCGGCGGGTCCGCCCTTGATCAGGGCGACCTTTCCGCCGTCGGGCAGCTGCTCGACGAGGAATTCGCCGTTCTGCTTGCCGATCGCCTCGTTGTCGGGGCCGACCCAGCTCGCGTACTCGCCGGTCTGGAACTTCCGGTCGACCAGGACGGCCGGTTTGCCCGCCGCCTTGAGGGAGTTGAGGACGGCGGGCGCGGACTCCAGCGGCCCGCCGGAGATGATGACGGCGTCGACGTCCTTGCTCAGCAGGTCCTCCACGTTGGAGGCGAGCTTGGCCGCGTCGCCGCCCGCGTCCGTGCTGAGGATCTCGACGTCCTTCTTCTTGGCCTGGGCCTTGATGGCCTTGTCCATGCCGTTGAAGTAGGGGCCGCCGAGGGTGAAGTTGGCGACGCCGACGGTGTACGAGCCGTCGCCCTTCTCACCCGCGCTCCCGGAGTCGGAGGAGCAGCCGGCGAGAGCCGCGGTGAGAACTCCGGCCACCAGCACACCGGTTGCTCGTTTCGTGATCATGATGGACTTGCCTTTCCGGGATTCGGATCGTTCACGGCGGCGTTGCGGAAGCGGCCGGTGCGCTGGACGAGAATGACGGCGACGATGATCAGGCCCTTGAGCACCTGCTGCCAGAAGCTCTGCACGTCGTAGAGGTTGAGCAGGTTGTTGATCAGTGCGAGTACGAGGACTCCGGCGAAGGTGGCCCGTACGGAACCCTTGCCGCCGGCCAGGCTGGCCCCGCCGATGACGCAGGCGGCGATCGCGTCGAGTTCGAACGCGGTGCCGACGCTGGGCTGGGCGATGCCGACCCGGCTGGCGAGGATGACGCCCGCGAGTCCGGCGCAGGCGCCGGAGATGGTGTAGGCGAGGACGATATGGCGCCGTACGCCGATGCCCGCGAGCCGTACGGTCTCCGCGCTGCCGCCGATCGCGACCAGTGAGCGGCCGGCCGGGGTGCGGCTGAGGAAGACGCCGCCGACGAGGAAGACCCCCAGCATGATGAGGGTGGAGACGGGCAGCGGTCCGATCACCGCGGAGCCCAGCTCGAAGAAGCCGGGCTTCTCGGGCGCGACAGGTGTCTCCGAGTAGACGAAGGCGAGCCCTCTGATGGTGGTGAGAGCGGCCAACGTCACCACGAACGGCGCCAGTTGGAAGCGCGCCACCAGCGCCCCGTTGACGAGTCCGAAGCCGATGCCGGACGCGACACCGACGGCCATGGCGACCGGGACGGGCAGCCCGGAGGAGAGCCCCGCGGCGACGATGCCGGAGAAGGCCACGACCGAGCCGACGGAGAGGTCGATGCCGCCGGTGAGGATCACGGCGAGCATCCCGTAGGCGAGCAGGCCGGTGGTGACCATCTGCTTGAGCAGGTTGGTGATGTTGCCCTCGGTCAGGAAGGCCTCGGTGGTGGAGCCCGCCACCACGACGAAGACCACGAGGAGCGCGACGATCCCGGTCTCGACGGTGATGTCGTGGCCGGCGACGGTGAGCCGGGGCAGCCGGACTCCCCGTGGCGGCGGGGGTCCGGGGTCGCCGGGCCCGGTGGTCTTGGTGAGCTGTTCGGTCATGCTGCGTGTCCGATCGCGTGGGCGAGGACCGTGTCCTCGGTCGTACCTTCCGAAGGGAGTTCCGCGGCGATCCGCCCCTCGTGCATCACCAGCACCCGGTCGGTGGCGCCGAGCACCTCCGTGAGGTCGGAGGAGATCAGCAGGATGGCCATGCCGTCGCGGGCGAGTTCGTCGAGCATCCGGTAGATCTCGGCGCGGGTGGCCATGTCGACGCCGCGGGTGGGCTCGTCGAGCAGCAGCACGCGCGGCCCGGTGAGGAGCCACTTGGCGAGGACGGCCTTCTGCTGGTTGCCGCCGCTGAGGGTGCGTACGGGCAGCTTCGCCGAGTGCGCGGGCCGGATGTCCAGCCGGTCGACCATGGAGACGACGTCGCGCCGGCGTCTCGCGGTGTCGAGGAGCGGGCCGCGCGTGGTGGTGCGCAGGGTGGTGAGGCCGATGTTCTCGGCGGTGCTGAGGCCGAGTACGAGTCCGGTGCGCTTGCGGTCCTCGGTGACGAGGGCGAGACCGGCGGCGATGGCCTCGCGCGGGCTGCGGAACCGTACGGTCTCCCTGCCCGGCGCGCAGACCACGCCGGCCTTGGCGGGCTCGGCGCCGAAGACACACCGCGCGAGTTCGCTGCGGCCGGCGCCGACGAGCCCGAACAGGCCGGTGATCTCGCCCGCGCGCAGGGCGAAGGAGACGTCGCTGAACTCCCCGGCGCGGCTGAGCCCGTGGACCTCGAGAAGCGTCTCGCCCTCGGCGGGGCGGCGCGCCGGGTAGAGCTGGCCGGCGGGCCGGCCCGCCATCAGGCGGATCAGTTCGTTCTCGTCGGTCCGGTCGGGGGTGGTCTCGGCGACGACCCGGCCGTCCTTGATGACGACGATGGACGTGGCCAGTTCGGTGACCTCGGCGAGCCGGTGCGAGACATAGATGATCAGGACGCCGCGTTCCTGGAGCCGCCGTATCAGCGCGAACAGCGCCTCCAGGTCGCTCCCGGCGAGAACGGCCGACGGCTCGTCGAGGACCAGCACCCTGGGCTCGCCGCCCTCGCTGACGAGGGCCTTGGCTATCTCGACCATCTGCTGTCTGGCGACGGTGAGGCGGCCCGCCTTGACGCGCGGGTCGATGGCGCCGTAGCCGATGCCGTCCAGCAGGGCGCGGGCCCGCCGGTGCGCGGCCTTCCAGTCGATGAGGCCGCCGAGGCGCCGCGGGAAGTGGCCCATGAGGAGGTTCTCGGTGACGGAGAGTTCGGGCACCAGGGTCAGCTCCTGGTGGACGGTGCGGATGCCGTGCGTGTGGGCGTCGTGCGGGGAGCGCAACTCGACCGTCTCGCCGTCGAGTTGGAGTTCCCCGGCGCTCATCCGCTCGGCGCCCGCGAGGATCTTGATGAGCGTGGACTTGCCCGCCCCGTTGGCGCCGACCACGGCGAGCACCTCACCGGCCCGGCCGGTGAGGTCCACCCCGTGCAGCACTTGTGTGGGGCCGTACGACTTGTGCACCCCGCGTATCCGCAGGGCCGGCCGGGTCGGCGTGCTCACCCGAAGGCCTCCATCACGATGATCGTCTTCTGCCGGGTGAACTCCAGGGCCGTGTCGTGCAGGCCCTCGGCCGAACCGCCGGTGTCCTTCGGGCCGCCGAAGGGCAGATTCTCGGCGCGCAGCGCGGTCGACCCGTTGATGACGACGCCGCCGACCTCCAGGCGTCCGGCGAGGGTGAAGGCGCGCTGGATGTCGCGGGTGAAGACGGCCGCCTGGAGGCCGTACGGGGACGAGTTGGCCATCCGTACGGCGTCGAGCGGGTCGGTGAAGCGGGCCACGGGTGCGACGGGGCCGAAGATCTCGTCGGCGAACGCGGGGCTGTCCTCGGGGACTCCGACGAGGACGGCGGGGTCGTAGAAGGCACCCCGGCGCGCGCCGCCGGCCGCCTTGCGCGCACCGTCGGCGACAAGCGCGGCGACCGCCGACTCGACCCGTTCGGCGGCCTCTTCACTGATCAGTGGTCCGACATCGTTGCCATCGACCAATTGGTCCCCGACGCTGAGCTTGGCCGCGCCCGCCAGCAGCGCGTCGACGAAGCTGTCGTGCACGCCGTCCTGGACGTAGACGCGCTTGACGGCGCAGCAGATCTGACCGTTGCCGCGGGCGAGCCGGCCGAGGACCACGGCGTCGGCCGCCGCCTCGATGTCGGCGTCGTCGCAGACGATCAGGGCGTCGTTGCCGCCGAGTTCGAGGTGGACCTTCTTCAGGGTGTCGGCGGCGCGGCGGGCGATCTCGCGGCCCGCGGTGGTGCTGCCGGTGAGGCTGACGGCCGCGACGCCGGGGCGCGAGGCGAGTTCCTGCGAGATGTGCACGCCGCCGGTGAGCATCTGGTGGGCGCCTTCGGGCGCGCCCGCCCGTTCGACGAGTTCGCCGATCCGCAGCACGGCGAGCGGGCAGCGCGCGGGCGGGTGGACGAGGACGGCGTTGCCGGCGGCGAGGGCGGCTGCCGCCTTGTGGGCGTACAGCTCGACCGGGTAGTTGAAGGGCACCAGCGCGGCGACCGGGCCGAGGGGTTCGCGGACGGTGACGGCGAGGTGCTTCTCCAGGCCGGGGACCGCGTCGAGCGGGATCTGCCGGCCGAAGAGGCGGGTGGCCTCGCCGGCGAAGCCGCGGAAGATCCGGACGGCGGCGCGGACTTCCTCCACCGTCTGGAAGAAGGGCTTGCCGTTCTCGGCGGCGAGCAGCCGCGCCAGGTCGTCGGCCTCGGCCTCGATCAGATCGGCGATGGTGAGCAGCAGTCGGGCACGTGCGTGTGCGGGCATCGCCGCCATCGCCCGCTGCCCGTCCGCCGCGGCGGCGAGGGCGGCGGTGACGCGCTCCGGTCCGAAGTCCTCGATCTCGCCCAGCAGTTCGCCGGTTCCTGGATTGCGTACGGGCAGCGGTGCGGTTCGGGTGGACATGCGGCGCTTACTCCCGGGTGCAGGGCTCGACAGAAGTACGTTCGGCACTTCGAACATGTGGTGGCGATGCTGACGCACGCTCATTAGTTCGTCAATACGTCTTACAAAACCGGAAAGCGCTTTCCCAACCGGTCACGGCAGCGGCCCGCTCGGGCGCGCGAGCCGGTCGGCTACCCCGTCCGATGAACGGTGGATGAGCGGATTCCGCACGCCGCGAGAGAGGTCGGCGAACGTTTGCGGTTGCGAGTGATCCCTGTGCGGTGATCGGCGTCGGGCGTTGCGGCCTCGTTCATTCACGGGCCACGCCGGGTGCCCAGCATCGAGAGGGAGCCGGGCCCTCACCCCGGTGTCCCAGACACGGCCTTGCTGTCGCGATGTACGCACTCGGGGAGAGCGCACCATGTCACGCATCCGCTCCGCGGTCACCGCTGTCGACCGCCGTTCCTTCCTCGCCGCCGCCGGAGCCGTTGGCCTGTCCGCCGGAATCGGCGTGGCGGTCGGTTCGGGCGGTGGCTCGGGCAGCGCCTCGGCCGCCCCCGCGCCCGCGGCGTCCGGCACCCCGGCCGCCGCCGGACCCACCCCCACAACCACCCCGACCCCCACCCCCACCGGCCCGTCGGCCGCCCGGACCACGCTCCACTCACTCGCGGCACCGCGCGACCGGAACGCCACCTTCCGGCGACTCGGGGACGGACCCGGCTGGCGCCGGGTCGTCCGGGAACAGTTCGCTTCCGCCAAGTCCGGGCGCGAGGACCGCCGTACGGTACTCAGCTCCTTCGTCCAGCTCACCGACCTCCATGTGACGGACGTCCAGCACCCGGTGCGCACCGAGTACGTCCGCAGCGAGTCGGCCGGCGCGTGGCGCCCCCACGAGGCGCTGTCGGTGGCCGGAGGCGTATCGCTCATCGAGCAGGTCAACGCGCTGGGGACCGGGCCGGCGACCGGCGCGCCGCTGACCTTCGCCATGACGACCGGCGACAACACGGACAACAACTCGCTGTGCGAACTCGACTGGTACCTCACCCTGATGAGCGGCGGGCTCGTCACTCCCAACAGCGGTGACCCGCAGGCGTACGAGGGCGTGCAGAACTCGGGCGTACGGATGTACTGGCACCCGGAGGACGGCGCGCCCGACTCCGACAAGCGCCTGGGCTATCCCCGTATCGAAGGATTCCTCGAAGCGGCCCTGCGCCCGGTGCGCAGTCCGGGCCTGACCCTCCCCTGGTACTCGACCGTCGGCAACCACGACAGTCTCGCCAGCGGCGCCTACGCCGACCGGACCGGCTTCCTCGCCGAATTCGCCGTCGGCACCCGCAAGTTGTACGACATCCCGGACCCGGACGCGGCGGCGCTGCTCACCCGGATCTCCGAGGGCGAGACCGCCCACGGCGGCGCCCTGATCTCGCTGCTGCGGCGCGAGAAGCGGCGCATGCGGACGGTCACCGCCGACCCGCGCCGCGCCCCGTTCACCCCGCTCCAGTACCTGATGGCCCATCTGGACGCCGCGCACACCGGAGCGGGGCCGGTCGGCCACGGTTACACGAAGGACAACCTGGCGGAGGCGACCCTCGACTACACGTTCCCCATGGGGGAGAACGTGACCGGGGTCAGCCTCGACACCACGGACCACGGCGGGCACTTCACCGGCTCCGTCGGTACGGGGCAGCTCGCCTGGCTGGAGCGGATCCTCAAGGAGCACCGCGACGGGTACGTGGTGCTGTTCACGCACCACAACAGCTGGACGATGGGCAACACACGGCCCGACCCGGCCCGGCCCGGCGAGGCGCGGCACGACGGGGACGAGGTCGTGGCGCTGCTGCGGCGCCACCGCTCGGCGGTGGCCTGGATCAACGGGCACAGTCACCGCAACGTGGTGCTGCCGCACGGTTCGTTCTGGGAGATCTCCACCGCCTCGCACATCGACTTCCCGCAGCTCGCGCGGGTCATCGAGATCGCGGACAACAAGGACGGCACGCTCTCTCTGTTCACCACGCTGATCGAGTCGGCGGCGCCCCGGGAGACCGATTTCACGGATCTCTCCCAGTCGGGTCTGGCGTCGCTCTACCGGGAGCTGGCGCTCAACGCGCCGGGGAGCCGCCAGGATCTGGCGGGCCTGAAGGACGCGCGCAACACCGAGCTGCTCCTGCGTCGCTGACAATCATATATTCAAAGGTTCATGAGTTTCCGCACCTTACAATCAAACCGTCAACCAACGACACAGACTCCGAATCAACCACTTTCGGCCCAACTGGCCGCATGACCCGCACAGGCCCGGACCTGGCCGTTATGGACACACACCGCGATCGGAGCGACACGCGGAGCGACCAAAACCGGTCACAGAGCGGGCGGAGCACCCCTGGCGTGAGCAAGACTCACGTCCGTTGTCCGAGACATCGACCCAGGGAGTGTTCGAAATGCGGAGCATCGCAAGGGCTGCGGCCTGTGGAGCCGTACTGGCGCTCAGCAGTCTTTCCTTCACCGGCGCGGCCGGCGCCGCCTCGACGGGGGCGCCCGCCGAAGGCGCAGCCATCGGAGGCGTGCCGGCGCCGGGCGGCACCTCGCCCACCGGAGCGGAGACCCTGTACGCGCCGTCGGCGCTGGTGCTGACCGTCACAGACGGTGCTGACCACAAGACCGGTACGGTACGGCGCGCGGTCACGCTCAGTTGCGCGCCCACCCCGTCGGGCAGCCACCCCGACGCGGTCGCCGCGTGCTCCGAACTCAAGAAGAACAGCGCCAAGTTCGACTCCATCACCGCATCCGGAACGAACCGCGTCTGTACGAAGGAGTGGGAGCCGGTCACGGTGACGGCCGACGGCGTGTGGGAAGGAAAGCGCGTCGAGTACGTCCACACCTTCTCGAACTCGTGCGCCATGGACGGGGGCAGAGGCGCCGTCTTCACCTTCTGAGGACGTCGGGCGGCCGGGTCACCGGACCGCCCGGCGGCCTGCGGAGGCCGACGATCGGAGGCGGCCGGGGCAGGGGATTCTCCCCCGCCCCGGCCGTCCGGCGTCCGGGCGCCGCGACGCCGCCCGACGTCTCCAGATCCGCGGCCTCCGGAAGTGAAGACCACTGGCGGAATCCAGACAGGATGTCGCAATACCGGCCCCGGAAGCCGTCGAACTCGACCTCTTCACAACGGACTTGAGAAGTTCTCGCGACCCCGGTCCCGCCTTCCGGCGTGCTGTCCCCCCAGGTCCGGAGGACGGTAGGGCGTCCTCCGCCTGACGGTTCGTCATATGTGACTTTCCGTGCTGAGACCATTACATCTTCGCCACGTATTGTTACCTCCGTGACAGAAACAGACTCGTGGGGCAGTGGAGGAGAATCATGCGACCGTTCGCGTTGAACTACGCTTTCCCGGCTCCGAGCTCACCGGTCGTCGGACCTTTTACCTACGACTCCACGCTCCAGTTGAACGTCCTGCCCGACGGACGACCCGCCATAGCCGACCGCGCGCTGCTGCTGGCCGCCGGGTCCACGACCTCGACGGCCGGCTCCAAGACGCACTTCGACGACTGACCGCCCTGGCTATCCGATGACTGTGCTGATCCTGACCGCCGAACAGGACGTCACCGCCGACCTGGTCGTGGCCGAACTGCACGGGCGCGGCACGCCGCTGGTGCGCTTCGACCCCGCCGATCTGCCGGGCGAGGCGTCGATGTCCGCCGAGTACGTCAGCGGCGACTTCCGCGGCCATCTGTCCGCGGGAGGGCGCCTGTTGAGCATGGACGGGCTGCGCTCGATCTGGGTGCGGCGGCCCGGCGCGAGCGCGGCCCACGCGCCCAGCCCCTCGCCCTGGCTCACCGCCGAGTCCGCGCACGCCTTCTTCGGCATGCTCTACTCCACGACGGCGCGCTGGATGAACCATCCGCAGGCGGCGGCGCAGGCACGCCTCAAGCCCTGGCAGTTGCGGGTGGCGCACCAGAGCGGGTTCGCCGTGCCGCCCACCCTCGTCACCACCTTCCCGCGCATCGCGCGGCTGTTCGCCGCCGAGCACCGGGACATCGTGGTGAAGTCGATCACCGGCCCGCCGCCCGGCGATCCCCCGGTCTCGCTGCCGACCACCCGGGTGGGTCCCGGCGCCGACTTCGAGTCGGTCGCCGCCGGACCCACCCTGCTCCAGCGCTACATATCCAAGCGCGCGGACATCCGGCTCACCTGTGTCGGCCATCAGCTGTTCGCCGCGCGGAAGGTCGCCTCGCCCGGCCAGGTGGACGGCCGGTACGGCGAGACCGGCCACGCCTGGGAGCCCGTCGAGGTGCCCGACCGCATCACCCGCGCCGTGTACGGCTACATGCGCGTCGCCCATCTCGCCTACGGGGCCTTCGACTTCGCCGAGGACACCGACGGCACCTGGTGGTTTCTCGAATGCAACCAGGGCGGCCAGTTCGGCTTCGTGGAGCTGCAGACCCGGCAGCCGATCGCCGAGGCAGTGGCCGGCTGGCTCGCTTCACCGCCACCCGTCTAGACCTCTGCCCGGCGAATCCCCGCAGGCCCGGGGCGTATCGGGACGCCCGGTCGACGGGCGAGGGACTCCCCCGTCGACCGGGCCCCGTCGCCGGCCGTAGAGTTGCCGATGCGGTGCGACTGCGAAGATCTTGGTACGGTACGGCCCCTCGGGGCCTCGTCGGCGACCCCATTCGCCGGTTACCCGCGGTATTTTCCCACGGTCGGAATTGGACCCCCGCGGTACAAATCCTTGCCCGACCCGTTCTTCAACAGCGCATCGAATAGCCGCGGTTGGAGATCTCTTGTTTCACCCACACGGGCTGTGCAATGGTGAACGCGCTCGGTCGGCAGCAATGCCCAGAGCGCTCAACCGTTCGATTCGGCGACGGTACGACCGCCCGGAAAGGCTCTCCGGCCGTTGTTATCCCGCCGCTCTCCGCCCACGGGTCGCATTCCTGGAGGCTCCACCCCGTCCAAAGGTACGCACCAAACGGACCACCCCCCTTTCAGTCGGCCGGAAATCACTGCCGCCACCCTCGCGTCAAGGGACTGGACACCCCCCACTCAGTGCCCTGGAAGGCAGGACCTCTATGCAGGATCCTCGTACGTCCAGATCCACCCCGCCCCCGCCGGCCGGTCCGCCCGGCCCCCGCTCCGAAGGCTCGGACGCGGATCTCGTCGCCGCGCTGAGGACCCGCGACAGCGACGAAGAGGACCACGCCACCGCGCTGTTGCTCGCCCGGCACTGGCAGGCCCTGCTCGACTACGCCGAGATCCGCTCCCCCTCGGCGAACGCCGCCTCGATGCTCGCCACGGCGGCCTTCGGCAAGGTGCTCGACACCCTGCGCCGCCCCGGTCCCGTCCCGGCCCTGCGGCCCGAATTCCTTATGACCGCCCGCCATATGGCCAGCGCCTGGGCGACCGAGGGACAAAAGGCGGCCGAAGGACAAAGGACCGACACGGTCTGGGAGCACCGGGCACGGCCTGCGGGCACCGGCCCGGGGAGCCCCGACGCGCCGGAACCCCTGGAGAATCGGCGGCTGGCCTTCCACGCCTTCCAGGCAATGCCCGCACCCGCGCGGTGCCTGCTCTGGCATACGGACGTCGAGGCGGAGCCCATAACCGTACCGGCCGGTCTGCTCGGCATTGATCCGGAAAGCGCGCTCACCGAACGGGAACACGCGGGTGAACTCTTCCGGTCCGGCTGTGTACGCGCGCATATCCAACTCGCGTCGGACCCGGAATGCCGCCACTACAACCGCCTGCTGGACGTGTCACTGCGACGCGGCGGTGCTTTGCTCCCGGACATCCAGCGGCATCTGGCGGTCTGCGCGCACTGCGCGTACGCCACCGAGCAGTTCGTCCACGTCGACGGCCGGCCGGCCGTCCTGCTCGCCGAGGCGCTCCTCGGCCCGCACGGCAGGGGCTACCTCGACTCGCGGCCGGGCAGACGCGGCGGCGCGCGGGCCGCGGGCGGTACGGGTGTACGTCGCGGCGGACGGCACTCGGTGGGCGGACGCCCGAGGGTGCTGCCCCGCGTGACGGTGGTGGCCAGGCGCGTGATGGCCACCCCGGGCAGACCGAGGACCGTCCTGCTCGGCGGGCTCGGTCTGGTGACCGTCGGCCTGCTCGCCGTGACCGTCTCCAGCCTCACCGCCGGCGACAGCGGCGGCGAGGCCATGGGCCCGGCCGCCCCCATCGGCACGGGCACCGACACGGCCTCCCCCGACCCGGGCTCGCAGGGCGTCTCCGGCCCCGGCCAGAAGCCGCCGACGGGCTCCACCGGCATCCCGCCGGGCCCTCTGCGTACGGCGCTGCGCAGCGCGGACGCCGATCTCTGCCTCGACCTCCGGGACACCCGGCCCCACGCGGGGTCCGAGGCGACGCTGGCGATCTGCTCGTCGTCCGCGCAGACCCAGCAGTGGCTGTACGAGGAGGACGGCCTGCTGCGCAACGGCGCCGACCAGGACCTGTGCCTCAACTCCCGTACGGTCGACGGCTCCCTGATCCTCGGACCGTGCACCGAGCCGACCGCCGAGAACGCCGCCGACGTGCGCTACGACGTGACGGTCCAGGGGCATGTGATCCCCCGGTGGGACGATTCGTTGGCCGTCGTCCCGACGACTCCCGAGGCGGGTACGTCGGTCGTGGCGAAGATCCGCGACGAGTCCACGCTCCAGAACTGGGCGACCGACGCGTCGCCGAACAGCCCCAAGTCCCTGCCGATCGTGGGCGGCGGCCAGGCGACGGTGCCGCCGGCCGGCCCGATGTCCGCGCGCCGGGACACGAGAGAGACGGCGGAGCGGAAGCGCGACGGGGGACGCCGGGCCGGTGGCAGTGGTTGCGAGACGCCCGGCCACGACGACAACGATGTCCGCGGCCACGGCGGTCGGGGGAACTGCGACGAGGTTCGCTTCGACGGATGACGGGCGAAGTCCGGGGTCGCCGTCGAGGCCTAGGGGGTGTCTTGCCGGAGCGCCCGCTGCGACAGCGGCTTGTGTCGCGTTGGGGCCGTGGATCGCAAGGCGGAGGAGGGAGACATGGCGGAGCCATGCCGACTCCGACAACGCAGGGGGCACCCCCGTGGCCCCCTCGGGGGCTACGGGGAAGAGGCGCGGCACCAGGGCACGCGAGCCCGGCAAGATCGGCACGACACCCCCTAGGTGACGCCGGTGCCGTGTGCCATCAACAGCCCCACGTCCAGCGCCGCGACGGCGACCGCGGCGACGAAGGGCGCCTTCCCCCGGCGGCGGCCGAGCAGCAGGCCCGCGACCGCGATCGCCCCGGCGGCCAGCGGGACGAGCACGGCACCCGCGCCGGTACGGCCCTGCGGGCCCAGCGTCAGCACCACCGACGCCGCCACCAGCGGGACGGGGAGCAGCAACCGGCTGCCGGTGGCGCCGAGTCGGTGCGGCAGCCCTCGTACGCCGGTGGCCAGGTCAGCGCGGATGTCGGGCAGGACGTCCGCCAGGTGTGCCCCGACACCGAGCAGCGCGCCGCCGGTGACGGCCCACCAGGCAGGCCACGGGCTGCCGGGCAGGCTCAGTGAGACCAGGGCCGGCAGGCTCGCGAATCCGATCGCGTACGGCAGCCAGGACAGCGGGGTGGCCTTGAGCCGCAGGTTGTACGCCCAGGCCGCGGCCACCGCGATCAGATGCGCGGTACCGGCGAGCGCGCCGCACGCCAGGGAGAGCGGCACACAGAGCGCGAGCGCGCCGAACGCCGCCCGCCAGACCGTCCCTTGGCCGACCGTCCCCGCGGCGACGGGCTTGTCGCGGCGGCCGTTGACGATGTCGCGCCGGGCGTCGTAGGCGTCGTTGCACCACCCCACGGAGAGCTGGCCGGTCAGCACCGCGGCGACGAGCAGCGGCCAACGGCCCGCGCCGTGGCCCGCGGTGAGGGCGAGCGCGAGGGTGAGCCCGGTGACGGCGACGACGGGTCCGGGATGGCAGGAGAGGGCCAGGCCCTGTCCGGTGGATCTTCGGGGATCGGCCCGGGGCGGCTGGTGCGGTGCATCGCAGGGCGGAGGATCGGTCTCGTACCGGGCGTACTTGGCCGGCTCCGACAACGCGGGGGGCACCTCCCGTGGCCCCCTGGGGCCTACGTGCCGTGCCAGGCGTCCCTGGCGCCCGAAGATCCGCCGGACAGGGCCTGGGGCCTGTCCGGCTCTCAGCAGCCGCTCGGGGCGCGGGGTTTGGGCGTCGGCGGGTCCGTCCTCGCGCGTGCTCGACGCCGGGTCGACATCTGCGGTCACATCGGCTGTCCTGTCGGCGTCCACGCGCCGATCGTAGGCGCGCGGGCTCCGTTCACGTGGCAGCCGGACGGGCGACTTATGGTGTCTCATCCCTTCCTAAGGGTGTTGGGAGGGTTATGACATCCTCAGGCTGGAATCGATGACCCGAATCGCCGCCGTGCACGGCGTCCTGGCTCCGTACCGCCACACCCAGTCCGAGATCACCGACATGGTGGCGCGCACCTGTCTGCCGCCCGGGTCCGACCGGCGCGTGCTGGACCGGCTGCACGCGAGCGCGCGGGTCCGCTCGCGCCACATGGCGCTGCCCCTGGACGACTACGCCAAGATCGACGGGTTCGGCGCCGCCAACGACGTCTTCATCGAGGTCGCGGGTGATCTGGGCGCCGAGGCGGTGCGCGGAGCGCTCGATACGGCGGGGCTCCGGCCGGAGGACGTGGACCTGTTGCTGTTCACCTCCGTCACCGGCGTGGCCGCTCCTTCCGTGGACGCGCGCCTCGTCGGGCGGCTGGGGCTGCGTCCCGATGTGAAGCGGCTGCCCATCTTCGGACTCGGGTGCGTCGCGGGCGCGGCGGGCGTCGCACGGCTCCACGACTATCTGCGGGGCTGGCCGGAGCAGGTGGCCGTACTGCTCTCGGTCGAGCTGTGCTCTCTCACCTTCCAGCGCGACGACCCGTCGCCGGCGAATCTGGTGGCGACCGGGCTGTTCGGCGACGGGGCGGCGGCCGTCGTGGCGGTGGGCGAACGCTTTCCCGCGACACCCGGGATCACCGCCGCCGGTCCCTCGGTCGTCGCCACGCGCAGCCGGATGTACCCGGACACCGGCCATGTCATGGGCTGGGCCGTCACGGGATCCGGCTTCCGGGTCGTCCTCGATCCGTCGGTGCCCGACGTCGTCCGCCGCTTTCTCGCCGACGACGTACGCGCCTTCCTCGCGGAGCACGGCCTGACACCCGCCGACATCACCGCGTGGGTCTGCCATCCCGGCGGCCCCAAGGTCCTGGAAGCCGTGGGCGAGTCGCTGGACCTGCCCGAGGGCGCCCTCGACGTCACGTGGCGCTCCCTGTCCGAGGTGGGGAACCTGTCGTCGTCATCAGTTCTGCATGTCCTGCGTGACACCCTCGCCCGGCGCGCCCCGGAGCCGGGCAGCCCCGGCCTGATGATCGCGATGGGCCCCGGATTCTGCTGCGAACTCGTCCTGCTTCGCTGGTGAGTTGGAGAACACATGTGGTGGTACACGGCATTGGTGCTGGCTGTCGCCGGCGAGCGGATCGCCGAACTCGTCGTCGCCCGGCGCAACGCCCGCTGGAGTCTGGCGCGCGGCGGTACGGAGACCGGGCGCGGGCACTACCCGGCGATGGTCGTCCTGCACACCGGTCTGCTGGCCGGCGCGCTCGCCGAAACGGCCCTGGCCGGACGGCCGTTCGTGCCGGCGTTCGGCTGGACGATGGTGGGTGTGGTCGTCGCGGCCCAGGGGCTGCGCTGGTGGTGCATCCGGACACTGGGGCCGCGCTGGAACACGAGGGTGATCGTCGTGCCCGGCCTGCCGCTGGTCTCCGGCGGGCCCTACCGGCTGCTGCGCCATCCCAACTACGTCGCCGTCGTCGCGGAGGGCCTGGCGCTGCCGCTGGTCCATGGGGCGTGGGTGACGGCCGTCGCCTTCACGGGGCTCAACGCCGCCTTGATGACGGTCCGGATCCGGTGCGAGAACGCGGCGCTCGGGGCCGCGCCGGCCGGGGCCCCCGCGTGATCGACGTACTGATCGCCGGCGGTGGCCCCGCCGGTCTGGCCGCCGGGATCCACGCCGCCCTGGCGGGGCTGCGGGCCGTGGTGGTGGAGCCGCGCGCGACCCCGGTGGACAAGGCGTGCGGGGAGGGCATCATGCCGGGCGGCGTGGCGGCGCTGCGCGCGATGGGCGTCGAGGTGTCGGGGCGCGAACTGCGCGGCATCCACTACCGGGACGGTGTGCGCGGCGCCGAGGCGTGCTTCCGGGACGGTGCGGGGCTGGGTGTGCGCCGTACGGAGCTGCACGCCGCGCTACGGCGGCGGGCGGACGCCCTCGGCGTGGAGACGGTCCGGGGCAAGGTCGGTGAGGTACGGCAGAGCGCCGACCGGGTCAGCGCCGGGGGCAGGACCGCGCGGTGGCTGATCGCCGCCGACGGGCTGCACTCGCCGATCCGCCGGGGCCTCGGCCTGGATCTGCCGGACCGCGCGCCGTCCCGCTACGGGCTGCGGCGGCACTTCCAGGTGGCGCCGTGGTCGGACTTCGTGGAGGTCCACTGGTCGCGGTACGGCGAGGCGTATGTGACACCCGTGGGGGACGATCTCGTCGGCGTGGCCGTGCTGAGCCGCGAGCGCCGGGGGTACGGCGAACACCTCGCCGGATTCCCGGACTTGACGCCGCTACTGGGCGAACGCCCGGCGAGCGGCGTACGCGGCGCGGGTCCGCTGCGGCAGCGGGTGAGCCGGCCGCTGGCCGGGCGGGTGCTGCTCGTCGGCGACGCCGCCGGCTATGTGGACGCGCTGACCGGGGAGGGGGTCGCGCTGGCCCTGTCGACGGCCGGGGCGGCGGTGCGCGCGCTGGCGGATGGCCGGCCGCAGTCGTATCCGGCGGCCTGGTCGAAGCTGACGAGACGTCACCGTCTGCTCACGGAGGGCCTGTTGTACGCCACCCGCAGCCCGCGCACGGCACGCCTGGTCGTGCCCGCCGCGGCCCGGCTCCCCGCCGTCTTCGCCGCGGCGGTCCACGCGCTCCAGTAGCGGGGCCCTCCCGCCGGACCGGGCAACCGGGTCCTCAGCCGCCCGTGCCCGGCTGGAACCAGGTGGGCTCGTTCTCAAGTGACTGCTTGATACGGAACCGGGCGAACTCCCGCAGCTCCGGCAGCGCGTCCACGGGGAACCAGGCGACCTCCAGGGACTCCTCGTCGTTGACCCTGGCCTCCCCGCCGATCGCGCGGCAGCGCATCGTGATGTCCATGTACTGGCACTGATCCCCGTTGGGGTACGTGACGGGCTCCGGCAGGGCCTGGACGAGGACGACGCGCTCGGCCTCGCAGCGCACGGCGGTCTCCTCGTACACCTCGCGCTCCGCCGTCACCGCGGGCTGCTCCCCGGGCTCCGAGATCCCGCCGATGATCGACCAGTCGCCGGTGTCGGCCCGCCTGCCCAGCAGTACGCGTCCGTCGTCGTCGAAGACGATCGCGCTGACTCCGGGCAGGAACAGCAACTGGTGACCGGCGGTGGCACGGATCTCTCGGATGAAGTCTGGCGTTCCCATGCCACGACCCTATGCGTGGGTCAGCTCGCCTCGTCAGTGGCGGGGCTCCTGCGGGCGCGTACGGCCCGTACACCGATCCAGCCGAGACCGCCGACGGCGATCGCGACCAGCAGCGCCTCGGGCAGCGTGCCCATCCTGGTGGCGGGCGTCTGCGAGGAGCGCAGCGGCATCTCCCGGACGAGCGCGTCGGGCGTGAACATCTTCGTCTGCTCGACGACCTTGCCGTCCGGCATGATCATCGCACTGACACCGCTGGTGACGGGGACGACGACGGCCCGGCTGTGCTCGACGGCCCGCACCCGGGACATCGCCAGCTGCTGGTAGGTCATCTCGCTGCGTCCGAAGGTGGCGTTGTTGCTCGGCACGGTGATGAGCTGCGCCCCGTGGGTGACGGTGTCGCGCACCGCCCAGTCGAAGGCCGCCTCGTAGCAGGTGGCGAGACCGACCTTGGTCCCGGCCAGGTCGAACACGCCCACCTTGTTTCCGGGGCCGAAGTCACGTCGTACCCGGTCGACGTCGGAGCTGAAGATCCGTACGAAGGAACGCATCGGGATGTACTCGCCGAACGGCTGGACATGGCGCTTGTCGTACGTCGCGACGGGCCCGCTCCCGGGCTCCCACTGGATCAGGGTGTTACGCAGCTTGCCGGTCTCGGGCGAGAGCACGGAGCCGACCACCGTCGGGACGCCGATCGCCTTGACCGCGTCGTCGATGACGAGGCGCGCGTCGCCGTTGCGGTAGGGGTCGAGGTCCGAGGAGTTCTCGGGCCACAGGACGAAGTCGGGCTGCGGCTCCTTGCCCGCCTTGACGTCGGCGGCGAGCTGTTCGGTGCGCGCGGCGTGGTTGTCGAGCACCTGGCGGCGCTGGGCGTTGAAGTCGAGACCCAGGCGCGGCACATTGCCCTGGATCGCGGCGACGGTCGCGGTGCCGTCCTCGGCCGAGTCGTCCACGAGGGGCAGCGCGGCGAGGGCGCCCGCGACGGGGACGAGCACGGACAGCGCGGCGACGGCCACGGCCGCACGCCGGACCGGCCGCGCCGCGCCGTCGGTCCCGGCAGCGCGCGCGGCGCGGTGGGCGAGGACCTGGCGGACCGCCTCGTAGAGGCCGAAGCCGCACAGCGCGACGGCGAAGCCCAGTACGGGCGTGCCGCCCACGGCGGCGAGCGGCAGGAACATGCCGTCGGCCTGGCCGAAGGCGATCTTGCCCCAGGGGAAGCCGCCGAACGGCACGCGGGCGCGGACCGCCTCGCCCAGGATCCATACGGCGGCGGCGAACACCGGCCACGCGGGCAGCCGCGACACGGCGGCGATCCCCACGCCGACGGCGCCGACGAACAGCGCGGACACGGCGGCCAGCGCGACCCACGGCAGCGGGCCGACCTCCTCGCCCGTCCACTTCAGCAGCGGCAGCAGGAATCCGAGACCGGCGAGGAAGCCGAGACCGAACCCGGCACGTGGGCGGCGGCCACGCAACGTCCAGCCGAGCAGGGCGAATCCGGGCAGCGCCAGCCACCACAGCGGGCGGGGCGGGAAGCTCGCGAAGAGCAGCAGCCCGGACAGTGCGGCGGCGCCGGGCCGTACGAACCGGCGCGGCCACCGCCTCCCGCCGGGCGCGGGTGCGGGCTCGACGGGTTCGACGGGGGTGATGGTGGTGCTCACCCGGCGGAGTCTACGGTGGCGCCGTAGGAAGGCGGGAGTCCGGCTACGAGCGGGACGCCGCCGGGAGCCGCCACGGGGTCACCGCGAAGCTGCCGTGGAGCTGCCCGCGCGACGTTTCTGCGCGAGATGTCCACATAACCCCTCCCCTGCCACTAGCGTGTACGGCAGCCCTGGGGCCGGTGTGGTCGTGCCCCGACCGTTCCGGCTGTCGCCGGCAGGGCCGTCTCGGGTCGGGGGGTCTACGGGATGGCTGTACCGGCAAGCCGGTCCGTCGCGCATGAGCAGGGCGGCACCTCCGACGTCGTGGGCGCGGCGGTGTTCGTCGGCTGCGCGGTGTGGGCGCTGGTCAGCGCGGCCGGCCGGGAGGGCAGACCGGAAGGTGTTCTGCTGGCCCTGCTCGCGGTCGCCGCCGGCTATACGTGCGGACGCATCGCGGGGTCCCTGGCGCCGGTCGCCACAGCGGTCACGCTGGCCGTCGCCGCGTACATCCTGGCCGTCGTCGCGCGCCACGACGTACCGGGCGACACGGCGGAGAGCGCGGCGGCGCCGGGTGACACCGGCGCGGTCGCGGCCCTGCTGATCCTCGCCGTGGGCGCCGCCTGCTGCGCGGCGGCCGCCGCGGAAGCGCCCAGGTCCCGGACCGCGCTGCTGGTGGTGGCGGCGGTGGCGGCCGTGACGGGTCCCGTGCTCGGTTCCGTGGCGGGGCTGGTGGCCGCCGTCGGGGTGCTGCTCTGCGCACTCGCGGCGGCGAGAATGCGCCACCGATCGCTGGGGCTGGCGGGTTTCGCCGGCGCGACGTGTCTGATGGTCGGTGCGTCCTGGGCCGTGGCCGTACGGGCGGTTCCCGAAGGGCTGGCGGCGTCGCTGGAGGGGCAGCTCACGGCGCACCGGGTGCTTCTTTGGGAGGACGCGGTGGATCTCGTACGGGCGAATCCACTGCTGGGCGCGGGGCCCGACCGGTTCGGGGAACTGAGTCCGACCGCGCTGGAGTCGCTGAACTCGGACGGCAAGCCGCACTCGGCGCTGTTCCAGCTGGCGGCGGAGCAGGGTGTCGTGGGGGCGCTGCTGCTGGGAGCCGCGTTCGGCTGGCTGCTGTACGCCCTGTGGCGCTCACCGCGCGCCACTCCCGTCGTACTGACCGCCGGAGCCGCGCTGACGGCACTGGCCGCTGTAGCGACCGTGGGCAATGCCTTGAGCTTCACACCGGTGACGGCGGGCGCGGGGCTCCTCGCGGGCCTGGCGACGGCGCGGCCGGCCGACGGGGCGACGCCGGAGGGCAGGCCGGGCTGATCTCGGCGGTGCGGATGATGCGGAACAGACCGGCGGGGGCGGTCAGATGTCGGCGGACCCGCCCATGACCGTTCTGCCGCCCGACGCCTCGCCGAGACCGGGCTTGCCGAGAGTCGGCTTGCCCAGACCGGGCTTGCCCAGGGCCTGCTTGCTGAGGCCCACCTTGCCCGTGGCCGCCGCGCGGAGCCGGTCGCGGATGACGCGGACCGCCGCCTCGGCGTCGTCGACCGTCACCGTGAACGTCCTGCCGTCGCCCAGGCGCAGCACGACACCCTCGCCGCGCCGTACCACCACGGCCGTGCCCTGCTCGGGTCGCCAGCGGTAGCCCCAGCCGCCCCATTGGCGGGGCGTGACGCTGGGTTCGAAGTCGGCGCCGGTCACATGGGTGAGCGGGATACGGCGGCGCGGCAGCCCGGCGTGGCCGCAGCGCACCTCCAGGTGCTCGTGATCGACCTTGACCGCCACGTGTACGAACGCCAGCGTGCCGAAGAGAATCAGCAGTCCGGCGGCCACGCAGCCGACCACCGAGGCGGCCAGCGCGACGACGCCGGCTTCCCAGGAGGATTGGATCGCCAGCTCGACGCCGAGCGCGACGCAGGCGACACCCACCACGGCGAACAGCCACTGAATGCGGTTGGTCGCCCGGCCGGTCCAGATTTCGGGGAGGGGCACTGTGCCAGGCCCCCCTCGTCGGGGGTGCTCCGTCATGGTTGCAGCGTACTCACGAACCGCCCGGGGAGCACCGCCGCGACGGGATCCGGAATGTTGACGTCCACGGAGACCCTTACGTCGCCCGCCCCCGCGCACCACAGTGACGATGGCCACAGACGGCCCGGACAGGACCTAGTGCGCGTGGGTGACGGCCGCGAGCAGCCGGCCCTCCGCGTAGGTCAGTGCCGCGTCCTGCAGCGTGGCGCGCCGGCCGGCCAGCAGGACGGTGAGGTCGCCCGGCCCGGCGTCCGCCGCGGGAGCCGGTATGTCCCCGAGCCTGCGGAGCGCCTGCGCGGCGACGGCGTCGGCGGAGCCGTGCAGCGTCACCTCCGGCAGTCCGGGCTGCCGCAGGGCCGCCCGGATGCGTTCGCCGACGAGTTCGTAATGGGTGCAGCCCAGGACGACGGTCCTTACCTCGCGCGGGATGCGGATCGCCGCCGCCGCGATTGCGCGGTCGATGCCCGCCTCGTCGGCGTGCTCCACCGCGTCGGCGAGACCGGGACACGGCACCTCGGTGACGTCGACCGAGTCGGCGAAGGTACGGATGAGGTCGCGCTGGTAGGGGCTGCCCGTGGTGGCCGGGGTGGCCCAGATCGCGACGGGCCCGCCCCCGGCCGCCGCCGGCTTGATCGCGGGGACCGTGCCGATGACGGGCAGACCGGGCTCCAGGGCGGCGCGCAGCGCGGGCAGGGCGTGCACCGAGGCGGTGTTGCAGGCGACGATCAGCGCGTCGGGCCGGTGCTCGGCGGCGGCGCGGGCCACCGTGAGCGCGCGCCCGACGATGTCCTCCGTGGTACGCGGTCCCCACGGCATGCTGCCGGGGTCGGAGGAGAGCACGAGACCGGCGTCCGGCCGGAGCCGGCGCATGGCGGCGGCGGCGGCGAGCAGCCCGAGACCGGAGTCCATCAGCGCGATCTTCACCCGGTCACCATAGACGACCGCCCTTGCGGTCCCGCCGATGTGGGGCAGACTGCGGCGAATGAGCGCCATCGCCTGGATCGCCGCGGTCTCACTGGCCGCGTGGGGCTTTCTGTTGCTGGGTCAGGGATTCTTCTGGCGTACGGATCAGCGGCTGCCGCCGCGTGCGGCTCCGTCGCTCTGGCCGTCCGTCGCCGTGGTCGTGCCCGCGCGTGACGAGGCGGAGATGCTGCCGGTGAGCCTGCCGTCGCTGCTGGCGCAGGACTATCCGGGGCGGGCGGAGATCTTCCTCGTCGACGATTCCAGCACCGACGGTACGGGCGCCCTGGCCAGGGAGCTGGCCGAGCGGTTCGGCGGGCTGCCGCTGACGGTGGTCTCCCCGCCGGAGCCGGAGCCCGGCTGGACGGGGAAGCTGTGGGCGCTGCGTCATGGCATCGAACTGGCGCGGGAGGGGCGGCCCGACTACCTCCTCCTTACGGACGCGGACATCGCCCATGAGCCGGACAGTCTGCGCGAACTGGTCGCCGCCGCGGGGTCGAACGGACTCGACATGGTCTCCCAGATGGCCCGGCTGCGGGTGGCGACCGCGTGGGAGCGGTTGATCGTGCCCGCCTTCGTCTACTTCTTCGCACAGCTGTATCCGTTCCGCCGGGTCAACAAGCCGGGGGCGCGTACGGCGGCGGCGGCCGGCGGCTGCGTACTGCTGCGGACGGAGACCGCCGAGCGGGCGCGGATTCCCGACTCGATCCGGCAGGCCGTGATCGACGACGTGTCGATGGCGCGCGCGGTGCAGGACGCCGGGGGCCGGATCTGGCTCGGCCTCGCCGAGCGGGTGGACAGCGTGCGCCCGTATCCGCGGCTGACCGATCTGTGGCGGATGGTGGCGCGGAGCGCGTACGCCCAACTCCTGCACAGCCCGCTGCTGCTGGTCGGCACGGTGGCCGGACTCGCGGTCGTGTATCTGGCGCCGCCCGCCGGTGTGTACGCGGGCCTGTCGGGCGGCGACACGGCGGCCGGTCTGCTGGGCGGCGCCGCGTGGGCGGTGATGGCCGGGACGTACGTACCGGTGCTGCGGTACTACCGGCAGTCGCTCTGGCTCGCTCCCCTGCTGCCCTTCACCGCCCTGCTCTATCTCCTGATGACCGTCGACTCGGCCGTGCGGCACTACCGGGGCCGCGGTGCGGCCTGGAAGGGGCGTACGTACGCCCGTCCGGAGGCCGCACCGGAGCGTTGAGGCGGGTCGCTGCCGGGCCCCGGGGTCACTTCCGGCCGGGCGTCCAGTTCATGCCCCAGCCGTAGGCGTAGTCGATGGTGCGCTGCGGGCTGACTCCGCGTTCCGGCACGAGAAAGCGCGCTTCGCGCTGGACCAGCAGATCGGAGCCGGTATTGGTGATCAATGCGAGCGCGCACACGGTGGAGGGAACGGTGCACTCGCCGAGCGAGAAGTCGATCGCGGCGCCGTTCTGCGGCTGGAGCGTGACCGTCGCGTCGAGATCGGCGAAGCTGCGCGCGCCTTCGTAGATCGTCACGAAGATGACGACGCGGCGCAGTTGGTTCTTGTGGTCGAGGTTGATGCTGAGATTCTCGCCGTTGGCCGAACCGCCGGTGCGGTCGTCGCCGTCGAGATGGATGAACGGCGGCTGGTGAAGCGCTCCGAAGGCATTGCCGAGTGCCTGGACGACGCCTTTACGGCCGTCGGTCAGTTCGTAGAGGGCGCACAGGTCGAGGTCGAGGTCGCCGTGCATGGCGACGGCCCGGCCGAGCTTGGCGCCCCAGCCCTTGAACTGCTTGCGCACCTGCCAGCTGAGATTGACGCGCATCTCACCGGAATTCCCGCCCTGCTTGGACAGGGAGACGGTCGGCGCTTCCTTGGTCAGTGTGACCTTGCTGAGCCGTACCGGAGCCGGGGCGGGCGCGGCCGGGGGCGCCGCCGGCGCGGGAGGCGTGTACGAGGGCGGGGCGGGGGCCGCGACCGGGGCCGGCGGCGCGGGGGTCATGGGCGCCGCCGCCTGCTGCGGCTCGTCGACGCTGATGCCGAAGTCCGTTGCCAGTCCTTCGAGTCCGCTGCTGTAGCCCTGGCCGACCGAGCGGAACTTCCAGGCACCCTGCCGCCGGTAGAGCTCGCCGAGGACGAAGGCCGTCTCGACGGTCGCGTCCTGGCTGTCGTACCGCGCGATCTCGGCGCCCGACGCCGCGTCAAGGACGCGTACGTACAGTCCGGGCACCTGGCCGAAGTTACCGCCGTCCGCCGACGCGGCGACGACGATCCGCTCGATGTCGGCCTCCACCCGGGCCAGGTCGACGGACAGGGTGTCCGTCACGGTGCCGGGGCCGGTGCCTTTCCCGTCGTACCGCACGGCGCCCGACGCGTGGGCCGCCTGGTTGTAGAAAACGAAGTCCGCGTCCGAGCGGACCTTTCCCGCCTTCAGCAGAAGGGCCGAGGCGTCGACATCCGGCGTCCCGGGCGCCGAACGCCATCCCAATTCGACACGCACACCGGGTGCCGACACCGGAACATTGGCTCCTTTAAGCATGGACATGCTCGCCCCCATCGAGAGTCGGGTGACCGAAAGTTTTCTGTTGCGCCAAACCTAATCGCTGCGGAGGTCATCGCACCCACGAGGACCCACCGGTAACCCCTCTGGAGCTTGCCCTTTACACGATCACTACGCTGCCGGACGACCGATTTTCCCAAGTTCGCTCGCATTGGGGATCCGAAGTGGCCCAGAGCTCCCGAAAGAACCCCCTTATCGGACTCCCCTCTTGGCACATCGTGGGCTTAACTTAGGTTCCATGACCTCCCCCCGCTCGACCTACGGCGGCGGTTACTACACCGCGCCGTCGTTCCCGGACACCCCCATCTACGACTCCCTGGTCGCGGAGCGGGGCACGCCTCAGATCGCCCCGATCCGAGTGCCTTCCGCCTACGACACCGGCAGCAGCTACCAGAGCAACAGCTATCTGCCGGCGCTGCCTTCGGCGCTTCCCGCTCTTCCGGCGGCTCCTTCGCAGCCCACGCCGTCCTACGGCGGCTACCAGCCGCAGCCGGCGCAGCACCCCGTGCCGCTCCAGCACGCCCCGGCGCCCTACATTCCGCAGCAGGCACCGCAGCCGCCTCGCGGATACCAGGGTGCTCAGCCCTACCAGCCCCAGCAGCAGCAACAGCAGCCGCGCCCCCAGCAGCCCCGCCCGCCGCAGCAGCAGCAGCGACCGGGTTCGGCGACGGGGTACGAGGCGATGCGCCCCGCCTCCCCGCGTCCGGCGCCCGCGCCGGTGCAGTACGACGACCCGTACAACCGGCCCTACCAGAGCCGGGGTTACTGACACACGGGGACATCCCGGAACACCGGAAGCACAGGGCACACCGGGACGAGCCACGACGAGCCGGGGAGGAGCGGAGCAGGCCGGAGGGAGCCCGGGGAGGCCGTCGGCGACGGCGCGCCCCGGGACCGGACGGCCCGTGAACAGGCGCACGGGGAACGGGCGTTGACGTCACTCGTCACTCGTTCGGACCCACCCGCGCATGCCCTCGTGGTGAACGTCTTCGGGACCACGGTTGACGCGTCGCTCGCCGACGCGCGCGCGGGCGAGCACAGCGAGCGACCGGTTCAGCCGCCACCTCGGGGTGGAGGTCCGGCTGACACGCACGAGCGCCCCGGCGCGCACCGCCGCGTACCCTTGCCCGGGCACCGCCGATTCGACGGCGACCCGGATCCGACCCGTCGAACGGACGGGTGATTTCGCTCTCCCTTCCGCCCTTTTGTGCGTGAGCGGGCCTCCGTGGGGCTAAGACGGACAGGGGAACGGACGGAAGACGGAAGGGGTACGACACGATGCGAGCGGTCGTGGGGCTCCGGCGCTGGCGGCACAACCCCCTGCGGAGAAAGACCGATCTCGTCGAGGCGTGGGTCGCGCTCGGCGCCCTGCTCCTGATGCTTCTCGCCGTGCCGGCGATCGGCTGGATCTCGGGTGCGCTGACCGACGACGCGTTCCGCCGGACGATCCACGCCCAGCACGAGGACCGGCACCGCACGCAAGCCATGATGATCCGCCCCGCCAAGGCGCCCACCCGCGTCGCGTCCGACCCCGAGGCCCCGACCCAGCGCGACTCCGGCAAGCCGGTGATCGCCAAGTGGACGGCGCCGGACGGCAGTCGGCACACCCGGCTCGTGCACTCGGCCCCGCAGACCCTCCGGGCCGGCGACACCTTCCCGGTCTGGACCGACGGCGGCGGGCACCTCGCCAAGCGTCCGACGGACCTCGCCACCGCCCGTACGCACGCCGTGCTGGCGGGGCTCGGCGTGGCCGCGGGCGTCGCCGGTCTGGTCGAGGCCGTCCGACGGCTGGTGGTGTGGAGACTCCACCAAGTCCGGTACGCGCGGCTCGACCTGGCCTGGGCCCAGGCCGGTCCCGACTGGGGCCGTACGGGCGCGGGAAGCTGACCGGAACCGCTCTTGGGTCAACTCACCGGTGCCGCGCGCGCTACGGTGGTGCGACCCGGTCCTCTGTCGCGGCCGGGACTTCCTTGAGTTGACCCCCGAGCGGGTCCGGTCGGCACAGCACGCGCAGGCGCACGAGGTGGGGACAGAACAACACCATGGCACAGGGCACCGTCCAGGTGACGCACACCGGCACCTCGCGTTGGCGCCGCCGTACCGGCGAGTACGCCTCTCTCGCCGCGGCCCTGGAGGCCGCGAGCGACGGCGACATACTCACCGTCGCGCCGGGCACCTACCGGGAGAATCTCGTCGTCACGCGCGCCGTCACGCTGCGCGGACCCGAGGGCTCGTCGGGCTCGGTGCGGATCGCGCCGCCGGACGGCGTACCGCTCACGGTGCGCGCGTCGGCGACCGTCCACGACCTGCATGTGGAGGGCCAGGACACCACCGCGCCCGCGCTGCTCGTGGAGGACGGCACCCCGGAGCTGACGGATCTGCGGATCGTCACGCGCTCGGCCGCCGGCATAGAGGTGCGCGGGGCGGCGCGTCCGACCGTCCGCCGCTGCACCGTCGACAATCCGGCCGGGGTCGGTGTCGCCGTACTCGACGGCGCCGGCGGGGTCTTCGAGGACTGCGAGGTCGTCGCGGCGGGGCAGTCCGGCGTCTCCGTACGCGGCGGGGCACATCCCCGGCTCGAACGCTGCCGGATCCACCACGCCTCGGGCGGCGGCCTGACCGTCACCGGCGAGGGCAGCGGTCTGGAGGCCGTCGGCTGCGAGGTGTACGAGATCAAGGGCACCGGCGTGCAGATCGCCGCCCGCGCCGCCGCCCATCTCACCGACTCCAGCGTCCACCGCACATCGGCCGACGGCATCACGCTCGACACGGACGCGGTGCTGACGCTCTCCGACTGCGACATCCACGACATCCCGGAGAACGCGGTCGATCTGCGCTCCCGCTCCGTGCTGACACTGACCCGCTCCACGGTGCGGCGCTTCGGCCGCAACGGTCTCTCGGTCTGGGACCCGGGCACCCGCGTGGACGCCAACCAGTGCGAGATCCACGACAGTACGGGCGACTACCCGGCGGTCTGGGTGAGCGACGGGGCGACCGTCGTCCTCGACTCGTGCCGCGTGCACGACGTACCGGACGCGCTGTTCGTCCTGGACCGCGGCTCGCGCGCCGACGTCGTGGACAGCGACCTGTCGCAGGTGCGCAACACGGCCGTGTCGGTGAGCGACGGCGCGACGGCGCAGCTCGACGACTGCCGGATCAGGGAGGCGTCCACCGGCGCGTGGTTCCGGGACCACGGCAGCGGCGGCACGCTCAACTCCTGCACCATCGACGGTGTGCAGACCGGTGTCATCGTCACCAAGGGCGCCGACCCCACCATCGAACGCTGCACGATCACCTCGCCCGCCGAGGCCGGTTTCTACGTCTCCGCCGAGGGCCGCGGCACCTTCCACGACTGCCGGGTGACGGGCAGCGGCGGCTACGGCTTCCATGTGATGGACGGCTGCCGTACGACGCTGACGCGCTGTCGCACCGAACGCTGCGCGCGCGGGGGTTACGAGTTCCCGGACGGCGGTCCGTCGGGCGCCGAGGGCTCCGGGGCCGGGCCGACCGTGGAGGACTGCACCAGCGACGAGAGCGGTGTGCTGGCCGCCGTGCCGCAGCCGACGGCGGCTCTGACGGCCACGCAGACGACGGGGCTGCTGGGCTCCGTCCCGGCGCAGAGCGCGACGCCGGTGCCGGAAGCGCCGCCTGCCGAGCCGGTACGCGAACCGGGCAAGGTCCTCGGTGAACTCGACACGCTGGTGGGCCTGGAGAGCGTCAAGCGCGAGGTCCGCGCCCTCACCAACATGATCGAGGTCGGCAGGCGCAGGCAGCAGGCCGGTCTCAAGGCCGCCTCCGCCCGCCGCCACCTGGTCTTCACCGGCTCCCCCGGCACCGGCAAGACGACGGTGGCCCGGCTGTACGGCGAGATCCTGGCCTCGCTCGGAGTGCTGGAGCGCGGTCATCTCGTGGAGGTCTCCCGGGTCGACCTGGTGGGTGAGCACATCGGCTCCACCGCGATCCGTACGCAGGAGGCCTTCGACCGGGCCCGTGGCGGCGTGCTGTTCATCGACGAGGCCTACGCGCTGTCGCCCGAGGACTCGGGGCGCGACTTCGGGCGTGAGGCCATCGACACGCTGGTGAAGCTGATGGAGGACCACCGGGAGGCGGTGGTGGTCATCGTCGCCGGGTACACGGCGGAGATGGAGCGCTTCCTCGCGGTCAACCCCGGTGTGGCGTCCCGTTTCTCACGCACCATCACCTTCGACGACTACGAGGCCGACGAACTGCTGCGGATCGTGGAGCGGCAGGCCGAGGAGCACGAGTACCGGCTCGGCGCGGGCACGCCGGAGGCGCTGCTGAAGTACTTCGCCGCGCTGCCCAAGGGGCCGGCCTTCGGCAACGGCCGCACGGCGCGGCAGACGTTCGAGTCGATGGTGGAGCAACACGCCAGCAGGGTCGCCCAGTTGCCGGAGACCAGCACGGACGACCTGACGCTCCTCTACGCGGACGATCTGCCTGAACTGCCGTGACTCCGCCGCTCCGTGGCGGCTCCGTCGCGCTGCGCGGGCAGTGCGGGCGGCAGCCGGTCGAGCAGCGCCGCGCGTTCGACGGCGAAGTCGGGATCGGCCTGGTAGTCGGAGTGGCCGAGGATCGGCTCGGGCAGCGGGTGGCGTTCGGTGCGGCCGTAGGCGAGCGGGTCCTTGAGCGGCCCGTGGTCCACGGCCGGCTCGTCGCCCTCGCCGCCGAGGCGGACCGGGCCGCCGATCGGGTCGGTGGCGCGCCACAGGTTGCGCCAGCAGTGCACCTCCCTGCCCAGGTCACCGAGCGGCGCGGCGCCGAAGTAGGCGGGGAACCAGCGGCCGTACAGCCGCTCCAGCGGTGAGCCGTACGTCAGCAGCGCCACCTGGTGGCGGGTGCCCTCGCGCAGCTGCCAGACCGCGGCCGCGGCCAGCACGCTGCCCTGCGAATGGCCGGAGATGACGAGGCGTCCGCCGGTGCGGGATGTCCAGGAGGCCATCCGCCAGGTGAGGTCGGGTACGGCGCGTTCCGCGTAGCACGGCGGCGCGAAGGGGTGCGAGGCGCGCGGCCAGAAGGTGCCGACGTCCCAGAGGATGCCGATGGTGCGCCGGGCGGAGGGGTCGCGGTACGCGCGGCGGCCCCAGGTCACGAACAGTATGAAACCGAGGCCGATCAGCCAGGAGCCGAGCGCCTGCGCGGTGTCGGCGATCGACTGGATCAGCGCGGGCTCGCCCTCGGCGGCCCGGCCCGGCACGTCCCCGCTCAGCCAGGCCCCGAGGACGGCGCCGATGCCGAGCAGGAGCGTCGCGCCGGAGACGAGTCCGACCAACCAGGGCGCCGCGTCGGTGAGTTCGGCGCGGGCGCGGGCACCGGCGATCCGGCGGGTACGGACGGAGTCCGGCGTGACCTGCTTCTCCCGCGAGCCGTACTCCGCCTCCACGACGGGCGCGAGACGACGGCCGGTGCGCACGGTGCGTACGGCGAGGAACACGACCGGGATCAGCAGGAGCACGAGCAGCACGGGGATGACGGCCGCCTGCCAGCTCAGCAGCACCGGCGGTCCGGCGATCGAGCCCTCCCCCATGCCGGGGGTGCCAGACCCGTCGAGCCAGTCGCCGACGCGCTGCGCCACGCCGCCGGTCATCACTCCGGCCAGGGCGCAGGCCAGCATGGCGACGGCGGGGCCGCCGAGGCCGTACAGCGCGATCCTGGCGTGCGGGGCGCGGCGGTGCAGGACGAGGGCCGCCGCCGCGAGTGCGACGACGAGGGCTCCCTGGGCGAGGACGAGCACCGGGAACGTGATGGCGCCAGGGAGGGTGCCGGAGGAGTGCCAGCCGGGTCGGGACCAGGCCGCGTACACGACCGCGAGGCCGAGCAGCACGAGGGAGCCGGCGGGCAGCCGGCTGATGAGCGCCTTGTCGAGCGTGCCGTCGCGCCTGCGCTCGCTGCGGCCCCTGCTGCACACCACCCAGAGCACAACGAGCGCGCCGGCGACGAGAGTTGCCTGGAGCAGCCAGCCGACGCTCTCGCGGGCGGCGCTCGACGTGCCGCGGTCGTAGCGGGCGGCGGCGCCGGTGACCGCGCCCGCGACGGTGAGGAATCCGGCGGCGGTGTGCGCGGCGCGCAGCCGGGCGACGAGCCGGCGGCCGTACCAGAAGCCGGGCCTGGCGAGTGCGGGGCGGACGGTCGGCGCGCGGCCTGCCTCGGGGGTGGGTTCGGGGGTGGGCTCGGCCGGTCCTTCGTAGGCGTCCGTGGCGTCGGTGGCGGTCGCGGCCTCCTGCTCCGGCCCCGGCCCCGGCCCCGGCCCCGGCAGGCTCCCGCCCGGACCGGTGTCGGTCGGCGGGCGCTGGGCCTCGTAGGCGCTCCAGGTCCGGTTGGACAGATACCAGAGGAGACCCACCAGCGCGGCCGGCAGCAGCGCGGCCAGCGCGAGGCGGCGGCCGGGCTGCGCCCACCAGCCGTCCCGCGCGGCGGACAGGAAGCCGAGCCAGGCCCGGTCGTCCGCGCAGCCGGCGGCGCCCGCGCACTGCCAGGCCACCAGGTCGAGCGCGACCTCGCAGGCGCCGGCCGTGAGCAGCACGGTGAGCGTGAGGGCGAGCAGCCGTACCAGTACTCCGTACAGCCGCTGTGTCCTGGCGAGTCCGTTGGTCGCCGGGCGCATCCAGTGCGCGAGGTTGACGACCATGAAGGGAAGCAGCAGCAGCCACAGGGCGCGGGTGCCGTTGCCGGAGGTGAGGTTGGACCAGCAGTACGCCTCGGGCACCGGCCCGTCCTCGTACCGCTCGGGGTGGGCCTCGGCCTCCTCGTCGACGGGGCGCCGGTAGATGGCCGCCGTCTCGTCGCCCGTGATCCGCACCGTGTACGGATCGGCGAGCATCTCCTGCGGGGTGGCGCCGCCGACCCCGTGGACCAGCAGTTCGAGCGCGGCGCCGTCGCTCCGGCGGACTGGGGGCTCAGGGGACACGTCGGTGACTCGCTCTCAGCTGGCGTCCGGCGGGCGGTGGCCGCCGCCCTCAGCGAACCTCCCCGGGCCGGGGCGGGCCGACACCTGCGTACGGGGCCCAACAGCGTGGGAGGATGAGGAACCCTGATGATCAGCTGTGTACGGCGGCCGCGCACGACGCCGACGTGGAAGGACAGGCCCCGGTGGTGAGCGACAACCAGAACCTCCTCGCGGAACAGCGACGGGCCCTGATCCTCGACGAGGTACGGCGGCGCGGCGGTATCCGCGTCAACGAGCTGACGCGCAAGCTCAACGTCTCCGACATGACGGTCCGCCGGGACCTCGACGCGCTCGCCCGGCTCGGCGTCATCGAGAAGGTGCACGGCGGCGCCGTCCCGGTGGTGGAGGCGAGCACGCACGAGCCGGGCTTCGAGGCCAAGTCGGAGCTGGAGCTGAGCGCGAAGGAGGACATCGCGCGGGCGGCCGCCGCCATGGCCGTGCCCGGCCGGGCGATCGCGCTGTCGGGTGGCACCACCACGTACGCCCTGGCGCACCATCTGCTGGACGTGCCCGATCTGACGGTGGTGACGAACTCGGTGCGGGTCGCCGACGTGTTCCACGCCGCGCGGCCCGCCGGTACGTCGGGCGGTCAGCGCGCGGGCGCGGCCACCGTGGTCCTCACGGGTGGGGTCCGTACGCCCTCGGACTCGCTGGTCGGCCCGGTCGCCGACCAGGCGATCCGCTCGCTCCACTTCGACGTGCTGTTCCTGGGGGTCCACGGGATCTCCGCCGAGGCGGGTCTGTCCACGCCGAACCTGGCCGAGGCGGAGACGAACCGCCGTTTCGTGCGCTCCGCGCGCCGGGTGGTGGTCGTCGCCGACCACACCAAGTGGGGGACGGTGGGCCTGAGTTCGTTCGCGACGCTGGACCAGGTCGACACCCTGGTCACGGACGCGGGGCTGTCGGCCGAGGTGCGCGAGGAGATCATGGAGCATCTGCCCGGCCTGGTGGTCGCCGGGGAATCGGCCGACCGGTGACCGTCTTCCGTGTCGCACGCCGTACGGCGCTGTCCGCCGACGAGGCCTGGCGACGGATCACCGACTGGCCGGCGCACGGGCGCCGGGTGCCGTTGACGCGGATCCGCGTGGAGACGCCGGGGCCGACCGGGACCGGGACGGTGTTCGTGGCGCGTACCGGACTCGGGCGGCTGGGGTTCGACGACCCGATGGAGGTCGTGCGGTGGGAGCCGCCCGGGGCGGGGAGTCCCGGGCGCTGCCGGCTGGAGAAGCGTGGCCGTGTGATCACGGGCTGGGCCGAGATCGAGATCACGGAGACGGCACCTGAGGCGGCAACGCCGTCGGCGTCGGCGCCCGAGGGTCGCACGCTGGTGTGCTGGGCGGAGGAGCTGCGTGTCGGCTTCCTGCCGCGCTTCCTCGACCGGGTGACCGCGCGGACGGGACGTGTTGTCTTCGGCCGGGTCGTCGACGGTCTTCTGGGTGGTCAGGGGCGCTGAGCGCGCTCGACTCCCGTGAGATGTCGGGCAGTTGTCCGAGAGCCGCCCGCACGGCCGGTGTGACGTTCGCACGATTCACTCGTTTCCCCGTCGAGTGACCGCGCATCCGCACCTCGGAAGGGCAGAGCCCCGATGCCGACACACCGGCGAGCGACCGACGACACCCTGCCAGGGAAGCGACCCGGCGTCGACGAGGCGGAGGCCGCCCTGGTCGAGCACTATCCACGGCTCGTACGACTGGCCTATCTCACCCTCCCGCCACGTCTCGGCCGCCACCGGCGGGTTCTGGCGGCGCACGCCGTGGTCCAGCGTGTCCTGCCCCGGTCGCGCAAGGGTGACGTGTCCTCCCCCGTTCCCGCGCAGCGCGGCACGACGGGTGCCGCGTTCGCCTGGATACGTGAACGGGTGGTCCGGGACGCCCTGGACCGGGACGGGCGGCCCCGCAACTGGCGCGCGTTCGTCTCCCGGCGACTGCCGCGGCTGCCCGCCGTCGCGGGGCTGCGGCTGTTCCCGCGCGCCGGCGGCAGCGAGGAACTGGCCCTGGACCAGGCGCTGTTCGCCGTCGGATCGGCCGCCCGCGCCGCGCTGGCGCTGCGCGTGCTGGAGGGCATGGCCCCGGCCGAGGTCCGCGCGTTGCTGACGGCGGCCGGGGTACGGGACCCGGCGGGCGCCCTGCGGACCGCCGAGCGGCTGGCGTCGGAGCGCGGCGGGCGGACCGAAGCTCTGCTGGGCGCACCGGAGTTCGACCCGTGCACGGTGCAGACCCGGCCGACGGACCTGCTGCGGCGCCGGCACCGTACGCGCGTGGCGGGCGCGGCGACCGTGGTCGTGGCGCTGGCGGCCTCGGTGCTGCTGGCCATCCCGGACCACGACAGGCCGGAGCCGCCGGCCGTCGCGGGCAGGGCCGACGGCGCCGCCCTGGCGCGGGCGTTGGACCCGGCGCTTCTGGAGCGGGCGGACGACGACGCCTGGTCCGACACCTCGCGGGTGGACTTCTCCGTCTGGCCGGCGCGCGGCGACCGTACCGGCGACGCGGCACTGCTGGAGCGGGCGCTGCGGGTCTGGGGCGGGCCGGGCCCGGCGGTCCGGGTCTCGGCGACCACGGGAACGGGCACGGTGCCGCCCGCGCAGCCGCCGCGCCTGCTGTACGCGGGCGAGGTGGGCGGCGCCGCGGTGGTCCTCCTGCACGACGGTCAGCGCGTCGCGCGGTACGCCGAGCCGCTGTCGGGCGACGGCGCGCCGGCCCTGGACTTCGCCCGTACGGATGACGCCGACGTGACGACGGCCGCGGCCGTCGTCGTGAGCCGTGGTCCGGACGGTGTGCGCTATCTCCTCGCCCCGTGGATCGCCGAGTCGACGACCCGGGACCTGCTCGCGCCCGACACGCCCGCCGGGGACCTGGACGTCTCGAAGGACGGTGTCACCGGTCCGGTGCCGGCGCCGCCGTCCGGCGAGGACTGCTCGTCCTGGCCGGTGCTGCGACTGCGCTCCTCGGAGAAGATCGTGGAGCGGCATTCGTTCCTCGTCACCGATCTCGGGGACCTCTCGCCGGCGCATCTGACGTACACCCCGCTGCCGGGCACCGGCGCGCCCGCGCGTCAGCCGCGCGAGGCCACCGGCGATACGGCGCTGGTCAGTTGGGCACGTACGGCATGCTCGCTCAGGAGCCTGCGGGGATCCGGCGTACGGGCGGTCAACAACTGGGCTTTCGCCGAGCAGAAGTTGCCGGAGACCGGCGCGCGGTCCACATGGGTCTGCACCCGGGCCGACTCCTGGCGCGGCCCCGGCCGGATCATGGTGCAGTTCCAGCAGCCCGCCTCGTCGCCCGTCGAACCGGGCACGGTGGTGGCCGAGGACCGGGACACGGCGTCGTGCAGCAGGTTCGGCCAGCACGTGCTGGCCGGGACGCACTGGCGGGCGCCGTCGGGCACCTGGTTCCTGCTGGCGGCGGGCAGCCGCGACGTCACACGGATCACGGCCACGGGCGCGGTCCGGGCGGACGAACGGGGCAGGACGCTGGCGGTCCGGGCACCCCGGGACAGCTCCGTGAACCTGACGGGAAGGCTGACCGACGGCGAACAACTCCCCGCGGTGCGCTGAACGCCCCGCGCCCCATGAGCTGTACGCCGTGGACACGGTGACCGTACCGTCGCTGACGGCTACGGTGTGGCGCGGCAGCCGAGTCGGTCGGCGGAAACGGACGCGGAGGGGCAACGGATGAAATGGCTACGGGGGTTCGGCGCGGCGGTCTGCGCCGGAGCGGCGCTTCTGCTCGCGGGATGCAGCGCCCCGACGGACTACAGCGAGATAGTCACGTTCACCGACGGGCACGGCCGCGCGTGCACCGCGTCGGTGGTCGTCGACCAGGAGCAGAACGAGGGCGACGACTACGAGATCTCCAGTCTCGACTGCGACTACGCCCCGGAGGGCCGGACTCCCGGTCCCAGCCGCTACTCACCCCTGCCGGAGCGGGACGCGAAGTGACGTCGTAGCGGCGGCGTGACGGGGTACGGACTCCCGAACCTCACGCGATGGCCTCCGACCAGGCCAGTAACCCGATCACAGGACGAGCATGAGTTTGCCGCCGGGCCGCCGGGACCGGCTGAGCTCGGCGGCCTCCTGGATCTGGTCGAGCGTGTAGGTGCGGGCGACCGATACGACGAGGACGCCTTCGCCGGCCAGCCGGGCGAACTCGCTCATCCGGTCGTAGCGCATCTCGATCTGGGTGACCCGGGCGCCCAGCTCGGCCGCGGCGGCGAAGTCCGAGACGGTGAGGACGCGGTCGGAGTCACCGGTCAGCCCGATCAGGGTCGGCAGCGAGCCGCCCGCCGGGCTGGCCTGATGGGCGCGGTCGATCCGGCCACCGGTCGGGGCCGTGTCCAGGGCGCGGTCGACGCGGCCTCCGGCCAGTGCGGCGACGCGTTCGGCCATGCCGTCGCCGTAGCCGGTCACCCGGGCGCCGATCTCTTCCAGGGCCGCGGCCCGCGTCCGCCCGGCGGTGGCGATCACCCGGACACCCCGGTGCAGCGCCAAGCGCACCGCCACCTCGCCCACGGTGGAACCCGCGCCATGGACGAGCAGCAGCTCACCCGGCTGGACACCGAGGTCGTCGAGCGCGTGCCATGCCGTCTCGGCCGCCATCGGCAGCGCGGCGGCCTGCTCGGCGGTGACGCCCTCCGGAACGTGAGCCCAGACCGCCATCAGCGCATACTCGGCGGCCCCGGCCGTCGGGCCGTCGAAGGCCGCCGGGCCGAACACCCGGTCGCCGATCTCGACGTCGATGACGCCTTCTCCGAGCGCGTCGACGGTGCCCGCGATCTCGACGCCGAGCCCGCGCGGCAGTGGCGGCAACCGGTCGGCGAGCAGTCCGTCGACCACCGCCCAGTCGCCCGGCGTCAGACCGCACGCCCGTACGGCGATCCGGATCTGGCCGGGTCCCGGCTCCGGCTGCGGGACCTCGCGGAGCACGATCACGTCCGGGGTCCCGAACCGGTCGAACTGAAGAGCCTTCATAACGATCTCCTACGTGATGACAGCATCTGCTGTCATCAATCATAGCGCGCCGCGACGGCAGTCTCTGCTGTCATATCCTGGTGGGCATGCCGAGATGGGAATCAGACGCACAGGGCCGGCTCGAGCGCGCGGCGCTCAACCTCTTTGAGTCGCAGGGGTTCGAGCGCACCACGGTCGCGCAGATCGCGCGCACCGCCGGTCTGACCGAGCGCTCCTTCTACCGCTACTTCCCCGACAAGCGGGAAGTCCTCTTCGCCGGCAAAGACCTCGAAGCCCACCTTGCCGCCCGGGTCGAGGCGGCCGACCCCGGCCTCACTCCGATCGAGGCGCTGCTGACCGCGCTGGGAACCGCCGACGAGGTCTTTCAGTCGCGCGAGTTCCTGCTGCGCCGCGTCAGGGTGATCGCCGCCAGCCCGGCACTGGCCGAGCGCGATCTGATCAAACTCGCCGACATCGCCCACGCGCTGGCGCGGGCGCTCGAACACCGCGGCGTCGAGCCCGGCAAGGCACGCTTCATCATCGACGTGGCCATAGCGGTCTCCCGCCGCGCCACGTCCCGCTGGCTGGCCGACCCGGACGCGACCCTCTCCGACCTCGTCACCCAGACCGCCGCCGAACTGTACGAGGCGGTCTCACCGCCGGCCCCGACGGTCCGCTGAATCCGCCGCGAAGCCCCCGGCTTGATCCCGGCCGCCCAGAGGGCAGCGTCGCTCGCGGCGGAGTGGGCCGGCGAACAGGCCCGCACCCTCAACAGCCGCATCCTCGGCCTGAGTTCCTGGCGCTGACAGCTAGGGCCTGTCGTCAAAGTAGCGCCGTCCGCCCGCAGGGCGGGGCCCGCGGCGTCTGGTGCGGTGCATCGCAAGGCGGAGGATCATGCTCGTACTGGGCGTACTCGCATGACTCCGACAACGTGGCGAGGTGCCGTGCCAGGCGTCGCGGGCCAGGCGGGACTTTGAAGACAGGCCCTAGTGCCTGTCGTCGAAGTGGCTCTTCTTGATCACTCCGTGTACGCCGACCGTACGGTCCACGACCTGCGACACCTGGAAGTCCGCGGCTGCCGAGAGATAGGCGTACGCCACCGAGCGGCTCATGCCCAGATCGTGCTGGAGGAAGTCGAGCGCGTTGACCACGGCGCGTCGCATGGCGATGTCGAGGTCGCCGACCTGGCCGTTCCGGATGCCGTCCGGGTCGGACAGGCCCACCGGCACCCAGGCGTCGGGCGTCTCGGCGAAGGGGTAAGTGAAGGCGACGGACGGGGCGTCGCCGGAGCCCCGTTTGCATACGGTCAGCCGGAAGGTCGTGCGCAGGGAACCCTCCATCGCGGTGAGCGCCACCTCGCCGTTGCCCATGGCCATGTGGGGGTCGCCGGTGTAGAACAGCGCGCCCTCGGCGAAGACCGGAAGGTAGAAAGTGGCGCCCTGGGTAAGGAGGTTGATGTCGATGTTGCCGCCGCCGAGGGTCGGCGGTATGGAGTTGAGCTGCGGTGCGGTGAGCGTGTCCCCGGCCGCGTAGGCGACGCCCATCATGCCCATGTGGGGGTTGAGCGGGAACGCCACCTCGCCCGAACCGCCCACCGGCAGCACGCCGTTGAGGGCTTGGCCCTTACCCCGGCGGACCGGCGTGAAGTGCGAGACATTTCCGTAGTCGGCGGGGTCGTCGTCGGGCCGGCCGTCCGTCGACACCGGCGGCATGACCTCGCCGAGCGTGGTCCCGGCCGGGGCCGAGCCGTCGGACTGGCGGGCGAGGGCGCCCTTGCCGTGGCGGCTGGTCACGACGCCGTAGGGCACCCGCGGCAGGATGGAGAGCATGTCGATCTTCAGTACGTCGCCGGGCCGGGCCTCCTTGACGTGAATCGGGCCGGTGACCACGTGCGGGCCGTCGACGTCGAAGTCGCGGGGACTCCTCGTGTAGTCGCCGGCCACCGCGATCCCGTCGCGGAGCACCTGATCGGCGCGCACACCGTGGCCGGCGAAGTAGGCGACGGGGTCCCGTCCCTGGTCCTCCAGCAGGCCCTCGTGGGAGAGCGAGTCGACGGTCACCGTCTCCCCGGAGCGCATCCTCAGCACCGGCTGCGCGTCGAGCGCGGGAACGTATCCCCAGCGGACCTGGTCCGGCAGCGAGGGCAGGTAGTGCTTGCCGTGGACCGCTCCCCTGCCGGGCTGGAGGATCTCCTTCGGGAACGGCGTCGTGGGGGCCCTGCCGGACCCGGCCGCCCGCGCCTGCCCCGGCGAGAGAGCCACCGCCGCGGAGGACGCGGCGGTCACGGCGGTGGCGGCGCGCAGGAAGCCGCGGCGCCCGAGCGCCGCGACGAGGGTCCTCCTGGCGTCGCCGGGGTCGAAGGCGGGGGCGTTCATGGCGTCTCCTGTGCTCGTGCCGCACCCACCGCGGGACACGGACCTGGGGTCCCGAAGTCCCGGGCGGCCTCCGGCACGGTGATCGTGCGGGCGAAAGGCCAGGTCCGGAGGGGTGGTCCGGCCGGTGCGGAGTGACTGTACGGAGGCTTCGCGGGCGCGTCAGCGGTCGCGAGCGAACGTCGCGATCTTCTTACCGGGGCGCAACAACGCACGCCGGTCACGGGCGTTCCGGAAACCCCGGGGAAACAGAGCGCCGCGTGCCGTCCAGTGCCGTGCCGGGCCGTCCAGTGCCGCGCCGTTCAGTGCCGCGCCGTTCAGTGCCGTGCCGTGCCGCGCCGTTCAGTTCGGCCAGACGCCCGTCCGCAGGAAGTCCTCGATCGTGGCGGTGTACGGCGCGACGTCGATGTCCTGCGCGGCGAGCCAGTCGTCGGAGTAGTACTTGTCGAGGTACCGCTCGCCCGGGTCGCAGATCAGCGTCACCACACTGCCCTTGCGGCCGTCGGCCACCATCTCGGAGACGATCCTCAGCGCGCTCCACAGCCCGGTGCCCGTCGAACCGCCCGCCTTGCGGCCGATGTTGCGTTCCAGGACGCGTACGGCGGCGATGCTCGCCGCGTCCGGCACCTTCATCATCCGGTCGATCGCTCCGGTCACGAAGCTCGGTTCCATGCGGGGTCTGCCGATGCCCTCGATCCGTGAGCCGCGGTCACTGCACGCCTGCGGGTCGCGGCGGGTCCAGCCGTCGAAGAAACAGGAGTTCTCCGGGTCCGGGACGCAGACCATGGTGTCGTACTGCATGTAGCGCACATAGCGGGCGATGGTCGCCGACGTGCCCCCGGTGCCGGCCGTCGCCACGATCCACGCGGGCTCCGGGTAGCGCTCCAACCGCAGCTGCTGGTACATCGATTCGGCGATGTTGTTGTTGCCGCGCCAGTCGGTGGCCCGCTCCGCGTACGTGAACTGGTCCATGTAGTGCCCGCCGGTCTCGGCGGCGAGGTCCGCCGACTCCTCGTACATCCTGCGCGAGTCGTCCACGAAGTGGCAGCTCCCGCCGTGGAATTCGATGAGCCGGCACTTCGCGGGGCTGGTGGTACGCGGCATGACCGCGATGAACGGGACGCCGATCAGCTTCGCGAAGTACGCCTCCGAGACAGCGGTCGAGCCGCTGGACGCCTCGATGACGGGCTTGCCGGGGCGGATCCAGCCGTTGCAGAGCCCGTACAGGAACAGCGAGCGGGCGAGGCGGTGCTTGAGGCTGCCGGTCGGGTGGGTGGACTCGTCCTTCAGGTACAGGTCGATGCCCCAGCGCTCGGGCAGCGGGAAGAGCAGGAGGTGGGTGTCGGCCGAGCGGTTGGCGTCGGCCTGGACCTTGCGTACGGCCTCCTTGAGCCAGGCACGGTACGCGGGGTCGCCCCGGTTGACGTCGATGGTCTGCTGCTGCTCCGTCATGCGTGCCGTCCCTCGTCCCGCCCGTTCCCGTGCCGGGGCTCGTGTCCCGGCGCAACAGTAAGCCCTCGACCTGCGCAAACCGTGCCTTTGGGTATCCATAGCCGCGCCTTGGGCGCGACGCTCGCCGGGCGTCCGACGGCGGCTGTGACGAGTCGTGACGTGTCGTCAGGGACTGGCGGGGAAGTCGCTCTGGCGTCCGCGCGTCGAGTTGTGCAGACTTCCCTACAGGGAACAGCACGAAGGGGGCGGATCAGCCGTGGCGGAACCGGAGTTCAGCGCGAGCGGCGTCGAGATAGAGCGCTGGCCCCGCTCGCTCACGAAAGCGGGCCGGGTGCTCATCCAGGACGGCAGGCTGGCGCTTCTGACCAGTTACGGACGGGTCATCGACAGCGCGCCCCTGCGGGCGGTGCAGGCGGCGAGGCCGTGGTTCCGGGGTGACGACAGCACGGTGGCGACCGTGAACGGTACGCGCTACCGGCTGACCATGGGCGGGGACGGCCACCGGCCGGAGGGCCGGCTGCTGGCCGGGCGCTTCCTGGAGACCGTACGCAAGGCGAGTACGGCGAAGACCTGACGTCGGGCGCCGCGACCTGCCCCGGGACCGGGGCGGGCCACGGCGCGCGAGTTGCGGTCCCGTACCGCGTGGTTCACTGTGGTGTACATCACTCAGGGTGAACCGGTGGTGACGCTGCGATCCAGCCCCGCCGGGCAAGACAGCAGCGAGCCTCGCGAGTGAGCTGCTGGATGTGATCCATGCCTTCTTCCGGACCTCAATCGGGGAGTCGCAGCCGTGATCAGCCAGCCGAGCAGGCAGTGCACGGTGGAGCTCCAGGCCCTGCCGTCGCGGATCCGCCAGGTCCGCAGAATCGTTTCCGCGCAATTGCGCTACTGGCAGCTCGACCCACTCATCGACCAAGCGGCGCTCGGTGTGACCGAGCTGCTGACCAACGTCCACCGGCACGCACAGCCGGACAAGATGTGCACCGTCGACATCAGACTCCTGCTCGACCGGCTCACGGTCGCGGTCCATGACCACGATCCGCGCCTGCCGACCATCAAGGAGGCGGACCCGCTCGACATGTGCGGGCGCGGTCTCGCCCTGATCGAGGCGGTCAGCGAGAGCTGGGGCGCACGCGCGGAGGGTGACGCGGGAAAGGTCATCTGGTTCACGCTTCCCGCCCCGTCGACCGCCGCTCCGCCCCGGCATCCGCTGTACGGCGCGACGACGGACGGCCCCTTCTCCGGCGCCTCCCTGACTTCCGGCCCCTTCGCGGACAGTCCCTTCGCGGACGGTCCCTTCGCGGGCATCCGCGCCGTGGCCGGGAAGCGCGAACACACCGCCGCCCGGTCAGCCGTCGTCGGCTGACCGGGCGGGGGGCGCCATGCCCCGGCGCATCACGGCGCCGGTGCATCACCGGCTACCGCGTCACTCCGTGGCGATGGCGCGCAGGACGTCCAGGCGTGCCGCCCTGCGCGCGGGCCGCCACCCCGCGATCACGCCGGCCGTCAGCCCGACCACGCCGACGAGTACCAGTTGCGCCGGCGGCACGGCGAAGGCGAAGGCCGTGTCTCCCGCGCCCTCGGACGCCTTGACGACGACCCAGCCGAGCAGCCCGCCGAGTGCCAGTCCACCCGCCGTACCGAAGGCGGCCACCAGCACGGACTCCCAGCGGACCATCGCCCGCAGTTGCGCCCTGGTCTGGCCGACCGCGCGCAACAGGCCCAGTTCCCTGGTGCGTTCGTGGACGGCGAGGGTGAGGGTGTTGGCGATGCCCAGGAGCGCGATGACCACGGCGAGGGCGAGCAGCGCGTAGATCAGGGTGAGCATCATGTCGATGGCTCCGGCGGAGGTCCGCGCGTACTCGTCGCGCGTCTGGACGTCCGGATCGCCGAACGTCGCCGCCGTCCTCTCCACGGCGGCCGTGGCCTCGGCGGCGGGCACCCCGTCCTTGAAGGTGACGGAGACGAGCGAGTCGGCGTCCTGGGTACGGTGCGGGGCCCAGGCAGCGCGGGTGATGATGTAGTCCCCGGCGAGTTCGGACCGCTCGAAGACCGCCTCGACCGTGAAGGTCTCCTTCCGGCCGTCGGTGAAGGTGAGTTGTGTCGTACCGCCGGTCCTCAGCTTCCGGTCGTCGGCCTGCGACCGCGACACGGCGATGCCCTTGGTGCCGAATCCGTCGAACGAGCCGTCCACGGACCCGAGATCGAAGCCCTCGGCGAGCGCGGCCGGGTCGGTGACGGTCAGTTGACGGCCGTCCCCGTCGACCTTCGCCACTCCCCTGCCGAGCCCCACGGCCGAGCCCACCTCGGGGAGTTCGGCCAGAGCGGGCGCGAGCTTGGGGCTCAGCCCGCTGCCTCCGCCGCCGAACGCCGGCACGCTGACCGCGAGGTCCCCGGCGAAGGAACGGGACACCGTCTGGTCCATGGTGGCCTTCAGCGAGGCGCCGAAGACCGTGAACAGGGACACCACGGCGACGCCGATCATCAGCGCGGTGGCGGTCGCCGCCGTGCGCCTGGGACTGCGCAGGGCGTTGCGTTTGGCCAGGGCGCCCGAGACACCACGCAGCCGGTCCAGGGGCCCGCCCAGGAGCCGCACGGCGTAGGAGGAGGCCACCGGGCCGAGCACCACGAAGGCGGCGAGTGCGAGGACGGCTCCCGTGCCGGCGAGCACGAGGGACGGTGCGGCGAAGACGCCGACCAGGATCGTGCCGATCCCGGCCAGGCCGAGCACCGTACCGACGACGGCCCTGTTCCTGGACGCGGCCGAGTCGTCCACGGCCGTCTCGCCCAGCGCGGCCAGCGGTGCGGTGCGCCCGGCCCGTACGGCGGGCAGGAGCGCCGAGCCGAGACAGACGACCACGCCGACGGCGAGCGGCAGCAGCATCGAGAGCGCGCTGATCACCAACGCCCCTTCAGGGAAGGGGAATCCGATGACCGGGAACAGTGCCTGCATCCCGGCGGCGATGCCGATGCCGCCGAAAAGCCCGGCGGCCGACGCGACCAGCGCGACGACGGTCGCCTCGGCGAGCGTGGCGCCCACGACCTGGCGCCGGGAGGCGCCGAGGGCCCGCAGCAGCGCGTTCTCGCGGGTGCGCTGGGCCACGACGATGGCGAAGGTGTTGTGGATGGAGAAGGTCGCGACGAGCAGCACGATGCCGGAGAAGACGAGCAGCAGTGTGGTGAACAGGCTCAGGAACTGTCCGGAGATCATTTCCTGGTTCTCGTCGGCGGACTGCTGTCCGGTGATCGCCTCCACGCCGGACGGCAGAACCGTACGCAGGGAGTCCACGAGTTCCCGCTGGCCGGTGCCGGGACCGGCGCGCACTTGGATGCTCGCCGCCTCACCGGGCTTGGGCGTGAGGTACCTCTCCGCGTCGGCCCTGGTCATTCCGGTGTAGGTGACCTGGGCCATGCCGTCCTCGCCGCCGAACGTGGCGAGTCCGACGACCGTCACGCGTACGGGGTCGGGCGTGCGGAGCACGGTGGTGTCACCGATCTCCAGCTTGCCCGTCTCGGCGGCGCCCCGGTTGAGCACGACCTCGCCGCTCTTCCGCGGCAGCCGCCCTTCGGCGAGCCGGTACGGGTTGAGCTGGGCGTCGTCGATCCAGTTGCCGGCGACGGTGGGCGGGCCCTGGCCGCCGACGGGCTCGCCGTCGGAGCCGACGAGTTGTCCCGCGCCCTCGATCCTGGGTGCGACGGCGGCGACGCCCGGGACCTTCTCGATGTGCTCGATCAGGGCGGTGTCGACCGGTTCGCGGGTGCCGAGCGCGTCGCCGGGCACGGTCACGGCGTCGGCGCTGCGGACGACGGCGTCGGTGCCGCCCGCCGCGTCGCCGAACATGGTGTCGAAGCTGCCGCGCAGGGTGTCGCCCATCACGAGGGTGCCCGTCAGGAAGGCGACGCCGAGCAGGACGGCGGTGAAGGTCCCGGCGAAGCGCCGCTTGTGCGCGCGGAGCGAGGAGACGCTGATACGCAACGAGGCACGCGTCCCGCTCATGACCGCACCCCCGGAGTTACGGGTGTGGTGCCCGTCCTCGTGTCGAAGGCCTTCAGCCGGTCGAGCACGCGCTCGGCCGTCGGGTCCGGCATCCGGTCCACGAGCCGTCCGTCGGCGAGGAAGACGACCTCGTCGGCGTGGGCGGCGGCGACCGGGTCGTGCGTGACCATGACGACCGTGCGGTTCGTACGGCGCACGGTGCCGCCCAGCAGCCGCAGGACCTCCTCGCCGGAACGCGAGTCGAGATTGCCGGTCGGCTCGTCGGCGAAGACGACGTCGGGGCTGCCCGCGAAGGCGCGGGCCACCGCGACGCGCTGCTGCTGGCCGCCGGACAGTTCGCCGGGCCGGTGGTGCAGGCGGTCGCGCAGCCCGACGACGTCGATGAGGGCGTCGTACCACTCGTCGTCGCGCGGGGCGCCGGCGAGGTCCATCGGGAGGGTGATGTTCTCGGCGACGGTGAGGGTCGGAATGAGGTTGAAGGCCTGGAAGACGAAGCCGACGCGCTCGCGGCGCAGCAGCGTCAGTCCGCGGTCGTCCAGCGTGCTCAGGTCGGTGTCGCCGATGAGCGCGGCGCCGGAGGTGAGTGTGTCGAGTCCGGCCGCGCAGTGCATGAGGGTGGATTTGCCGGAGCCCGAGGGCCCCATGACCGCGGTGAACCGGCCGACCGGGAAGTCGACGCTCACCCCGTCCAGGGCCCTCACTTCCGTGTCGCCCCTGCCGTAGACCTTCACGGCGTCGACGACGCGGGCGGCGTTGGTGCCGGCGGTGGCGGTGGCCGCCGTGGTGGTGGTGCTCACGCCGCACCGCCCTTGCCCGTACGGCCGAACTGCTCGTCCAGAACGGACAGCCGGCGCCAGTACTCGTCCTCGTCGATCTCACCGGCGGCGAACCGCCGGCCCAGCATGGCGATCGGCGACTGCGCGTCGCGCGTGTCGGTCATGTCCCGTACGTCTCGGGCGTCCCGTACGTCGCGCCCGAAACCGCCGGACTGCCACGGGGGTCCGCCCCGGCGTCCGCGCCAGACGGTGCGGCGCAGGAGGGTGATGCCACCGACGATCACCGCTGCCCAGACGATCGGGAACAGCAGGATCCAGGGGCCGGGTCCGCCACTGTTCGCAAGGGTGTTCATCTCGTTCAACTCCTCGGTTCGCGACTCTTCTCCGTCTTTCTCTGTCGCTTCCGAGAGTCGCGCCGGGAGGGGGTCCGAGTCGTCGTACGGCCAGCGGCAGTACGGGTACCTCGCGGGGAGTACGCGGGCCCTGCCCGGCTGCTCCCCCGGAGGGCCGGGCGGAGGGAGTCAGCTCTCGTCGAGGTCCTTCAGCCGGCGGAACACCCGGCCTTCGTGGGCGAGGCGGCCCACCAGCGCCCCGCCGTAGACGACGAATCCGACGCCGACGAGCCAGGACTGGAGGACCAGGACGGTCCCGAACGGGCCGTAGGTGACGGCGCTGGAGGCGATCAGCGGCGAGAAGACGAGCTGCGAGAAGCCCCGCAGGCCGAGCAGGCCGAGAGTGGTGGCCACGGCGCCCGGCAGCAGCGCGTCCCAGCGGACACGCCCGCCGAGCAGGACCCATTGGGCGAACCAGAAGAACAGGAACGTGCCGATGACGTCGATCACGATGACCGTCAGCGGGCCGGTGACATCGCCGGGCGGGGAAGGTGTGTTGACGAAGCCGAGCAGCGCGGCAACGAGCACCGCGAGGAAGACGACATGGCGCCACATGGTGTGCCAGCGCGCGGTGGGCAGGTCCCAGACCTTCTCGTAGCCGGTCTGGACGGCGGAGCCGAAGGTCAGTCCGAAGACGGCCAGCGCGGCGAGGCCGAAGGCCGTGGTGCGCTGGAGCGCCGTGTCCGGCACGCCGAACAGCCGCTCGACCTGCAACTGGGACTCGCGGGTGACGCCGATGGCCTGGCCGAGCCAGCGCGCGAAGCCGTGGCCGCTCTCGGGCTGGGCCGCCGCGACCAGCACCAGCACGGGGACGAGGGTGAGAAATCCGAGCGCCGCGAAGCCCATGGCCCGGTGCATCAGCTCCATCTCGCGCCCGCTGATCCAGGCGACCCCGAGCGGCGAGGCGCGCAGCCACCGGTCGAGGCGCTGGAACCAGCGTGGCGGGGGCGGCAGGGGCTCGGTGCCGGACGGCTTCTCGGTCATAGGTGGTGACCTACCCGCGATGGCGCGGCGGACCGTCCGTGGTGCGGCCGGACGGGTGGTGAGTTCGGGTCATGGGTCCGGGTCGTGGGTTCGGACGGAGGGTCCGGGGCGGGCCTCACGACCGGGCCGGGGCCCGTCGGCCCAGGCCCGTCAGGTCAGTGCGGCCAGGGGGTCGTCCAGGACCGGCTGCCAGGCCAGTTCGGCGGCGCCGACCAGGCTGTTGTGGTCGAGCGTGCAGGGGAGGATCGGCACGCTCCCGCTGCGGCCCCACAGACTGCGGTCGGCGACGACGGCGCGGAGCCGGGCGGGGTCGGCGTCGAGCAGTTCGCGGTGCAGGCCGCCGAGGATGACGCGGTCCGGGTTGAGGATGTTCACGAGTCCGGCGAGCCCCTGGCCCAGCCGGTCGATCAGCTCCTCGGCCGCCGCCCGTACGGACCGGTCCGCGTACTCCGTACGGAGCAGGTCGCGCGACTGCTGGAGCAGCGACACCTCGGGGCCGGGGTCCCGGCCGGCCGCGTCGAGGAACGCCAGCGGGTCGGTCTCGACGTCGAGACAGCCGCGGCTGCCGCAATGGCAGGGCCTGCCTTCGGGGTTGACGGTCAGATGGCCGACTTCGAGCGCCAGTCCCGAACTGCCCGTGTGCAGACGGCCGTCCACGACGAGCGCGCCGCCGACACCGCGATGTCCCGTGGCGACGCAGAGGAGTTGACCGGCGCCCCGGCCCGCGCCGTGCCGGTGTTCGGCGAGGGCCGCCAGGTTGACGTCGTTGCCGGTGAAGGCGGGGCCCTCGATGCCGGCGGCACGTACCTGTTCGACGAAAAGGTCGCGTACGGGGGCGCCCGCCGGCCAGGCGAGGTGCAGCGGGTTGAGCGCGGTGCCCTCCGGTTCGGCGACCGCCGACGGGACGGCGAGTCCGGCGCCGACGCAGCGCCGTCCGCTCTCGCGCAGGAGGGCGGCGCCCTCGGCGACGACGGCGCGGAGCACCTGGGCGGGGTCGGAGGAGACGATCACGGAGCCGGGCGCCGTGGCGACCGTACGGCCGCCGAGGGCGACCAGCGCGGCGCGGAAGCCGTCGGCGTGCACCTGGGCGGCGAGGACCACGGGGCCGGTGTCGTCCACGGAGAGGCGGTGCGAGGGGCGGCCCTGGGAACCGGCGGCGGCGCCGGGGCGGGAGTCGACCCGGATCAGGCCGAGTGCTTCCAGTTCGGCGGCGACGGCGCCCGCGGTCGCGCGGGTGACGCCCAGTTCGGTGGTGAGGACGGCGCGGGTGGGCGCGCGGCCCGTGTGAACCAGTTCCAGTGCGGGGCCGAGCGCGCTGCGGCCTCTCTCCAGTCGTGTTCTGGTCGTCGTCGCCTTGCCGTTCATATGGGTGAGTCTCCCATGATCCCGGCGGTGAACCGCCGTCTTGTACGGATCGGCCCCGAGCCCCTATCCTTCTTTTGTGCCGAACCTAAACAAACTCCGGACGGCCATATCGGGGGGCCGCGGCGGAGATCCCGCCACCGACGCCTCGCTGTCCCGCCTCGCCCGACTCCGTATCAGCCTGACCGTGTTCTTCGCCCTGGACGGCTTCCTCTTCGCCGGCTGGGTCGTTCGTATCCCCGCCATCAAGCAGCAGACCGGCGCGTCGGCGAGCGACCTCGGTCTGGCCCTCCTCGGGGTGTCCGCCGGGGCCGTGGTGACGATGATGTTCACGGGGCGGATGTGCAAGCGGTTCGGCAGCCATCCGGTGACCGTGGTCAGCATGCCGCTGCTGGCTCTGAGCATCGCCCTGCCCGCGCAGACGCACTCGGCGCTGACGCTCGGCCTGGTCCTGCTCGTCTTCGGCGCCGCGTACGGCTCGCTCAACGTCTCGATGAACAGCGCGGCCGTCGACTTCGTCGCCGTGCTGCGCCGCCCCGTGATGTCCAGCTTCCACGCGGCGTTCAGCCTGGGAGGCATGGCGGGCGCGGGACTCGGCGGTCTGGTGGCCGGCAGCCTCTCCGTCTCGACGCACCTTCTCGCGCTCACGGGCGTCGGTCTGCTCGTCACGGCGCTGGCCGGCCCTTCGCTGCTGCGCCACACGGTGCCCACGGCCGCCGGCCCCGCCGCCCCCTCCAAGGGGACACCGGCCCCCCGGCGGCTCGACCGACGTACCCGCCGGCTGGTCGTCCTCTTCGGCGTGATCGCACTGTGCACCGCTTACGGGGAAGGCGCCCTCGCCGACTGGGGCGCCCTGCACCTCGCCCAGGACCTGGACGCCGGTGCCGGGCTCGCCGCCGCGGGATACTCCCTCTTCGCCCTCGCCATGACGGTGGGGCGCCTGTCCGGTACGGCGCTGCTCGAACGGCTCGGCCAGACCCGCACGCTGGTCGCCGGCGGCGTGCTCGCCTCGCTCGGCATGCTCCTCGGCGCCCTCGCGCCGACGACCTGGCTCGCGCTGGCCGGCTTCGCCGTCACGGGACTCGGCCTCGCCAACATCTTCCCGGTGGCCGTGGCCAGGGCGGGCGCGCTCGCGGGCCCGAGCGGCGTCGCCGCCGCGTCCACGCTGGGGTACGGCGGCATGCTGCTTGGACCGCCCGCGATCGGCTTCCTCGCCGACTGGTTCTCGCTGCCCGTCGCGCTGACCACCGTCGCCCTGCTGGCCGCCGCCGCTGCCCTCATCGCGTACTCGGCGCGCAACCTCTCGGCGCCCGAACCGGCGCTCCCCACGGACGTCACGGCCGATCAGGCGCGAGCAGTCGTACCCGCGGACGCACCGGCCGTTCCGCGCCACTGAGGCTGCCGACGTCCGGCAGGACGTCGCGGTCCCGGAGCACGGGACCGGCTACTGGCCGAGAGGCTCGGCCGACCGCCCGACGAGGGGCCTCAGGCCTCGACCGGCTGGGGCATCCGCTTGACGACCTGTACGAGCGGGGCCAGGTCGGGCTCCGACGCGGCGGCGTCGAGGGCCTCGCGCAACGCCTCGTTGTTGGTCGGGCGGGCCTCCCCCAGCAGGGCGAGGCCCGTGGCGGAGACGTTCGTGTAGATACCGCGCCGGTCGGTCGGACACAGATAGCGGGCGAGCAGCCCCCGGTCCTCCAGGCGTGTGACCAGCCGCGTGGTGGCGCTCTGGCTGAGGACGACGGCGTCCGCGACCTGCTTCATCTGCAGATGACCGCCCTCACCGTCGTGCTGGCGGCTGAGGACGTCGAGCAGCGAGTACTCCCGCACGCTGAGGCCGTGCTCGGCCTGCAACGCGCGCTCGACGTGCGACTCGATCCTGCCGTGGAGCAAGGAGAGCGCGCACCAGCCCTGGGCGAGGGCGGTGAGCGCGGGGTCGGTTGCGGTCATCGTTGTCACGCGTCCTTCCTTGAGAGCCTTCGGCGGCCGGCCAGGCGTACGCAACTATACCGCGCTTGCAATTAACACGCGTGTGCAATTATTGTGGCCGCTCGTAAAGAGCTACCGCAACTTCGCCTCGGAAGGCCACTCCCATGCCCCTCGCGCTCCTGGCTCTCGCCATCGGGGCCTTCGGTATCGGCACCACCGAATTCGTCATCATGGGTCTGCTGCCCGATGTCGCCGCCGACTTCGGCGTCTCGGTGCCCCACGCCGGATTCCTGGTCACCGGATACGCCCTCGGCGTCATGGTCGGCGCCCCGCTCATGACGGCCCTCGGCACCCGGATGTCCCGCAAGAACATGCTGATGCTGCTCATGGGCCTGTTCATCGTGGGCAACGTCATCTCGGCCGTCGCACCGGTCTTCGCGGTCATGCTCGTCGGCCGGGTGGTCGCCTCGCTGGCGCACGGCGCGTTCTTCGGCATCGGCTCCGTCGTCGCCGCCGAACTGGTCGCCCCCGAGAAGAAGGCGGGCGCCATATCCATGATGTTCACCGGCCTGACCGTCGCCAATGTCGTCGGCGTGCCGCTGGGTACGTTCGTCGGGCAGAGCGCCGGCTGGCGGGTCACCTTCTTCATCGTCGCCGCGCTCGGTGTCGCCGGCCTGGTCGGCGTGGCGAAGCTCGTACCCGACACGCCGAAGCCCCAAGGCGTACGGCTGCGCCACGAGCTGGCCGCCTTCAAGCACGTACAGGTGCTGCTGGCCATGGCGATGACGGTGCTCGGCTTCGGCGGCGTCTTCGCGGCCATCACGTACATCGCGCCGATGATGACCGACGTCGCCGGCTACGCGGAATCGTCCGTGACCTGGCTCCTGGTCCTGTTCGGCCTCGGCATGGTCGCGGGCAATCTGATCGGCGGGAAGTTCGCCGACCGCAGGCTCATGCCGATGCTCTTCACCGCGCTCGGCGGTCTGACCGTGGTCCTCGCCCTGTTCACGGCGGGGGCGCACAACAAGATGACGGCGGCCGTCGCCGTGTTCCTCATCGGAGCCCTCGGCTTCGCCACGGTGCCACCGCTGCAGAAGCGCGTACTGGACTACGCGCACGGGGCGCCGACCCTCGCGTCCGCGGTCAACATCGGCGCCTTCAACCTCGGCAACGCGCTCGCCGCCTGGCTCGGCGGTGTCGTCATCGCCGCCGGATTCGGCTACACCGCGCCCAACTGGGTCGGCGCGGCGCTCGCCGCCTCGGCCCTGGTCCTCGCCGTGTTCTCCAGCACCCTGGAGCGCCGCGCCGCCGTACCGGCAGAGGTCCCGGTTCCAGCCCCGGCCCGGCGGTCCGTCGCGGCGCGGCGCTGACCGCGCGACGTACCCCTCCCCCGTCGCCTCCCGCGAACAGCGAGATCGACAAGAACAGACAAGGACAAGTGAGTAGCCCATGACCGCCATCCCCACCGTCACCCTCAACAACGGCGTGGCCATGCCCCAGCTCGGCTTCGGCGTCTTCCAGGTCCCCGACGACGAGACCACCGCCGCCGTCGCCACCGCCCTCAAGGCCGGATACCGCAGCATCGACACCGCCGTGATCTACGGCAACGAGCGCGGAGTCGGCCGGGCACTCGCCGACTCCGGGATCGCCCGTGACGAGCTGTTCATCACCACCAAGCTGTGGAACGCCGACCAGGGCTACGACGCCACGCTCGCCGCCTTCGAGACGTCCCTCGACAAGCTCGGCCTCGACCACGTCGACCTTTACCTCATCCACTGGCCCACCCCCGCCCGGGACCGCTACCTCGACACGTGGCGCGCACTGGAGAAGCTGTACGCCGACGGGCGTACCCGCGCCATCGGCGTCTCCAACTTCCAGCCCAGCCACCTGGAGCGGCTGCTCAGGGCCGCCTCGGTCGTGCCCGCCGTGAACCAGATCGAGCTGCACCCGGGCCTCCAGCAGCGCGAACTGCGCGACTTCCACGCCCGCCACGGCATAGCCACCGAGGCGTGGAGCCCGCTCGCCCAGGGCGCCGTCCTCAAGGACGACGCGGTCACCACGATCGCCGCGCGGCACGTCAGGAGTCCGGCCCAGGTCGTCCTGCGCTGGCACCTGCAGCTCGGCAACGTGGTCATCCCCAAGTCGGTCACCGAGGCCCGGATCCACGAGAACCTCGACGTCTTCGACTTCGAACTCGACGCGCGGGAGATCGACGCGATCAACGCGCTGGACCGGGGTATGCGTACGGGCCCGGACCCCGACACCCTCAACTGACCTCCTCGGCCGGCACCGGGGCCGAGGGTGGCGGCCAGGACGGATGAGTAGCCGTACTCAGGCACATCCGTTCGGCCCGTCCCACGATGGAGGAACTCAACCGACACGGGAGAAACCCATCATGAAGTCAGGACGCCTGAACGCACTGGCCCGGCTCGCCCAAGGCCCCGCCCGGCTGGTCTACGGCAACCGGGCCTCGCAGATCTACCTCGCCGTGGTCGCCGCGACGGCGGTCTTCGTCGCCGTCGACACGCTGTTCGTGCACCACGACGACGCGTCGTTCGCGGGGGTCTGGCTGTTCTTCCTCGCCGCGCCCACCGTCTTCCTCTTCTTCGCCGGTGGATCGATGGTCGGCGAGGCGTTCGCGTCGTCGTCCGCGTTCGGCTACGTGGCGCTCATCGCGTCCGTACTCATCCAGTCAGCGGCCATCGGGGCGTTCGTCCGGCTGCTGAGCGACCGGACCGGTCCCGCGCGCACTGCCCGCACCACCCGCACTCCCCGCGAGGCCTGATCCTGACGGTTAGTCAGCCCAGCCAGCCGGGCCGCACCAGCCCCGACTCGTAGGCCCTGACGACCAGTTGGGCCCGGTCACGGGCACCGAGCTTCACCATCGTGCGGCTCACATGTGTCTTGGCGGTGAGCGGGCTGACGACCAGCCTGCGGGCGATCTCCTCGTTCGAGAGCCCGATCCCGACGAGCGCCATCACCTCCCGCTCCCGCTCGGTGAGTTCGCCGAGGCCGTCCGAAGCCGTCGGCACCTTGGAGCGCGAGGCGAACTCCGCGATCAGCCGCCGCGTCACACCGGGCGACAGGAGCGCGTCGCCGTCCACCACCGCCCGTACGGCGCGCAGCAGTTCCTCCGGTTCGGTGTCCTTCACGAGGAAGCCCGACGCGCCCGAACGGAGCGCCTCGAAGACGTACTCGTCGAGTTCGAAGGTGGTGAGCATGACCACCTTCACCTGGTCGAGGCCGCCGTCCTCGGTGATCCTGCGGGTGGCGTCGAGCCCGTCCATCACCGGCATCCGGATGTCCATCAGGACGACGTCCGGGGCGAGTTCGCGTACTTTGCGCAGCGCCTCGTCACCGTCGGCGGCCTCCCCCGCGACCTCGATGTCCGGCTGGGCGTCGAGCAGGGCGCGGAAGCCTGCCCGTACCAGTGACTGGTCGTCGGCGAGCAGGACACGGATCACGGTGTCTCCTTGGGCTTCAGGGGGAGGGTGGCCCGTACGCGGAAGCCGCCGTCCGGGCGTGGGCCCGCCTCGATGGTGCCACCGAGGGCGGCCGCGCGTTCGCGCATTCCGACCAGTCCGTTGCCGCTGCCGCCGGCCTCGTCGCCGGTGGCCGGTCCCGCGTCGTCGATACGGAGGGTGAGCAGGCCGGGGCCGTAACCGACCCGGACACGCGCCGTACGGGAACCGGAGTGCCGCACCACGTTGGTGAGGGCTTCCTGGACGATGCGGAAGGCGGCGAGATCGGCGCCGGGTGTCAGGGCGACGGGCTCGCCCTCGTTCTGGAGCTGGACGGTCAGACCGGCGCCCGCCGCCTGTTCGACCAGCTCGGGCAGCCGGTCGAGGCCCGGCGCGGGCGTACGGGGGGCGTCGCCGGAGGTCCTGAGCGTGTCGAGGACCTGACGTACCTCGCCCAGCGCCTCCTTGCTCGCGGCCTTGATGGTGGTGAGCGCGGTGCGGGCCTGTTCCGGGTCGGAGTCGAGGAGCGCGAGCCCCACGCCCGCCTGGACGTTGATGACCGAGATCGAGTGGGCGAGCACGTCGTGGAGTTCGCGCGCGATGCGCAGCCGCTCCTCGTCGGCGCGGCGCGCCTCGGCCGCGGCGCGCTCCGCCCGGTCGTGGATCCACTGCTCGCGGCGCACCCTGACCAGTTCGGAGCCGACGAGAACGGCCACCACCCAGGCGGAGACGCCCGCTTCGGGCCCCCACGGCGCGCCGGCGTCGCCGCTCGGCGGCAGGAAACGGTAGAGCAGATGGCCGACGAGCAGATGACTGGCCCAGAGAAGGCCGATCGCCCACCAGGCCGCTCTGCGGTGTCCGGAGACGATCGCGGCGAAGCAGGCGACCGCGACGGTGACGAAGATCGGGCCGTAGGGGTAGCCCGCCCCGAGGTAGACCATCGCCGACAGGCAGACGCCGAAGACGCAGAGGACCGGGTAACGGTGGCGCAGCAGGAGCAGCGCGGGTCCGGCGAACAGCAGGACGCGGGCGAACGCGTCGAGCGGTTCCCGGTCGGGCTGCGCCTGCGCGGCGAAGCCCGTACCGACCATGACGAAGACGGCGAGCAGCACGCTGGTGAACCAGGGCAGCCGCGACAGCTTCCCGCCATGATCCGGGCCGCCACCGGTCCCGTCGGCGCCCGGCACAAGCGCACCCCTGAGCCAGGGGGGACCGAATCCGGTGCGCCTGATCTGCTGTTCCATACCGGTCACGCTAGACCGGCCGACGGGCCCCGGGCGTCAGCCGGGCGTGGTGATCGCGCGTACTCCCGGCGGAGTACGGCCCGCCCGGCGTGGCCGTGTCCGCACGGTCCGCCGGGCCCGCGACGCCCGGACGGCACCGCACCAACGTGTGATCAGCCGCTGCGCGGCGTGCCCGGACCCGTGCCCTGCGGGCGGACGGCGCTACTCGGCGGATACGGCCCAGGACGGACAGGCGGCAGTACGCACAGGAAGGCACCGGCCGACGGACGGACCTCGTGCGCCTCGTGCGCCTCGTACGGGGACCGGGGACCGGGCCGGAACGGCGGAGGCGCCGCCAGGTCCCCCCGGGCGTGAAGATCCTGGCGGTGGCCCCCGGACACACCGGACTACGTGGCGACCGCGCCGTCCTTCTGGTCCTTGTCCCGGTCGTCGTCGTCCCGCGCCGGTTCCCGTTCCTGCTCCCGCCGGCCCTTCTCCGCGCCCTGCGCGGCGCCCGCCTTCTGCCGGTCGAGCACGTCCAGCGCGCGCCGGGCCAGCGGGTGCGTCCGCACGAGACCGCCCAGCGACGTCACCCCGCGCGTGATGTCGGCGAACGCCTTCCAGGCGGGGCGGAATCCGGTGATCGCCGCGTGCAGCATCCCCGGCCTGCGTTCGAAGACGGAGAGCATCCGGCGGCCGACGCTCATCTCCACACCGAGACCCGCCTTGATGGCGAAGGCGTAGTTCAGCGCCTGGCGGCGGGCGTCCACCGCGTCGTGCGCCTCCGAGATCCGTACCGCCCACTCCCCCGCGAGCCGCCCCGACCGCAGCGCGAAGGAGATGCCTTCCCTGGTCCACGGCTCCAGCAGCCCCGCCGCGTCACCGCACACCAGCACCCGGCCGCGCGAGAGCGGCGAGTCGTCGCTGCGGCAGCGCGTCAGATGGCCCGAGGAGAGCGCGGGCTCGAATCCGGCCAGCCCCTGCTTGGCGACGAAGTCCTCCAGATAGCGCTTCGTCGCGGCGCCGTCTCCGCGCGCCGAGATGACGCCGACGGTGAGCGTGTCGCCCTTGGGGAACACCCAGCCGTAACTGCCGGGCAGCGGGCCCCAGTCGATGAGGACCCGGCCGGCCCAGTCCTCGGCGACGGTCGGGGGCACCGGGATCTCCAGCTCCAGACCGAGGTCCACCTGGTCGAGCTTCACCCCGACATGAGCGCCTATCCGGCCCGCGCTGCCGTCGGCGCCGACGACCGCGCGCGCCAGGATCGTCTCGCCGTCGGCGAGGACCACCGCGACCGTACGGCGGTCGGGCACGGCCGGGCCGTGCTGCTGGACCCGGGACACCGAGGCGCCCGTACGGAGCACGGCGCCCGCCTTCTGGGCGTGCTCGACCAGACTCGCGTCGAACTCGGGCCTGTTGATGAGCCCGAAGAGCATGCGCCGGGAGCGGCGGGTCCGGGCCAGCCGGCCGTTCAGCGAGAACGTGACCGCGTGCACCCGGTCGCGCAGGGGCAGTTCGAAGCCGGGGGGCAGCGAATCGCGCGAGGGGCCGATGATGCCTCCTCCGCAGGTCTTGTAGCGGGGCAACTCCGCCTTCTCCAGCAGCAGCACGCGGCGGCCCGCGACAGCCGCCGCGTAGGCCGCGGACGCTCCTCCCGGGCCCGCGCCGACCACGACGACATCCCACACCGACCGGTCGTGCTCACCCGCCGGACCGGCCTCGGGAACGGTCTCGGGAACGGCCTCAGGACCAGTCCCGGGCGCGCTTCCAGGTTCACTTCCGGCGTCTGCGTTCTCGCTGCTCACGATGTGCTTCTGCTCCTGATCCGACCGGTGGCCCTTGCTGTCGCACGGCATCCTACGGCGCCTTCGGACCCGGTCCGTTGTGGGAGGATCGGTCCTGTCTTCGACGCACACACAAACACACAACGTCGCACCCGCCAGGAGCGTGCCCATGTCCGTCAGTCCGATCGCAGAAACCGTCGCTTCGCTGATGCCCCGCGCGCGGGCGGAACTCGCGGAGCTGGTGGCCTTCCGGTCGGTGGCGGATCCCGCGCAGTTCCCCCGCAGCGAGTGCGAGGCCGCCGCCACGTGGGTCGCCGACGCCCTGCGCGCCGAGGGCTTCAGGGACGTCGCGGCGCTGGACACCCCGGACGGCACCCAGTCCGTCTACGGCTTCCTGCCCGGCCCCGAAGGGGCCCCGACCGTGCTGCTGTACGCGCACTACGACGTGCAGCCGCCGCTCGACGAGAGCGCGTGGGCCACTCCGCCGTTCGAGCTGACGGAGCGCGACGGCCGCTGGTACGGACGCGGCGCCGCCGACTGCAAGGGCGGCTTCGTGATGCATCTGCTGGCGCTGCGCGCCCTCAAGGCGGCGGGCGGCGTGCCGGTGGGCGTCAAGGTGATCGTGGAGGGCTCGGAGGAGCAGGGCACCGGCGGTCTGGAGCGGTACGCCGAGGAGCACCCGGAGTTGCTGGCCGCCGACACGATCGTCATCGGTGACACGGGCAACTTCCGGGTCGGGCTGCCGACGGTCACGGCGACGCTGCGCGGGATGACCATGCTGCGCGTCCAGGTCGACACCCTGGAAGGCAACCTGCACTCCGGGCAGTTCGGCGGTGCGGCGCCGGACGCGCTCGCCGCGCTCATCCACCTGCTCGCCTCACTGCGGTCGGAGGACGGTTCGACGACCGTGGACGGCCTGGCCGCCGACGCCGACTGGGACGGACTCGCCTACCCCGAGGCCGACTTCCGCAAGGACGCCAAGGTGCTGGACGGTGTGGGGCTGATCGGCCGGGACACCGTCGCCGACCGGGTCTGGGCCCGGCCGGCGGTCACCGTCATCGGCATCGACTGCCCGCCCGTCGTGGGCGCGACCCCGTCGCTGCAGGCGAGCGCCCGCGCGCAGATCAGCCTGCGGGTACCGCCGGGCCAGGACGCCGCCGAGGCGACGAAGCTGCTCACCGCGCACATTGAGGCGCACACCCCGTGGGGCGCGCGGGTCGCGGTCGAACAGGTCGGGCAGGGGCAGCCGTTCCGCGCGGACACCGCCAGCCCCGCGTACGCCTCGATGGCCGAGGCGATGCGCGTCGCCTACCCGGGCGAGGAGATGCAGACCGCCGGCATGGGCGGCTCCATTCCGCTCTGCAACACGCTGGCCGCGCTGTACCCGGACGCGGAGATCCTGCTGATCGGGCTGAGCGAGCCGGAGGCACAGATCCACGCGGTCAACGAGAGTGTGTCGCCGCAGGAGTTGGAGCGGCTGTCCGTGGCCGAGGCGCACTTCCTGGTCAACTACGCCCGGTCGAAGCAGGTCTGACGGAGCGTCACATGGCAGGACGGCGGGTGGAGCACCGGGCGGGGCGCGGGCCCCGACGCGGGAGTTCACGCGGAGGTTCACTCCGCCGTTCTGCGGACAGCGGAAATCGCCGTCAGCGAAGTGGTGCGCACATCCCTTCCACACTGCATACATTCGAGATATGGATCTCGTTGCGATCAGTCCACGGCTGCATATGCTCCGTTTCCCCATCGGTCAGGCGTACTTGTGGCAGGACGAGAACGAGCTGACTCTCGTCGACTCCGGTCACCTCTACGCGGGACCGGAGATCGAATACGCCATCCGCGATCTCGGTCTCACCCCCGGGAACCTGCGCCGTATCGTCCTCACCCACTGCCACCGCGACCATGTCGGCGCGGCGCAGGAGCTGGCGGGGCGGTACGGCGCCGAGGTGATGGCACACCGGCTCGACGCACCCGTCATCCGCGGCGAGTGGCCCGTGCCCGACCCGCTGCTCCTCGACTGGGAGATCCCGCTGTACGAGCACGGGCTGACCGTGCCGCCCGCGCCGCCCACCCGGGTCGACCGCGAGTTGGAGGACGGCGACGAGCTGCCCTTCGGCGACGGCGCCCGGGTGGTGCACGTACCGGGGCACACGTACGGCTCCATCGCCGTCCATCTGCCGTTCCACGGCGTGCTGTTCACGGGTGACGCCGTGGCCGCCGCCGAGCGCCGGGTGATGCTCGGCGTGTTCAACGTCAACCGCGAGAGCGCCAAGCGGTCCATGATCCGGCTGGCCGCGCTCGGTCCGTCGACCATCTGTTTCGGCCATGGCGATCCGCTCGTCACCGACGCCACCACGGACGCCGCCTCCGTGCTGCGCGTGTCAGCCGACCGGGACACCGGCCTCCAGATTGAGCACGGTCCGCCGCTCCCGGGCACATAGCGCCCAGCGCAGCCGCTCGAAGCGCGCGGGCGGCAGCAGCGACGCCGCCTCGTCCTCGGTGACGAAACGCCAGCCGCGCAGCTCCGAGCCGGGCAGCAGCAGCCGCTCGGCGTCGGCGGCCGGCAGCCTGCCACCGTCGAAGAGCAGCCGCAGACCGCCGAAGCCCGGCGGCCTCGGCGGCTCCCAGTCGACCACCAACAGGCTCGGCACGTGGTCGAGTTCGATCCCGATCTCCTCGGTGACCTCCCGCATCCCGGCACGCGCCGGCGCCTCGCCGCGCTCGACCACACCGCCGGGGAACTCCCAGCCCGGCTTGTAGGTGGGATCGACGAGCAGCACCCTGTCCTGCTCGTCGAAGAGAAGCACACCCGCCGCGACGGTCTCCGCCGTCGGCTCGGGTGTCTGCACGATCTCGCAGAGCCCGTCCGTGCCCGCGTGGACGGCCTCGGCGACGACCGCCGCGCTCTGCGCCGGGGTGAGCCCCCCGGCATCGACGACGAGCGCGTCGGACGTGAGCCAGCCGAGGGCCGTGCGGTAGGGCTCGATGTGTTCGTACGCCCATTGCCGTGCGCGCTCGGTCCGAGCCGGGTCGTCGCCGCCCGCCCCACCGCCGGCGCGCCCCGATATTCGCCCGCGCAAAATCGTTTCGTCCAGCGCCAGCAGCACATGCCGGACAGGAATGCGACGGGATGCCAGACCGCCGAAGATCTCGTCCCGGTACTCCTGCCGCAGCAGCGTCATCGGGACGACGAGTACGCCGCCCACGTCGGCGAGCAGCGCGGCGGCCGTGTCCACGACCAGCCGGCGCCAGATGGGCAGGTCCTGATAGTCGCTCACCTCGGCGAGTCGCTTCGGCGGCAGCAGCTCCCGCAGCCCGGATCCGATCAGCCCGGGGTCGTACAGGGTGCTGTTCGGGATCATGTCGATCAGCTCGCGTGCCGTACTGGTCTTGCCCGCTCCGAACGCGCCGTTGAGCCAGACGATCACGGTTCCCCCTCTTCCGTAGCCCCATGTGGATTGCCCGCAACACCCGGCAGTGGAAACACGTGGCCGGTTCCGGCTGCCCCGTCGACACCCTGCTGTTGCCGGTCCGTGGCCTGTTCGCCACCTCTTACGGAGGCTGCGGCGCGTCCTGTCTCATGAAGCGTTTTCAGCCGGAGCCGTAACACATGCGGACAGAAGGTCGTTGGAGCGGGATATGACAAGGGGGTACGCGATGCACCGCGACGTACTGGAGAGATTCCCCGCCGGGGACCCGCGCGGAAGCTGGCGCGCCGAGGAGTTCGCGCGGGCGCGGCGCAGGGAGGGCACCCCCGCCGAGGTGGTGATGGATCTGGAGTCGGACGTCTTCCTGGTGGTGGTGCCGCAGCAGTCCAGAGAACCCGCCTCCTGAGGAAGTCGCGGCCGCGGGGGTGCCGCGAAGGCAGTCACGGCCCCGGCTGTCAGCCCTTGCTGGATCCGAGGGTGAGCCCGGCGATGAAGTGCCGCTGGAGCAGCAGGAAGACGATGATCGTCGGCAGAGCCACGATGATCGAGCCCGCGGCCAACAAGTTGTAGTCGGTGAAGAACTGGCCGCGCAGATTGTTGAGCGCCGAGGTCACGGGCAGCTTGTCCCCGTCGGAGATGAAGACCAGCGCCCACAGGAAGTCGTTGTACATCCAGGTGAACTGGAGCGTGCCGAGGGCCGCGAGGGCCGGCCGGCACAGCGGCAGGGTGATCCGCCAGTACTGCGCCCAGACGCTCGCGCCGTCGACGATCGCCGCCTCCAGGATCTCGATCGGCAGCGTGCGCATGAAGTTGGCCAGGACGAAGACGCAGAAGCCCATCTGGAAGCCGACCTGGACGGCGACGACGGCCCAGTACGAGTCGTACATGGTCATCGAGTCGGACATCCAGTACGGCAGCGGGATGCGGTTGAACAGGACGTACAGCGGCGTGATGATCACCTGCTGCGGCAGCAGGTTGCCCGCAGTGAACAGCATCAGCAGCACGATCGACCCGCGCATCCTCAGCCGCGCCACGGCGAAGGCGACGAACGAGGCGAGGAAGAGCGCGAGCAGCACGCCGGGGACGGCGATGAGCAAGGTGTTGACGAAGTACTTCGTCATCCCGGAGTCGGTGAACGCCTGCCGGTAGTAGTCGAAGGAGAGCGTGTCGGGCAGCGAGAAGTAGCCACGCTCGGCCGTCTCGTCGTACGGCCTGAGCGAGGCGTACACGGCCAGCAGCAGCGGCGCGAGGAACCCGAGCGAGACCGCCATCAGGAAGATGTGGACACCGAGCCGGCCGGGCGTGATACGGGGCCTGCGGGCGGGCATGATACGACGCCTGCGGGCGGTCGTGACGCGGCGTCTGCGGGCGGGGTGGACGGTGGCGCTCATCGGGACTTCTCCCCTCGGATCTCCTGGACCAGATACGTCACGACGAAGCCCATGGAGACGACGAGCAGGACGACGGCGATCGCCGATCCGAAGCCGATCCGGCTCGCCTCTCCGATGATGTTGTCCGTGACGAGCACCGAGAGCAGTTCGAGGCCGTTCCTGCCCTTGTTGACGGCGTAGACGATGTCGAAGGCGCGCAGCCCCTCGATCACCGTGATGACGCCGACGATGACGTTGACCGGTCGCAGAGTGGGAAAGACGACCCGAAAGAATGTCTGAGTCTCGCTCGCCCCGTCGATGGCCGCCGCCTCCTTGAGAGAGGCGTCGACGGCCTTCAGACCGGCCAGATAGAGGATCATCACGTAGCCGGTGTGCCGCCAGGCGGCGGCCAGCAGGACCATCCAGATGTTGAGGTCCGGATCGCCGAGCCAGTCGGTGGGGTTCTCGGTGTCGCCGAGGATCGCGTTGAGCGCGCCCTGGTCACGGGAGAAGACGAGTTGGGCGATGAAGCCGACGACGGCGAGCGAGAGCACGACCGGCAGATAGATCGTGGACTGGTAGAAGCGGCTGAAGCGCACACCTCGGTCGATGAGTACGGCGAGCAGCAGCCCGAAGGGGGTGGCGATCAGGCCGAGGAAGGCCAGCCACAGGAGGTTGTGCTGAACGGCCGGCCAGAACTGGGGGTAGTTGGTGAACAGGTTCTCGTAGTTCTCCGTGCCGACCCACTCGATGTCGCTGATGCCGTCCCAGCCGGTGAAGGACAGCACGATCGAGGCGACGGTGGGACCCCACACGATGACGAGGTCGAGCAGGAGCGGTATGCCCAGCAGCACGCACAGGACGGCACGATCCCGGGCGGAGAACCGCCGCGGGCCCCGCCGCCGGGTGCGACGCGTCGTGAGGGACGCCACGGATCAGCTGCCGGCGTCGGAGGCGAAGAGGGTCTTCTTCTGCCGCTCGATCCCGTTGACCAGCCCGTCCACGTCGTTCGGCTCGTTGATGAAGCTCTGGATGGCCTGGATCATCACCGTGGAGGCGAAGTCGGGCCGGGTGTCGCGGTCCATGAACTGCGATATCTGCTTCGATCCCGAGATCAGGTCCACCGCTTTCTTCTGCAGCGGCGTGTACTTGGAGATGTCGGCGTCCTCGCTGACCGCGACATTGTTGGGGTCACCCGCGAGATAGAGGTCCTCGGCCTCGCCGGTGGCCAGCCACGACAGCAGATCCCTGGCGCTCTCCATGGTCTGATCGTTCTTCAGGCTCTTGGAGTTCTTCGCCAGCAGGAATCCGTCGATGGGCGCCTCGACCGCGTCCTGGCCGTGCTCCGGGTTGATCTCGGGGAAGGCGAAGAAGTCGATGTCGTCCTGCTCGTCCTCGGCGAACTGCTGGCCGGGGTGCGGGAGTCCGAAGACGGCCATCCCGCTCTCGCCCTTCTGGAGGCTGGACGCGGCTTCCTGCCAGGTACGGCCGTTGGCGCCCTGCTGGCAGTACGGGAGGATGCCGCGCCAGGTGTCGAAGACGTCCTTGACGCGCTTGTCGGTCCAGGCTTCCTCGCCCGCCATCAGCGACTTGTGGAACTCGTATCCGTTGGTGCGCATGTTGATGTAGTCGAAGGTGCCCATCGCGGGCCAGCCGTCCTTGTCGCCGAAGGCGATGGGAATCAGCTTGTCCTTCTTCATCTGCCTGGCGAGCGCCACATACTCGTCGAAGGTGCGCGGCGCCTCGTAGCCGTACTGCTCGAAGACGCTCTTCCGGTGGAAGACCGCCCACGGGTAGTAGTAATACGGCGTGAGGTACTGCTTGTTGTCGGAGCCCGTCGACTGGGCCTTGAGCGCGGCGGAGAAGCCGGTGTAGTCGCCCCAGAGGTCGCTGATGTCGTGCAGCAGCCCCTTCTCGGCGAAGAACTGCATCCGGTAGCCGGCGAACCACATGAAGACGTCGTCCGGCTTGCTCTGCAGATACCGGCTGATGTTCTCCTGGAAGCTGTTGTGGTCGACGGTGTTGACGTCGACCGTCCGCTTGTCCTCGGACTGCTTCTCGTACGCCGCGAAAGCCTGGGCGAACGCCTTCTTGGGAACGGGGTCGGAGGCGTTCGAGCCCAACGTGACGGTCTTTCCGTCACCGCCGGGGCCGCCGCCGCACGCGGCGAGCAGTGACGGCAGTGCGATCGCACCCGCTCCGGCCGCCGCGCCACGCAGAAGATTTCGCCGGGAGATCCGGTGTCCGGCCAGACTCGCCGGTACCACCGAACCGTTGAACGGAGACTGAGACATGTCCCCCTCCTCAGGGGTGCGACCCAACACAACCGAACGCGAGGGTTGGATCTCACTCCCCTGAGAAGGAGTCGTCAAGGGTTCTGACGCGATATCGAACAACCGTTACCGGGGCTCATCCAACAGAGCCGAACAGCCTCCACCGCAAACGCGCGCAATGACACACCGGTGAAGACGGCTGCACAGGAAGGCATTTGACGGTCCGTCACCTGCCCCTGGAGCAAGGCGCGTCACGCCCGTCACATACTCGTCGGAGCGGTCATCGCCGAGTTGTTGTTGGCCGGGGCGGCCGGCCCGCGCCCCAGCGTGGCAGCCGCGGCCGCGCCCACCAGACCCGCGTTCGTACCGGTCAACGCCGGTGCCACCGTGAGGTTCTGGACGAACGAGAGCGTCGCGTAGTCGTGCAGCGCGCGGCGCAGCGGCAGGAAGAGCACGTCGCCCGCGTTCGCCACTCCTCCGCCGACGACCGCGATTCCGATGTCCACGAGGGTCGCCGTCGCGGCGATCCCCGCGGCCAGCGCCTGCGCGGCGCGTTCGAACGAGGCGATCGCGACCGCGTCGCCGGTACGGGCCGCCGCGGCGACCGCCGCCGCCGAGGTGTCACCGTCCGGGCCCGGCCGCCAGCCGCCCTCCAGGGCGCGGCGGGCGATGTTGGGCCCGCTGGCGATGCGCTCGACGCAGCCGCGTCCGCCGCACGGGCAGAGGTCGCCGTCGAGATCGACGCTGATATGGCCGATATGACCGGCGTTGCCCGAGGGGCCGGGGTGCAGCTTGCCGCCGAGCACCAGACCGCCGCCGACGCCGGTGGAGACGACCATGCACAGCGCGTTGTCGTAGCCGCGGGCCGCGCCCTGCCAGTGTTCGGCCGCCGTCATGGCGACGCCGTCGCCCACGAGCGTCACCGGCAGCCCGCCGGTGGCCAGCCGGACCCGCTCCACCAAGGGGAAACCACGCCAGCCGGGAACGTTCACCGGGCTGACGGTGCCGGCCACCGCGTCCACGGGGCCCGCGCTGCCGATGCCGACGGCCGTCGTACGCGCCCACAGCGGCGACGCGCCGATCTCTTCGAGCACCTCCGTGACCGCGCGCATCACCGACTCACCGTCCTCGGTCGCCGGGGTCGGCCGACGGGACCGTACGAGGATCTTCCCGCCGCCGTCCACCAACGCGCCGGCGATCTTGGTGCCGCCGATGTCGAGAGCGGCTACGAGGTCGGTATGCATCAGTGTCGGATCTCCAGTGGACGAGAGGGTCCCCGCGGGCGGGGGTGTCGCGGACGCGCGTGGGACCTGCGGGTTCGTGGAACAGTCTCCATTCACCTGACAACGTTGTCCAGGGCCTATGCTCAACGCCACAAGCCTTGCACGACAACCGAACGACGACAGGACAGCGCACAGTGGCCGACACCGCCCGTCACCCCGAGCCCCGCTACGGTAATCGGCCCACCATGAAAGATGTGGCAGCCCGTGCCGGAGTCGGGCTCAAAACGGTGTCCCGCGTGGTCAACGCGGAGCCGGGCGTGACGCCGGACACCGAGCGGCGCGTCCAGGAGGCCATCGACGCGCTGGGCTTCCGCCGCAACGACTCGGCCCGGGTGCTGCGCAAGGGCCGTACCGCCAGCATCGGTCTGGTGCTCGAAGACCTCGCCGACCCATTTTACGGCCCGCTGAACCGCGCGGTCGAAGAGGTCGCGCGCGCCCACGGGGCGCTGCTGATCAACGGTTCGAGCGCCGAGGACCCGGACCGCGAGCAGGAACTGGTGCTCGCCCTGTGCGCGCGCCGGGTGGACGGGCTGATCATCATTCCCGCCGGGCACGACCACCGCTATCTGGAGCCGGAGATCAAGGCCGGAGTCGCGACGGTCTTCGTCGACCGCCCCGCCGGGCAGATCGACGCGGACGCCGTGCTCTCCGACAGCTTCGGCGGCGCGCGCTCGGGCACCGCCCATCTGGTCGCGCACGGCCACCGGCGGATCGGCTTCATCGGTGACCAGCCCCGGATCCATACGGCGGTGGAGCGCCTCGGCGGCTACCGCGCCGCGATGGCCGAGGCGGGTCTGCCGGTGGAGGACTCGTGGGTGTCGCTGGGCACGACCGCGCCCGAGCGGGTCCACGAGGCCGTCGTCACGATGCTCGGCGCGCCGGAGCCGGTCACGGCGATCTTCACCGGCAACAACCGGGTGACCGTCACCGTCGTAAGGGCACTGGCCGCGCACGACCGGCCCGTCGCCCTCGTCGGATTCGACGACATCGAACTGGCCGACCTGCTGGAGCCGGGGGTCACGGTCATCGCGCAGGACGCCGCGACCCTGGGCCGTACCGCGGCGGAGCGGCTGTTCCGCCGGCTGGACGGGGCGGCCGACGCGCCCAGCCAGGTGGTGCTGCCCACCCGGCTGATCGCGCGCGGCTCGGGCGAACTGCCGCCGTCAGCAGACCGGTAGGCCCGGCAGCGGCTGGTCGTTGTCGCCGCCGGAGATGTAGACGTCGCTGACGAAGACGTTCGTGTTGCCCCGCCCCAGCTGCGCCAGCACGCGATAACGGCCGGCGAGCAGTCTGCCCGGTTCCTCGTCGCGCCCGTACTCCCCCGTAGACACCACTTGCCCCTTGCCTGTCGCGTGTCGCTGTTCCGTTCACCCGCGCGGACCTGGTCACGGTCCTCGTGGGGTCACCGACAGACTAAGGGGCTCAAGTGTCGGGTGGGACGGGGCCGGTGGGTACCGGCCCGGGAGGACCGGACCGACCGGACCGACCGGACCTACGGCGCCGAGACCGTGAGGGCCGCGCGGCGTGGGGACGCGAAGCTCTCCAGGTCGGCGCGCGTGAGACCGGTCAGCGAGGTGACCTCGCCGCTGTCGAGGGCTCCGCAGTCCAGGCCGCGCAGCAGATAGCCGCTGAGGGCCTTGGCGGTGGCGGGCTCGTCCATCACGTCGCCGCCGGTCTTCGCCACGTACGCCGCGAGTCGCGCCGCCGCGGCCTCCAGGCCCTCGCGGTAGAAGGCGTAGACGGCCGCGTAGCGCGTGGGCAGATGGCCGGGGTGCATGTCCCAGCCCTGGTAGTAGGCGCGGGCCAGGGCGCGGCGGGTGAGCCCGTAGTGGAGCCGCCACGCCTCGTGGACCTGGCTGGTGGGGCCGACGGGCAGGACGTTGGTCGAGCCGTCCGAGACCCGTACGCCGGTGCCGGCGGCGGCGACCTGCATGACGGCCTTGGCGTGGTCGGCGGCCGGGTGGTCGCTGGACTGGTAGGCGGCGCTGACCCCGACGCAGGCGCTGTAGTCGAAGGTGCCGTAGTGCAGTCCGGTGGCGCGGCCGTCCGCCGCGCCGATCATCCGGGCCACGGTGGCGGTGCCGTCGGCGGCGAGGATGGACTGGCTGGTCTCGATCTGGATCTCGAAGCCGATCCGGCCGTGCTCCAGGCCGCGCGCCTTCTCGAACTCCTCGGCCAGCCGCACCATCGCGGTGACCTGTTCGGGATAGGTGACCTTCGGCAGGGTGAGGACGAGCCCGGCGGGGAGCCCGCCGGCCGCCACGAGTCCGCTGAGGAAGATGTCGAGGGTGCGGATGGCCCGGTCCCGTACGGGGGCCTCCAGGCACTTCATCCGGATGCCCATGTACGGGGCGGCGGTGCCGTCGGCGTACGCCTCGTGGACCAGGCGCGCGGCGCGCGCGGCGGCGAGGTCCTCCTCCTCGTCGGAGTGCGCCCCGTAGCCGTCCTCGAAGTCGATCCGCAGATCCTCGACGGGCTCGCGCTCCAGCTTGGCCCGCACCCGCTCGTACACGGGGCCGGCCAGTTCGTCGGAGAGGCCGAGGGCGCGCGCCAGGGAAGCGGCGTCGGGGGCGTGTTCGTCGAGGGCGGCGAGCGCCTGGTCGCCCCAGGAGCGGACGGTGCCCGCGTCGAAGGCGTCCGCGGGGACGTAGACGGTGTGGACGGGCTGGCGGGTGCCGGGGTCTCCCGGGTACCGGCGGGCGAGTTCCGCGTCGACCGGTGCGAGCGAGGCGCTGATGCTCGCCCCGACCGCTTCCGGAAGGCTCGTCGTCACCTTGTCCTGCCGGCCCTGATCCATTCCCACGCCCATTCCAGCGCCTCCACTTTCCGCTATATGGAATACATCATCCGCATGGTGAAGTTAATCGTCTGATCCAGGCTGCGTCAATGGTCGCCCGGAGCGGCCCGGGAAGCGAGCGCGCAGCACGAAGGGGCCGCTCGGCGCACACGCCGCGCGGCCCCTTCGGTGCTGTTCGGGCTCAGCCCTTGCGTGCCTTGACGGCCTCGGTGAGCTGGGGCACGACCTGGAAGAGGTCGCCCACGACGCCGTAGTCGACGAGGTCGAAGATGGGCGCCTCGGCGTCCTTGTTGACCGCGACGATCGTCTTCGAGGTCTGCATACCCGCCCGGTGCTGGATGGCGCCCGAGATACCGGAGGCGATGTACAGCTGCGGGGAGACCGACTTGCCGGTCTGGCCGACCTGGTTGGAGTGCGGGTACCACCCGGCGTCGACAGCCGCGCGCGAGGCACCCACGGCCGCGCCGAGGGAGTCGGCGAGCGCTTCGATGATCGCGAAGTTCTCGGCGCCGTTGACGCCGCGTCCGCCGGAGACGACGATCGCGGCCTCGGTCAGCTCGGGGCGGCCGGTGGACTCGCGCGGCGTGCGGGCCACGACCTTGGTGCCGGTGGCGGCCGCGCCGAAGGTGACCGCCAGCTCCTCGACGGCGCCCGCGACCGCGGCCGGCTCGACGGGGGCCGAGTTGGGCTTCACGGTGATGACCGGAGTGCCCTTGGTGATACGGGAGTTGGTGGTGTACGCGGCGGCGAACACCGACTGTGTCGCCACCGGGCCCTTGTCGTCGGCCGTCAGGTCGATCGCGTCGGTGATCAGACCCGAGCCGATGCGCACCGCGAGGCGGGCGGCGATCTCCTTGCCCTCGGCGGACGAGGGGACGAGTACGGCGACCGGGGACACGCTGTCGTACGCGGCCTGGAGGGCGTCGACCTTCGGGACGACGAGGTAGTCGGCGAACTCGGGGGCGTCGGCGGTCAGCACCTTCACCGCGCCGTGCTCCGCCAGCGTGGCGGCGGTGGCCGCGGCGCCCGCGCCGAGCGCGACGGCGACCGGGTCGCCGAGGCGGCGGGCCAGCGTCAGCAGCTCCAGGGTGGGCTTGCGGACGGCGCCGTCCACATGATCGACATAGACGAGGACTTCAGCCATGGGATGTGTTCTCCTGCGAATGCGTGTGCGTGAAGGAACCGGGACCGGCTACGGGGGCGGTGAACCGCACCCGTCAGATGAACTTCTGGCTCACGAGGTACTCGGCCAGCTGGTCGCCGCCCTTGCCCTCGTCGTTGACGATCGTGCCCGCCGTACGGGCCGGGCGCTCCGTGGCCGAGTCGACCGCCGTCCACGCGCCTTCGAGACCGACGTCCCCGGCCTCGATGTCCAGGTCCCCCAGGTCCAGGGACTCCACCGGCTTCTTCTTCGCCGCCATGATCCCCTTGAACGAGGGGTAGCGGGCCTCGCCCGACTGGTCGGTCACCGACACGACGGCGGGCAGGGAGGCTTCGAGCTGCTCGGTCGCGGCGTCGCCGTCGCGGCGGCCCTTGACGGTGCCGCCCTCGACCGACACCTCGGACAGCAGCGTCACCTGCGGCACGCCCAGGCGCTCCGAGAGCATCGCGGGCAGGACGCCCATCGTGCCGTCGGTGGAGGCCATGCCGCAGATCACCAGGTCGTAGCCGGTCTTCTCGACCGCCTTCGCCAGGACCAGCGAGGTGCCCAGCGCGTCCGTGCCGTGCAGATCGTCGTCCTCGACGTGGACCGCCTTGTCCGCGCCCATCGACAGCGCCTTGCGCAGCGCGTCCTTCGCGTCCTCGGGGCCGACGGTCAGGACGGTGACCTCCGCGTCGCCGTCGCCGGCGTCGTTGTGGGCCGCGGCGATCTGCAACGCCTGCTCGACCGCGTACTCGTCCAGCTCGGACAGCAGACCGTCCACATCGTCACGGTCCAGCGTCAGGTCATCGGCGAAATGCCGGTCACCCGTGGCGTCGGGCACGTACTTCACACAGACAACGATCCTCAAGCTCACGCCGGCTCTCCTACTGCATCGTCATTTTCCGGGCTGCCTTGTCGTTCGCAGCATAGGCGCCTGATGGGGGGTTTTCCGGTCAGGTCGACCCGCACACCGACCATAATATTACTCGCCAGTACATCGACCTGATGCCCGCTGGGCAAGCGCGGTGAACTGTGACCTTGCCAACGCCCACCGGCTCGCCCACCGCCCCGCCGACCGGGGAACTCTCAGTCGCCGGGCGTCGCGCCGGAGACGGCCACGCCCAGTGCGGCGATCACATCGGCCTTACGGGGCGCCCCGGCCGCCCTGCGGACGATCCGGCCCGTCGCGTCGAGGACGAGCACCGTGGGCGTCTTGAGGATGCCCAACTCGCGGACCAGCTCCAGTCGGTCCTCGGCGTCCAGCTCCACATGGGCGACGCCGTCGACCATGCCGGTGACTTCGGTAAGCGTGCGCCGGGTGGCACGGCAGGGCTGGCAGAACGCGCTGGAGAACTGGACGAGCGTGGCGCGCTCCCCCAACTCCGCGCCCAACTCGGCCGCGCCGAGCCGCCTTTCGCCGTCACGCCCACGCACCTTGAGCCTCCCGTTCGTACGGCGGTGGAGCACGCCGAAGAGACTCGCCGCCGCGAGCACCGCCACGCACACCAAGAGCCCTGTCGTCGTCATCCCTGGTGCAGCGTTCACACGACCGCAAAATATTCCGCGGTCCCGGGCGTACGGCCCTGAGCGATGCTGGTGTCATGAACATTGATGTCAGGGGCCCCCGCTTCGGCGCGGCCGTCACCACCCTCGTCCTGGCCGTGGTCCTCGTCACCGGCAGCGGCGCGCTTCTCGGCTGGCAGGCCCTCGTCTTCGCGGTGGGCGCGCTGGCCGGCGTGGGGCGGTCGCCGTACGGGTGGCTGTTCCGCGCCGTCGTACGGCCGAGGCTCGGACCGCCCACGGAGTTCGAGTCCCCGGAGCCGCCGCGTTTCGCGCAGGCGGTCGGGCTGGTCTTCGCGGTGGTCGGGCTGGTCGGCTATCTGTGGGGCCCTCTCTGGCTCGGGCTGGCCGCCACGGCGTGCGCGCTCGCCGCCGCCTTCCTCAACGCCGTCTTCGGCTACTGCCTCGGCTGCGAGATGTACCTCCTGCTGCGCCGTACGACCGCGGCGCTGCGCTGAGCTGCGGCAAACGCCCTGATCACCCGGGAATGACGTGATGAGAATCTCGCTCCGCGCCGTCGGCAGGACTGGCCACAAGGCCTCGTTTGGGGCACGATCTGCCCAATGCCGAAAACCTACGGCTGCGTAGCTTCCGTCGGGAGAACCCTCCCCGGGAACAGAAGGGTCTCCTCCAGATGGCAGAGCTCGTCTACCGGCCGGTCATCGGCGCCGCCCGCACGATGTTCAAGGCGCTGGACCTCAAGATCGAGACTCAGGGCTCCGAGAACATTCCGCGTACCGGCGGTGCCGTCCTCGTCAGCAACCACATCAGCTATCTGGACTTCATCTTCACCGGGCTCACCGCGATCCCCCAGAAGCGCCTCGTCCGCTTCATGGCGAAGGACTCCGTCTTCCGGCACAAGGTCTCGGGGCCGCTCATGCGCGGCATGAAGCACATCCCGGTGGACCGGAATCAGGGCGAGACCGCCTACTCGCACGCGCTCGACTCGCTGCGCTCCGGCGAGATCATCGGCGTGTTCCCCGAGGCGACCATCTCGCAGTCCTTCACGCTCAAGTCCTTCAAGTCCGGCGCGGCGCGCCTGGCGCAGGAGGCCGGCGTGCCGCTGATCCCGATGGCGCTGTGGGGCACCCAGCGGCTCTGGACCAAGGGGCGCCCGCGCAACTTCCGGCGCAGCCACATCCCGGTGACGATGCGGGTCGGCGAGCCGCTGGAGGCCCCCGCCGACCAGTACGCGGGTGCGATCACCCGGCGGCTGCGCGAGCGGGTGCAGGAGCTGCTCGAAGCCGCCCAGCGCGCCTATCCGGTACGGCCCAAGGACGCGAACGACACCTGGTGGGTGCCGGCGCACCTGGGCGGTACGGCTCCGACGCCGGCCGAGGCCCGCGAAGCCGGCTGAGCCCCACGGCCCTACGGACGACTGCACCGAAACGTCACTGCTGGTCCGTCATGCCGGGCCGGGCCGCCGGCCGGTCGTCCGGTGGCGCGTCAGCCCGCGGGGTGCACCGTGATCCGCGCCCCGGGGCTCAGCTTCTCCAGTGATTCGGCGAGTTCGGTGCCCGCGGCGTCGAGTTCCGCCCGGGTCATCGGGGCCAGGCTCTCCAGCAGGAAGACGGCGTTCACCGACTCCTCGGTGAGCCGGGTGCGCACACCCTGGCGCCAGTTCCACCGCCGGCAGGTGACGCCTTCGTCGTCGCGCCACACGACCTCGCCCGCGTCCGGGTGCTCGATAACGCTCTCGCCGCCCGCGGCGGTGTGGAACGGCTCGTCGCCGGTGGCCCGTACGAGGCGCATGGCGCCCGTGATCCGGTCGAGGTCCTCGCCGCCGACGGGGATCAGATGGGCCACGCTGATCGCGTTGTAGAGGTCCACGAGCAGATTGATCCGGGGCAGTCCGCCGTCGGCGAGGGCGCGTTTGGCCAGCGCCTCGGCGGAGTTGCGGGTACGGGACGGCTTGCTGCCGAAGGCCGTGTACGCCGCGCGCCAGGCGGCCATGTGCGGGTCCTCGTGCGGGGCGCGCCCGTCGAGCCGGGCGGCGAGCCGCCGGGCCGCGTCGTCGAGCAGCGCCGAACTCGCCTCGTTGCTGGGGCCGTTCACCAGCCCGTGGGCCTCGACGGCGAGCGGGGTGAAGCCGGGGACGAGGGTGTGCACCTCGTCCGACACGGTGAGTGTCAGGGTCATCGTCAGCCTTGCCTCGGGACATACGGAAGCGGTGCATCACAGCACACCGAGAGGTCCACTGTAATGCACCGCCAGCCCTCGACCGCGCCGGCCGTCGGCTACCTGGCCATCTCTTCCTTGAGCGCCTGTACGAACGCGTCGACGTCGTCCTCGGTGGTGTCGAAGGCGCACATCCAGCGCACGTCACCGGCCGCCTCGTCCCAGAAGTAGAAGCGGAAGCGCTTCTGGAGGCGCACGCTCACGTCGTGCGGCAGCCGGGCGAAGACGGCGTTGGCCTGGACGGGGTGCAGGATCTCGACGCCGTCGACCGCGCGCACGCCGTCGGCGAGCCGCTGCGCCATCGCGTTGCTGTGCCGGGCGTTGCGCAGCCACAGGTCGCCGGCCAGCAGCGCCTCCAACTGCACCGAGACGAACCGCATCTTGGAGCTGAGCTGCATCGACAGCTTGCGCAGCCGCTTCATCGCGCGCACCGAGTCCGGGTCGATCACGACGACGGCCTCGCCGAAGATCGCGCCGTTCTTCGTGCCGCCGTAACTCAGCACGTCCACACCGACGGTGTTGGTGAACGTGCGCATCGGTACGTCGAGGGAGGCGGCGGCGTTGGATATCCGGGCCCCGTCGAGATGGACCTTCATGCCCCGCTCGTGGGCGTGCTCGCAGAGCGCGCGGATCTCGTCCGGGGTGTAGACCGTGCCCAGTTCGGTGTTCTGGGTGATCGACACGACCTGCGGCATGGCGCGGTGCTCGTCGTCGTAGCCCCATGCCTGCCGGTCGACCAGCTCCGGGGTGAGTTTGCCGTCCGGGGTCGGCACGGCGAGCAGCTTGAGCCCGCCGACCCGCTCGGGCGCCCCGCCCTCGTCCACGTTGATGTGCGCGGACTCGGCGCAGATCACCGCGGACCAGCGGTCGGTCATCGCCTGGAGCGCGACGACGTTCGCCCCGGTGCCGTTGAAGACCGGGAAAGCCTGCGCGGTGGGGCCGAAGTGTCCGTGCATGACGCGCTGGAGATGGTCGGTGTACTCGTCCTCGCCGTACGCGATCTGGTGGCCGCCGTTGGCGAGCGCGAGCGCGGCCAGCACCTCGGGGTGGGCGCCCGCGTAGTTGTCGCTGGCGAAGCCGCGCGTGTCGGGGTCGTGGTGCGTACGCGCGGCCGTCGTACGGGACCTCATGACTCGGGGGTCAGCCACAGGCGGTTTCCGTTCACTTCACCGGCGGGCCGGTCCCAGACTCCGGCGATAGCGTCGGCCAGCTCTCCGGTGTCCGTGAAGCCCGCGAACTTCGCATTCGGGCGCTCGGCGCGCATCGCGTCGTGCACCAGTGCCTTGATGACCAGGATCGCAGCCGCCGCGCGCGGCCCCTCGTCGCCCCCGGCCTTGCGGAAGTCGTCGCCCAGGGCCAGCGTCCAGGCCTCGGCCGCCGCCTTGGCCGCCGCGTAGGCGGCGTTGCCGGCCGTGGGCCTGCTCGCGCCCGCCGCGCTGACCAGCACGTAGCGGCCGCGGTCGCTGCGCAGCAGGCCGTCGTGGAAGGCGAGGGAGGTGTGCTGGACGGTGCGGATCAGCAGCTTCTCCAGCAGGTCCCAGTCGGCGAGGTCGGTGTCGGCGAAGTTCTTGCCGCCGCGCCAGCCGCCGACGAGATGGACGAGGCCGTCCACCCGGCCGGCGTCCTTCTCGGTCTTGGCGGCCCAGGCGCGGGTGGCCGCCGGGTCGAGGAGGTCGACGGTGTCGCCGGTGACGGTGGCGTCGCCGTGGACGCGGCGTGTGGCATCGACGGCCTCGGCGAGGCTCGTGGCGTCCGCGTCGGCCGCCACCACCGTCGCACCGGCCGAGGCCAGGCGCAGCAGGGTGGCGCGCCCGGCGGGGCCGCCCGCTCCGGCGACCGCGACGACGGCGCCGTCCAGTGCGCCGCCCGCTCCGCTGCTTCCGCTCATGGTCGTCTTCTCCGTCATGCCGGTGTCCCCCGTGTCTCCGCTGTCGTACGAGCTCACGCGGCTCGCTGCTCGGTGCTCGTCGCCCGAATGCCCCGGGTCGACGCGATGACGGTCTTGAGCTTCTTGCCCAGGGCCTCGTAGAACATGCTGAGCGGAAACTCGTCCGGAAGCACGTCGTCGACCAGCTTGCGCGGCGGCAGATCCAGGTCGAGGGCGTCCGGGCCCTTGGCCCAGCGCGATCCCGGGTGCGGGGCCAGATAGGTGGAGACGAGGTCGTAGGCGGCGAACCAGTGGACCAGCTTCGGGCGGTCGATACCGGCCCGGTAGAGGCTCTCGATCTCGCCGAGCAGCTGCTGGGTGACCTGCGGGGCCCGGTCCCAGTCGATGCGCAGGGTGTTGTCGGTCCAGCGCACCACGTCGTGCTTGTGGAGGTACGAGAACAGGAGCTGGCCGCCGAGGCCGTCGTAGTTGCGCTCACGGGCGCCGGTGACGGGGAAGCGGAACATCCGGTCGAAGAGCACCGCGTACTGCACATCGCGGCCCTGCGCGACGCCGTCGGCCTCCAGTTTCACCGCCTCCCTGAAGGCGGTGAGGTCGCAGCGCAGTTCCTCCAGGCCGTACATCCAGAACGGCTGCCGCTGCTTGATCATGAAGGGGTCGAACGGCAGGTCGCCGTGGCTGTGGGTGCGGTCGTGGATCATGTCCCAGAGGACGAAGGCCTGCTGGCAGCGGTCCTGGTCGCCGATCATCTCGCGGATGTCGTCGGGGAGTTCGACACCGAGGATGCCGACGGCGGCCTCGCTGACCCGGCGGAAGCGGGCGGCCTCGCGGTCGCAGAAGATGCCGCCCCAGCTGAACCGCTCGGGGGCCTGCCGGACGGCGATCGTCTCGGGGAAGAGGACCGCGGAGTTGGTGTCGTAACCGGCGGTGAAGTCCTCGAAGGTGATGCCGCAGAAGAGAGGGTTGTCGTAGCGGGTGCGCTCCAGCTCGGCGAGCCACTCGGGCCAGACCATGCGCAGGACGACCGCTTCGAGGTTGCGGTCGGGGTTGCCGTTCTGCGTGTACATCGGGAAGACGACCAGGTGCTGAAGCCGGTCCACCCGGTCGGCCGCGGGCTGGAAGGCGAGCAGCGAGTCCAGGAAGTCGGGTACGTCGAAGGCGCTGTCGGCCCATTTGCGGAGGTCCGCCACGAGCGCGGTGTGGTAGGCGGCGTCGTGCGGCAGCAGGGGCGACAGCTGCTCGACGGCGGCGGTCACGCGGTCGAGCGTGACCTCGGCGAGGGCGCGCGGGGGCGCGTCGTCGGCGTCGAAATCTATGGAACCGTCCTTGGACTGCCAGGGGCGGATCTCCTCGACGGCGTTCTTGAGCTCGGTCCAGGCGGGGTGCTCGACCACCCGCTGGTCGTCGGTCGCATGCCCTCCGGGTCGGTCCTGCACAAGAATTTCCGTCATGTCATGTCCTCCACGGGAGAAGCTGGCGTCAAAGCACCGTATCGGTCTTCGATTCTCCCGTACAAGGGCGGACGAGACAAATTATCCTGCCTCGCTTCGGGTTTACGGGCGTTTTTCCTGCCGTTCTCGTCGTGGACGACAGGCCCAAGCCTGTACGGGTACGGCACGGGTCCAGACCGGCCCCGTGGCCGTTAGGCTGCCGCCGTGCCGCGTGGGGCCGGACAGCGCCGCGCGGGAGCCGCCGACGACGGAAGCGAGTCAGCCTTGACTTTCCTCACCATCGGTCATCGTGGAGTGATGGGTGTCGAACCCGAGAACACCCTGCGCTCCTTCCTGCACGCCGAGCGGGCCGGTATGGACGCCATCGAACTCGACCTTCATCTGAGCAAGGACGGCGCGCTCGTCGTCATGCACGACGCCGAGCTGGACCGTACGACGGACGGAACGGGCCCGATCGCCGACCGGACCCTCGCCGAGCTGCGGGAGCTCGACGCGGGGCAGGGCGAGCGCGTGCCGGTCTTCGAGGAGGTCCTGGACGCGGTGGGCTCACCGCTCCAGGCGGAGATCAAGGACGTGGCGGCGGCGCGCGCGCTGGCCGAGGTCATGCACCGGCGGAAGCTGGTCGGGCGGGTGGAGGTGTCCTCGTTCCACGACGAGGCCGTCGCCGAGATCTCCGCCCTGGTGCCCGGCGTACGGACGGTGCTGATCGCCAGTCGCTGGGGCGGCGACATCGTGGACCGGGCGGTCGCGGTCGGCGCGGACTCGCTGGCGCTGAACATCCGGCGGCTGACACTGGAGGCCGTCGAGCGCGCGCACGCGGCGGGGCTCGGGATCATCGGGTGGGTGGTGAACACCCCGGACCAGTTGCGGCTGGTCCGCGCGTTCGGGCTGGACGGCGCGACCACCGACTTCCCGGAGATCCGCCGCACCGGCCGCTTCACGGCCTGAGCCGAACCACGGCGTCTAGTCGAGCGGCTTGACCAGCAGCTCGAACGCCAGGTCGTCGCGCTGCGGGATGCCGAAACGCTCGTCGCCGTACGGGAAGGGGGTCAGCTGTCCCGTACGGCGGTAGCCGCGGCGCTCGTACCAGGCGATCAGGTCCTCGCGCTGGACGATCACGGTCATGTGCATCTCGCCGACGCCCCAGTCCGCGCGGGCGCGGCGCTCCGCCTCGGCGATGATGCGCTTGCCGAGGCCGCCGCCCTGCGCCTCGGGGTCGACGGCGAACATGCCGAAGTACGCGGCGGGGCCGCGGTGTTCCAGCTGGCAGCAGGCGACCAGCGCACCGTCGGACTCGACCATCAGGAGCCGGCTGCCGTCGGCCTCGATCACGTCGAGGACGCCCTGCTCGTCGGTGCGCTGGCCCTCCAGCAGGTCGGCCTCGGAGGTCCACGACGCGCGGGCGCTCTCGCCTCGGTAGGCGGACTCTATGAGCGCGACGAGCGGCTTGACGTCGTCTGCGGTGGCGTCCCGGTAGGTGAGCTGACCGGGAGCGGGGCGCGGGGTGGTGTCCATGGTGCGCGTTCTCCGTCTTCTCCGCCGCGGGCGGGCGGCGCGCCCGAGCCTAACCCCATTTCCCGGGGGCGCGGATCAGCGGGGGGCGCGGAGCCGTACTCCGCGCCCGAGCCGTGCCACCCCTCGTCACGCCTCCCTCTCATCCCTTCGCGTCCGCGTCGGTCTCCGCGTCGAGAGGGCTCCTGCGGTGCTCCGGTGCGAAGCCCAGCAGCCGTGCGCAGGCCGAGGTGTCGAACAGCGAGGCGTGGCCGGTCAGTTCGGCGAAGTACGGCACGCCCGGGTGGTGTTCTTCGAGCAGTTGGGCCGTCGGCACGGGCGACGACGTGTCGTCCGCCGCGACGTTGAGGATGTGACATCCCGTCAGTTCGGCGAGGAGCGCGTACCGGACGGCCCTGGCGGCGTCCCTGGTGTCGAGCCATCCCCAGAGGTCCATCCGGTGGGCGGCCGGATCGTCGCGTACGGCGGCGAGTTGCGCCGCCAGCCGCTCGCCGGTGCCGGTGAACGGGAACCGCATACAGACGATGTCGGTGCCGTGGCGCCGGTGCGTGGCGCGGGCCGTCTCCTCCAGGACCACCTTGGAGAGACCGTACGGATCCTGGACGAGCGTGGGATGTTCCTCGTCCAGCGGTACGTAGCGCGGGGACTGCGGCTTCGGCGACCAGGCGAGTCCCACGGCCGCCAGGCTGGAGGCGGCGACGACGCGGCGTACGCCGGTGCGGCCCGCCTCGTCCAGGACCCGGTGCGCGGTGAGGCAGTTGGTGGCGAACAGGGCGCTGTCGTCGTCGGAGTTGGGGTGGGGGATGGCGCCGAGATGGACGACGGCCTCGGCGCCGGCCATGGCGTCGCGTACCAGGTCGGGATCGCGCAGATCGCCGGTGTGGACGCGGTCCGGCCGGGGATCCTCGACGGGGACGACGTCGGTGGCGACGATCCGGTGGCCGTGGGCCAGCAGGTCGTCGATGACATGGCCGCCGATGTGTCCGGCGGCTCCGGTGACCAGGACGCGCATCAGCCCTTCACCGCCCCGACGAGGCCGTTGACGAAGTAGCGCTGGAGACAGAGGAAGAGCAGCACGACGGGGATGACCACGATGAGGGCTCCGGCCATCAGGTTGTTGTAGTGGGGCACGTTCTCGGCCGCGAGGGTCTGGAGGCCGAGCGGAAGGGTGAAGGTCGACCGGTCGGTGAGCGAGACCCGGGTGAGCAGGTACTCGTTCCAGGTCGGGATCGCGGTGAGCAACGCGACGGTGATCAGGGCGGGTTGGGCCAGTGGCAGATAGATGTTGAGGAAGATCCGGAACTCACTCGCGCCGTCGACGCGCGCGGAGTCGCGCAGTTCGGCCGGGATGGTGCTGAACGCCCCGGTCATCAGCAGGATCGACAGCGGGGCACCGCCGTTGACGAAGGGCAGCACCAGTCCCCAATGGGTGCCGAGGATGCCCATCTCGTTCTCCAGCAGCACGATCGGCAGCATCACCGTCACGCCGGGCACGAAGAGCAGGGAGATGAACAGCCGCTGCAGGAAGGTGCGGCCGGGGAAGCGCAGCACGGCGAAGGCGTAGCCGGCCGCCGCGTAGATCACCAGCGTGAGGACCACGGTGTAGAGGGTGACCAGCAGGCTGTTGAGGAAGAAGTCGAAGAAGTGGAGCTTGTTCCAGGTGTCGATCAGGGTGTCGAAGGTGGGGTTCTTCGGGATCAGATGACCGCCGCTGACCACCTCCAGCTGGTCCTTGAACGCGGCCGACACCATCCAGAGGAACGGGTAGACGCTGACCAGTCCGTATCCGGCGAGCAGCAGACCGACGACGACGCGCGCCAGGGTCCGGCGCCCGCGGGCCCTGCTCTCGCCCGGCCGCTTGGCCGGCCTGTCGGACTTGTCGGGGTGTGCGGTCGCGTGGGCGCGCTTGTCCGCCACGGGGATCGAGGTCATGTCTTGCTCCGCAGCGCTCGCAGATTGATCAGGGCCAGTACCAGGGCGGCGGCGAACAGCAGCCAGCCGAGTGCGCTGGCGAGCCCCAGGGTGGGACGGAGCTGTTTCAGGAAGGCCAGGCTGTACGCCTCCAGGCCCAGCACATTGGTGTGGTCGCCCGGTCCGCCGTTGGTCATCACCAGGAAGGTCTGGAAGCCCTGGAGCGACTCGCGCAGATTGAGCAGGACGACGATGGCCGTGATGGGGCGCAGCAGCGGCCAGACGACCGACGCGTTCGTCCGCCACCAGCCGGCGCCGTCGAGCTGCGCCGCTTCCAGCAGGCTGCGGTCTATGGACTGGAGCCCGGTCAGATACAGCAGCATGGACACGGGCACGGCGCCCCACACGGTCACCACGATCAGTGTGGGCAGCGCGGTGTCGGGGTTGCCGAGCCAGCCCTGGGGCTGCTGGAGCGAGCCGAGTCCGAGCTGGCCGAGCAGCAGGTTGACGGCGCCGTCGGGCTGGAGGATGTACTGCCAGGCGAAGAAGACGGCGATACCGCTGGTGACGTACGGCAGGAAGAAGACCGAGCGCAGGACGGCCTGCATCCTGCGTGCCTGGTTGAGCAGGATGGCCAGCGGAAACGACACCATGACCGTCAGCGCCGGTACGGCGATCATCACCCAGAGGGTGTTGAGTCCCGCGCTGCGCACGCGTGGCGCGTAGACGGGGCTGCGCCAGAGCAGGTCGGCGTAGTTGTCCAGGCCGACCCAGGTCCAGTGCGGCATGAAGCCGTTCCAGGACGCGAAGCTCAGCAGGAAGCCGTAACCGACGGTGTACAGGCCCATGACGGCGAAGAGGACCACCGCGGGGGCGACGAACAGATATCCGGAGAGGGCCTCGCCGCCGAACTTGCGGCGCCAGGGCCGCTTGCCGGGGCCGGGGGCGGTGTCCGCCGCCCCGGCCGGGAGCGTACGGCTCTTGCCGACGCTCCCGGCCTCCCCCACCGTGGTGGGCCGAGGTGCTGTGGTCACTGGGTCGCCCAGTAGTTGCTGTTGAGTTCGCGGAGCTTGGCTCCCGTCTGCGCCGGTGTGTCCCGGCCGAGCGGGCTCAGATCGGTGACGATCTCACCGGCCACGTCCTGGTCGTAGCCCGGCGGGCGGAAGGAGTTGTCGCTCGGGTCGTAGGTGGTCTCCTCGGTGCCGTCGAAGCTCTCCATCATGGAGGTCAGCGCGGGGCCGAGGACTTTCGCGGAGTCGGCGCCCAGTTCGGTGGCGGGCAGGTCGGCCGAGTCCTTGGCGAACCGGGCGGCGACGTCGGTGCCGGAGAGGAACTCCATCCACTTCTTGGCGTTCTCGGGCTGCTCGCTGGTGGCGGTGAGGCTCAGTCCGGTCAGCGCGAGCGGGCCGAGCGCCCGGTCGGGTACGGCGCCGTCCTTCGGTGCGGGCAGTCCGAAGGCGAGTACGTCGTCGGCCTTCATGTCGTTCTGCTGGAGGAAGGCGAGGGTGAAGGTGCCGCCGACGGCGAAGGCCGACTTGCCCTGGGCGAACGCCTGGTCGGCCTCGTCGATGCTGAGTGTCTGGGAGCCCGGCATCCAGTACGGGGTGAGCTGGTCGTACATGCTCAGAACCTTGGTGCCGTTGGCCGAGCCGAAGTCGGTGGCCTTGTCCTTGCCGAAGAGGTCCCAGTACGGCTGCTTGCCGAGCTGGGCGAACGCCAGCGGCTGGAGCACCCAGGTCAGTCCGGTCGACTTGACCTTCAGACCGAGGCTGATCCCGCCCGTCTTGGGGTCCTTGTGGTGGGTGGCCTGGACCGCCGCCAGGAACTCCTCCCAGGTGGTCGGGGCCTTGGTGATGCCGGCGTCGGCCAGCTTCTGCTTGTTGGCGTAGACGATGCCGAACGTGCCGGCGGTCAGGGGCACGCTGAAGCGCTGGCCCTCCTCGACGCCCTTGAACGTGGAGTCCTTGGCCTGCGACTCCTTGAACTTCTGCGGGGTGACGGTGCCGGAGCCCTTGATCGCCTCCTGGAAGCGGCCGCTCCAGTCGTCCGGGATCTGGTCCTGGAGGTCGGCGGTGACGCCGGCCGCGCCGAGGACGAAGTCCTCACCGTCGGAGTGCACTTCGAGGACATCGGGGAGGCCGCCGGTCTTGGCCGCGCTCTGCACCTTGGTGGTGTAGGCGTCGTCGGGTGTGTACACCTCGACCTTGACCGAGATGCCGGTCTCCTTCTTGAACTCGGTGGCCGCCGCGCGCAGGGCACCGACATGGGACTGCTTGAAGGTCCACATCTCCAGCGACTTGGAGTCCGAGCCGGAGTCCGAGCCGCCGCAGGCGGAGAGGGTGGTGAGTGTGAGCGCGGTGGTCGCGGCCAGAGCCACGAGCCGGACATTCCGTGCGAAAGGTATGCGCATGGCCCCTACCTAAGAATCAACCCGTTCAGAAGGCCGAATGACGTTGGAGTGACTGAACTTATGGTTGCGGTGATATAGCGTCAAGACGCACGTCGAGAATCGTGCTGACCGGATCGCCGAGGGGCGCCGGTGCGGGGAGCGGAGGTTCCGTGGAATCGGTGGCAGCAGCAGCGCGAGGGCGTAAGCCCGAGGAGGTCAAGTCCGCGGCTCGGGTGCTCGAAGTGCTCGAACTGCTCGGCACCGAGGGTGCCCGGCTCTCGCTCGCCGAGATGGCGAGCGCGATGGCCGTGCCCAAAAGCAGCCTGCACGCGATCCTGCGGACGATGGAGGCGCGGCGCTGGGTGGACCTGGACGCCTCGGGCACCCGCTACAGCCTCGGCCTCAAGGCCCTGCTGACGGGCACGGCCTATCTGGAGGGCGACGACGTCGCCAGCCTCGCCGGACCGGTGCTCGACGCGCTCGCCGAGGAGACCGGCGAGTCGGTGCACCTGGGCAGGCTGGACGGGACGGACGTCGTCTACCTGGCCAAACGCGAGTCACGGCACGCCCTGCGGATGTACTCGGCGGTGGGCCGCCGGCTGCCGGCGCACGCCACGGCCCTCGGCAAGGCGATGCTGTCGCAGTACGACGCGGCCGAGGTGCAGCGCCGGCTGGACTGGCCGCTGGCCCGGCTCACGCCCGACACCGTGACCGATCCCGACGAGCTGATCCGCCAGCTCGCCGAGGCGCGGCTGCAGGGCTGGGCGATGGACGACGGCGAGAACTCCGTGGACATCCGGTGCGTGGCCGTGGCGCTCGGCACCGGGCACGGCGGCGGCGACGCGATCAGCTGTTCGGCCCCCAAGAGCCGCATGGACGACGCCCGCGCACAGGAGATCGCCGGAGCCGTCACGGAGGCCGCACATTCGCTGCGGACCCTCCTCAAACGGCTCGGACAGCACTGAAGACTGTTCGACCCATATTTGGTAGAGTCATTGACAAATTAAAGACGCTCTCTCTACGTTCGGATAGCAGTACATCATCCTGCTATCTGTACGCTGGAGTTCGAATGGCTCAGCCTGATGCCCGCTCCGACATCCTCGCCCCCGCTCCCTGGGTCGAGGAACGCGGTGCGAAGATCCGCATCACGGCCGTCTCCACCTTCCTCACCGCACCGCACGGCTGCCCCCATCTCATCGTCCGCGTCGAGACCAACGAACCGGGGCTCTACGGCCTCGGCTGCGCGAGCGACCCGCAACGCACCCTCGCCGTACGGTCCGTGCTCGACGACTATCTGGCCCCCATGCTCGTCGGACGCGATCCCGACGACATCGACGACATCCACCGGCTGCTGCTCAACAGCGCCTACTGGCGCGGCGGTTCGGTCACCGGCAACGCGCTGGGCGGAATCGACGTCGCCCTGTGGGACCTCAAGGCCAAACGCCTGGGCGCGCCCCTGTACTCGCTGTTCGGCGGCCGGGTCCGTACCCACGCCGAGGCCTACACCCATGTCAGCGGCGACAGCGCCGACGAGATCGCCGACAAGGTCGTGGCGGCGCGCGAGCGCGGCTACCGCCATGTCCGCGTCCAGGCGTCCGTGCCCGGCTCCGACACCTACGGCACCGGCGCCACGGGCTCCGCCGACGCCCACGCGCTGCGCACCCGTTCGGTGCCGTGGGACTCCGCCGCGTACGTACGGACCGTGCCGCGCGTCCTGACAGCGGTACGCGAACAGGTCGGCGACGAGGTCGAGTTGCTGCACGACGTACACGAACGCCTCGACCCCCGGCAGGCCCGGGACTTCCTGCGCCGGGTCGAGGACGCCGGGCTGTACTTCGTGGAGGACGTGCTCGCCCCGGAGGACGCGCGCCACTTCGCCGCGCTGCGCGCCGGCTCCCCCGTACCGCTCGCCGTGGGCGAACTCTTCCACGACGTCGGCCAGTTCCTGCCGCTGCTCGACGGCCCCGCCATCGACTTCGCCCGGATCCGGGTCCCCACGCTCGGCGGTCTCACCCCCGCCCGCAAGCTCGCCGCCTACTGCGAACTGCGCGGCGTACGGCTCGCGCCGCACGGCCCCGCCGACGTCAGCCCCGTCGCCCAGGCCGCCACGCTCGCCATGAACATCAGCAGCCACGCCTTCGGTGTGCAGGAGGCCGCGGTCTTCAAGCCCGCCGTGCTCGACGTCTTCCCCGGTACGGTCGTGGCGAACGACGGCGCGCTGTCCCCGCACGAGAGGCCCGGCCACGGCGTCGACTTCGACGAGGCGGCGGCGCGCAGACATCCGGTGCCCGAGCCGCTGGAGCACGACCGCTGGGCCCTGCTGCGCAACACCGACGGGAGCGTGCAACGACCGTGACAGCCACCGCATCGGGCCCGCCGCCCGGCCCCCGCTCCCGGCGCGCGCCGACCGGAAGGGGACCGCTGTGGGCGAGCCGCTGAGGATCGGCATGGTCGGCGCGGGCAAGATCAGCGGCGAGTATGTGAAGACGCTGGAACAGCTGGACGACGTACGGCTCACCGCCGTGACGGACCTCGACCCGGCCCGCGCCGAGGCCGTGGCCGCGCGGGTGCCTGGGGTCGCCGTCGCCGCCACGGTCGCCGAGCTGGTCGGGCGCCCCGACGTCGACGCCGTACTGAACCTGACGCTGCCCGCCGTACACGCCGAGGTGGCGCGCGCCGCGCTCGACGCGGGAAAGCATGTGTACGGCGAGAAGCCGCTGGCCATGACACGCGAGGAGGCCGACGGTCTGCTCGCGGCGGCGGAGAGCCGGGGACTGCGGATCGGCTGCGCCCCCGACACCGTGCTCGGTACGGGCGTGCAGACCGCGCGCGCGGCGGTGGACGACGGGCTCATCGGCGCCCCGGTCGCCGCCACGGCGTTCATGACCACCGCCGGGCACGAAAGGTGGCATCCCGCCCCCGAGTTCTACTACCGGCCCGGCGGCGGGCCGCTGCTCGACATGGGCCCGTACTACCTCTCCGCGCTCGTCCATCTCCTCGGGCCCGTCAGCCGGGTCACCGGGGCCGCGTCCAAACCGCGCGCCGAGCGGACCATCGGCAGCGGACCGCGCGCCGGGGAGCACTTCGACGCCGAGGTGGACACCCATGTCACCGGACTCCTGGAGCACGCGGGCGGGGCGCTGACCACGCTGGTCATGAGCTTCGACATCCACGCGGCCCGGTTGCCCCGCATCGAGGTGCACGGCACGGAGGGCTCGCTGTCCATGCCCGATCCCAACGGTTTCGACGGGCCGGTGGAGCTGCACCGGGCCGGCGGCGAGTGGGAGCGGCTTGCGGTGTCGGGCGGCTACCGGGACGCCGGGCGCGGCACCGGTCTCGCCGATCTGGCGACCGCGCTCACCGAGGACCGGCCGCACCGGGCGTCCGGCGAACTCGCGCGCCATGTCCTGGACGTCATGCTGACGCTGCTCGACGCAGCGCGCGACGGTGTCTGGCTGCCGGTGCGCAGCGATTGCGCGAGGCCGGAGGCCGTACGGCCGTAGTCTCCCGGCGGGGGGCCCGACGGCCCCCACCCCCCACACGAACGGCAGGAAGGCGGCGGCCTTCCTGCCGTTCTTATGCGCGCATCTCCCGCGCTTCTCGCACGGTTTCCCATGGTTCTCCGTTTCCCGATTCGTCAGGGCAATTAATGTCCAGGAGGGGAACTTTACGGGCGGGAATTCGACTGACAAATCAATCGCAGAGCCCCCACCACCAGGAACTCAGAAGTAATCGGGACAGGCGTTGACTTGATAACACTCTTGGTTTTACATGGCGGTTACTGGCTGGACAGGGAGGGCCGCCCATGCATGACCGAAGGAAGTCCGGAGAGGCGCGAACAGCGCATTTCCTCGACCGTCGGCTGCGCCCCGCGCTGTACACCGGGCGGCTTCCCATGGAGGTCGGGGCCTGGCACATCCCGGGCGAGCCGGTGCCCGTCGACGTGGCGCTCCGCGCCGGGTACACGCCGTTCGTCGTGGGCGAGACATGGGGCGGCGGCCCCTGGTCCACCAGTTGGTTCCGCTTCAGCGCCGACGTGCCCGAGCGCTGGGCCGGCCGCCGCGTGGAGGCGGTCATCGACCTCGGCGGCGACCGCGCCGAGGGGCTGGTCCACGACGAGCACGGCACACCGCTCCAGGGCCTGCACCCGCACAACAGGACCGTGACCGTCGCGACGCAGGCGCGCGGCGGCGAGCCCGTACGGCTGCTCGTCGAGGCCGCGGCCAATCCGGCGATCGACCCGGCCACTGGCGCCGGGGCCCACTTCGGCGACCCGGTCACCGCCGGCGACGAACCCCTCCACCAGCTGCTCCGCGCGGATCTCGCCGTACGCGACGAGAACATCTGGCAGCTCATCCATGACATCGATGTCCTGGACAGCCTGATGCGCGCGCTCCCCGCCGAACTGCCGCGCCGCCACGAGATCCTGCGGGCACTGGACCGGGCCGTCGACGCCGTCGACCCCCGTGACATCCCGGGGACGGCCGCCGACGCGCGGGGCATCCTCGCGCCGGTGCTGGCCCGCCGGGCGTACGAGTCCGCGCACACCGTCGCCGCCGTCGGGCACACGCGCTCCGGATCCGCCCGGCTGCGGCCGATGCGCGAGAGCGTGCGCGCGAGTGCCCGCGCCTTCAGCAGCGTGGCCACGCTCGCCGACGAGTACCCGGAGCTGGTGTTCGCCGCGCCGGGAGCACAGCAGCACGCCTGGATGAAGGACCAGCACCCGCATGTCTTCGAGCGGATACGCAAGGCCGTCGCACGGGGCAACTGGGTCCCGGTGGGCGGCATGTGGGTGGAGCCGGACCTCAATCTCCCCGGCGGGGAGTCGCTGGCACGGCAGTTCACGTTCGGCAGACGCTTCTACCGGGACGAGCTGGGCCTGGGCCCCGACGGTGTCTGGCTGCCCGGGCCCGGTGGCATGAGTGCCGCTCTCCCCCAACTCGCCGTGCTGGCAGGGGCGCGCTGGCTGCTCGGTCACACGCTCGCCGAGCGGGACGCCAACTCCCTTCCGCACCACACGTTCTGGTGGGAGGGCGCCGACGGCAGCCGGATCTTCACCCACTGCCCGCCCGCCGGTCCGCGCCACGCGGCGCTCACGGGGCCCGAGTTGGCCGACGCGGTCGCGGCGTACGCGGACAAGGGCGGCGGCAGCCGCTCGCTGATGCCGTTCGGCCAGGGGCCCGTCGGCTCCGACGCCCCCGACCACTCCGACGGTTCCGAGGGTTCCGACCACGACGCGGACCGCGAGGGCGAAGGCCCCACCCGCGAGACGTTGGAACGCGCCCGCAGGCTGGCCGATCTGGAGGGTTCGCCCCGGGTCGAGATCCAGCACCCCGCGCACTTCTTCCGGGACGCGCTCGACGAGTACCCGCACGCCCCGGTGTGGCGCGGCGAGCTGTACGCGCAGACGCAGCACGGCTCGTACACCAGCCAGGCCCGCACCAAGCGGGGCAACCGCCGGAGTGAATCCCTGCTGCGCGAGGCCGAGTTGTGGTCGGCGACGGCGGCCGTACGGGACGGGGTGCCCTACCCGTACGAGGAGCTGGACGCCCTGTGGAAGCGGGTCCTGCTGCACCAGAGCCGGGACATCCTGCCGGGCGGCGCCATCGCCTGGGTGCACGAGGAGGCCGAGCAGACGTACCGCGCGATCCACCGCAGGCTGGAGAGCCTGATCCGGCGGGCGGCGGGCGGGCCGGACGGGGCGACGGTCCTCAACGCCGGGCCGCGCGCCCGCCGCGAGGTGGTCGTGCTCGACCAGGACCGGCTGACGGAGCCGGGCGCGGCGGGCGCGGGCCAGCCGCTGTCCGGCGGGCGGCTCGCCGTGCTGGCCGAGGCTCCCGCGCTCGGCCGGGGTACGGCCGGGCTGCCGCTCGACGGCACGGCGCCGGTGACCGTCACCGCCGCCGGCCCCGAACGGGGCGGCGGGCATCTGCTGGACAACGGGCTGCTGCGGATCCACGTCGACTCGGCGGGGCTCGTACGCTCCGCGCTCGACCTGACGGCGGACCGCGAGGCCATCGCACCCGGCGTCGCGGGCAATCTGCTCCAACTGCACCGGGACGACCCGGCGTTGTGGAGCGCGACCGGGCTCGACGCACCGCGTCCCGACACGCACCGCGATCTCGACGTCGCCTCGTCGGTCGAAGTGACCGACGAGGGACCGCTGTTGGCGCGGGTACGGGTGGAGCGCGGCACCGGCAGGTCCACCATCACGCAGCGCCTGACGCTGACGGCCGGCAGCCGCGCGCTGACCATCGACACCGACGTCGACTGGCGGGAACAGGACACGCTCCTCAAGGCCGTCTGGCCGCTGGACGTGCACGCCGAGAACAGCCGCGGCGAGATCCAGTACGGCCATGTCGAGCGTCCCACGCACGAGAACACCAGCTGGGACGCGGCCCGTTACGAGCAGTGGGCGCACCGCTGGATCCATGTCGGCGAGCACGGCTGGGGCGTGGCACTCGCCTCGGACGCCACGTACGGCTACGACGTGTCGCGCCGGACCCGCGCGGACGCCGGGACCACCACGCTCGTACGGCTCTCGTTGCTGCGCGCCGCGCACAGCCCCGACCCGCACGCCGACCGCGGGCCGCAGCACTTCCGGCACACGCTGCGGCCCGGCGCCGATGTCGGTGACGCGATCTCGGAGGGCTACGCCCTCAACCTCCCGCTGCGGCCGGGCCCGGCGGCCGGGCCGGTGGAGCCGCTGGTGAGCGTGGCCGGTCCGGACGTCGTGGTCGAGGCGGTGAAGCTCGCCGACGACCGGTCGGGTGATGTCGTGGTCCGGCTGTACGAGTCACGGGGCGGCCGGGCCCGTACGACACTGACCGCCGGCTTCCCGTTCACCGCCGTGCGCGAGACGGACCTCCTGGAGGACACACTCGCCGTCCACGCGCACACCGGCCGGTCGGTGGCGCTGACGCTGCGGCCCTTCCAGATCCTGACCCTGCGGCTGGTGCGCGGTGCGGGTCCGAGGGGCGTCCCCGGTGTCTGACACCCGACCGTCCGACACCCGACCGTCCGACACCCGACCGGGCGACGGCGCGCTCTCCCCCGAACTCCGCGCCGTGCTGCGCCGTTGGGCCGACGAGGGCGGCCCGCTCGCCACCCGGGCCGGTGTCGTACTGCTGGCGGCCGACGGGCTGCGCGACGCGGAAATCTCGCGCCGGCTCGGGGTGTCGCGGCAGACCGTCGGCAGCTGGCGCCAGCGCTGGACGAGCGCGGGCATCGACGGTCTCGAACACCGGCCCCGGACCGGCAGACCGGCGACGGTCGACGAGGCCGAGGTCGTGACGCGTACGCTGCTCGCCCCCGGCGGCAGCGGCGCGTCGCGCGCGGTGGCACGGGAGTTGGGCCTCTCGCACGCCACGGTCGCCGGCATCCGCCGCCGCTGGCGGCTGGTCCCCGACGAGCCGGTGTCCCCGTCCGTCCCGACCCGCCCACCGCTGCCGGGCGCCGACGTGTGGGTGATGGGCCTCTACGCGGACGCGCTGCGCGGGGTCCTCCTGGCGGGCACCCGCCTGGTCCCGAGCACCCCGGCCAGGGCGGGCACGGTGATAGGGGCGGACGTCCTGGCGGGCCTCGACCGCTCTCTGGACGCGGCGCTGGCATCGACGCGGCGCCGGGGTCCCGGGCCGACCGGCGACCCGGATCCGGGGCCCCCCACCGGGCCCGGTCCCGGCGCGGGACGGGTCCACCGGTCGGGGTCCGGCGCGAGCGCGGAGACGGAGCAGGCGGCGAGCCCCACCCCTGACGGAAGCACCGGGGACGACGGCCGCCCGGCGGCCGTCGTCCCCGGCTCCGCCACCCGGCCCGGTGGGCACGCCGGTACCGGAGCCGGTCGGCCCGGCGCGGACGCCGAGCGCGACGCGGCGAGCAGCACCTGCGGGGACTCGACCACCGACCCGGCGGAGGGCTCGGCCGGCGTGACCGCGCCCGGCGGACCGTGCCGGAACCCCGCCCACGGGGTCGGCACGAGCGGCGCCTCCGGCGCCGACCCCGGGCAGCGCCCGTCAACGGCCACCGGTCCCGCGGACGGCTCGGGCTCCGGCTCCACCGCCCGACCCGGCGCGGGCACAGGGAACTGGCCACCCGGCCCGGACTCCCCGCACCGCCCGGACGTCATCGCGTCCGACCGGGCGCTGGCCGGCTATCTCGCGCAGGCGAGCCGACGGCATCCCGATCTCGCCCTGCACGCGATCACCCTGTGGGACGACGCCCCCGGGAGCGACCCCGCCCCGGCCACCGAGGTCTTCCAACCGCCCGGCGCCACAGGCAAGATGACACGCCATCACATCCCCGCGCGCGCCACCTGGCGCACGTTCCTCCGGGCCATGATCGCCCTCGACAGCACCAGCCATCCGGAGTCCTCGCGGCGTGTCTATCTCGACCTGGCCGCCGAACTGGAGCGGTACGCGGCGGGGCGCGCCGACGACCCGTACCGCGGTGTGCGCTGGCTGCGCGAGAACGTGGCGGGCCATCTGCGGGCCGAGCACCCGACGGACAGCTCGGCGCGAGGTCACACCTGGAGCGGCGTCAACCAGATCGACCTGGGGTCGTTCAACGAGTGCGTGGTCATCGAGACCGTCCGGCTGTCCGGCACCATCACGCGCGGCGAGATCGCCCACCGCACCGGTCTCACCCAGCAGTCGGTGTCCCGGATCGCCCGGTCCCTGCTCGACCGGGGCATCCTGATCGAGGACGCGCAGCTGCGCGCCACGTCGGGCAAGCCGCGTACGCCGGTACGGCTGCGCGGGGCCGCCGCGCACGCGCTCGGGATCCATATCGATCCCGAGCTGCTGACGGCGGTCGTGATCGACCTCGACGGGGCGATCGTGTGCACCCGCACCCGGTCCGTCAGCGCGGACACCGATCCGGCGGAGTTCGTGGAGCGGGTGGCGGCGCTGGGCCGCGAGACGCTGGCCGAGGCGGGCGGGGACGTACGGCCCGAGGGATTCCTCGGCATCGGGGTCGCGGTGCCGGGGCCGGTGGACATCGCGTCCGGGACCGTCCTGGGACCGCCCCTGATGTCGGCCTGGGGTGATCTTCCGCTGCTGTATCTCCTCAAGGACCACTTCCCGTGCCCGGTCATCATGGAGAAGGACTCGACGGCCGCCGCGGCGGGCGAGCGCTGGATCGGCCGTGACCGGCGGGCCAGGGACTTCGCGTATCTCTACCTCGGTACGGGCGTGGGCACCGGCCTCTATCTGAACGGCGACATCTACCGGGGCGTCAGCTCGAACGCGGGCGAGTTCGGCCAGCTCTGCGCCATCGCGCTGGGGCGGGTGGACAAGGACGGCCGTCCCGAGATCCTGCCCGAGTGCAATCCGCCGGTGTCCGTGCCCGACCTGGCGGCGCGCGGCGGTCTGCGCCCGGTGCCCACGACGAGCGGGAGCACCGCCGCGTATCTGGCGGTGGGCCGGGCGGCGGCCGCCGGCGACCGGGCGGCGGCAGCGGCCGTACGCGAGGTGGCCCAGGCGGTCGGGCGGGGCGCGCTGGGGCTGATCGACCTGCTGGACATCGATCTGATCGTCCTCGGCGGGCCCTTCTTCACGGACGACGTCGCCGACTTCTACCTGGCCGAGATCGCCCGTACGGTCAACGAGTTCCCGACCGCCCGGCGGCTGCGCCGGGTCGAGGTGGAGCCGTCCGTGCTGAGTGCCGGGGCCGCCGCCGTCGGGGCGGCGTCCACGATCTTCCACGCGACGTTCACGCCGAGGCTGCGGGGGCGGGAGACACGGGCGCGGCATCTGCCCGCCGGCTGACCGCGCACGACGCGACCGTGCGGGCCACCGGGAGGATCC
>NZ_JBHUUW010000012.1:94472-181546 GCF_042670825.1 Streptomyces sp. NPDC057137 | reverse complement strand
GGTCCCCCGACCCGGGCGCGTGGCGGGCGGTGCCGCGTGGGCGCGGCCGCGGTCACGTACCGCTCGCGCTCGATCAGCCCGTCTCGATCAACCCGTCTCGATCAGTCCGTCTCGATCAGTCCGTGAAGTGCGCGAGCGAGGTGATGACACGTTCGGCGATGTCCGGCGGCCAGCGGAACGAGGGGGAAACCGCCCGCTGGTGAGCGAGACCGTGCAGTCCGAGCCACAGCGCGACCGCGTCGGCGGGCAGGTCGGTGCTGGTCGCGACGCCGGCGGTGACGCAGCCCTCAAGGCCCTCGGCGAGTCGCCGCATGCTCGCCTCGCCGAGCGTCGCCACGTCCTCCTCGGTCACTGAACTGGCGTTCAGATCAGGGTTCCAGAGCCCCCCGAACATGATGCGGTAGCGCCCGGGATGGGCGAGGGCGAACTCCAGGTAGCCGCGGCACAAAGCCATCAGCCGGGCGCGGGGTTCGTCGCCCGCGGCGTCCACGGCGGTGCGCAGCCATTCATCCAGATCCGTGAAGGCGCCACGCACCACCGCCAGCATGATCGCGGGCTGGTCCGGGAAGTGGCGGTAGATCGACGGGGCGGCGATCCCGACCCGGCGCGCGACGGAGCGCAGCGTGATGGCGCTTTCGTCGCCGGTCTCCTCAAGCAGGCCGACCGCCGCCGCCACGATCTCTTCGCGCAGTCGAGCGCCCTCCCCGCGGCGGTTGCGAACGCGGGGGTGTGTCGCTGATGTGTCCTCTGCCATGCCGTTACCTTACAGCGCAAAACTTATAGGCGCTGCCCTCTTGCGCCCGCTTGACTAACAGTCGTAGCCTTACGATCGTTAGCAAGGTCGAGCGAACAGGAACCCATCATGAGCACCAGCACCGTTACCGGCAGCACCGTTACGAGCAGTGTCACCGAGATCGTCGTGCCTGGGGTGGTTGAGCCGGAGGGTCTTGTGGTCCGGACGCGTGAGCTTCCGGAGCCGGCGGCGGGTCAGGTCGTGCTGCGGATGGAGGCGACAGGGGTCGCGTTCGCGGAGCAGCAGATGCGGCGCGGGAAGTACTACGACCAGCCGCCGTTCCCGTTCGTTCTCGGGTACGACGTGGTGGGCATCGTGACGGCGACGGGGCCGGGTGTGGACGCGGGGCTGGTGGGGCAGCGGTTCGCGGCGGTCACCAAGACCGGCGCGTGGGCCGGCCGGCTGCTGGTCGACGCCGCGGGGCTGATGCCGGTGCCGGACGGCGTGGACCCGGCCGACGCGGAGACCGTCCTGGTCAACGGGATCACCGCCTGGCAGATGCTCCACCGGATCGCGAAGGTCCCCACCGGCGCCACCATCGTGGTCCTGGGCGCCAACGGCGGCGTCGGCTCCACCCTCGTCCAGCTCGCCCGGCACGCCGGCATCACCGTCATCGGCACGGCATCCCCCCGCCACCACACCACCGTCCGCACCCTCGGCGCCACCCCGGTCGACTACCACGACCCGCACATGTACCAGCGGATCACCGACCTCGCCCCCAACGGCGTCGACGCCGTCTTCGACCACGTCGGCGGACCCGCACTCGAACAGTCCTGGCAACTGCTCCGCAAGGGCGGCACCCTCGTCTCCTACGGCACCGCCGCCACCAAGAACGACACCGGCAACTCACGCCTGCCCGTACTCACATCCTTCGCCCGCCTCGCCACCTGGAACGCCCTGCCCAACGGCCGCAGCGCGCACTTCTACAACTACTGGGCCGGCAAGCGCCGCACCAAGTGGCAGGCCCGGCTCAACGAAGACCTCACCCAGGTACTGAACCTGGTCGCCGCCGGCCACCTGGTCCCCCAGATCGCCGCCCGCATCCCCCTGTCCGACGCCGCCACCGCCCTCACACTCGCCGAATCCCGCACCGTACTCGGCAAAGTCATCATCGTCCCGGACCCGCACGAGGCATGACCACCCCGACCGAACCTCGCCTCCCCCAGCTTGTGCGAACCCGCGCCTCTGCCCAGGAGACACCCCCCTCATGACCATCACCCTGCCCGCCCCCACCGCCCCCCGCACCGACGACCGGATCAACAACACCGCGGTCTACGTCAGTTTCGGACTCGCCTACGTCTTCGGCCACGGCAGTGCCGCACTCTCCGGGGGCGCAACCCCCTTACTGGACATGCCCAGTTGGCTCCCCATGGCACTGCTCGGCACCGGCCTCGCGACCGGCACCGTCCTGGCCACCATCGCCGCCCTCCGGGCCCAACGCGACGCCACCGGCCCGGAGATACTCAGCGGCCGACTCCTCGGCCTCTCCTGGATCGTGGCCTTCGCCGCCCTGTTCCTGACCATCACCGGCCTCACTTCCCTCACCGACACACCCGACCTGGCCGACATGCTCTGGCCCGCCGGCTCCGGCCTCATGGTCGGCCTGATCTACATCGCCGAGGGCGCCGTACGCCGCAACGTCCTGCACTACGGCCTCGGCACCTGGCTCGCCCTGATCTCCACGGCCGCACTCTCCCTCGGCACCCCCGGCCTCTACTGGGTCCTGACCCTCGCCGGTGGCGGCGGCTACGCGGTAGCCACCCTCCTCGAACACCGCCGCCTCGTCACGCGGTGATCCTCCACCGCATCCGCATGAAACTCAGGGAGGACGCCCCCCAACAGCTCGAAGAGGCTCTGGAACGCCTCAAAGCAGGGCAGGACCGGTCCATCCCCGCGATGAAGTCGGTGGAGTGGTCAGACCGTCCGACAGGGCCCGCCGGGGTCGACCTCCTGCCCATCGTGTCCACCCGCGCCGTGGTCCTCACCGCGGCTGGTCTCACTGTCCACAGGTCCATCCGCATCGGCGAGGTCACCGGCCGCTCCGGGTCGAGCGCGCGAAAGTCGAAGCACTCCTCTCCTCTGCGGACGAGCCCACCGACGAATCCGGTGTTGACGCAGGTCAAGCCCCCTCAGAAGGGGCCGTAGAAGCGGCATGGACCACCCGTAGTCCAATCCCTTCACCCCTTCTGGAGACCCGATGCGACTCCACGTCCATGCCCTGGCTCAAGCCCTTTGCGTCTTCGGACAGCCCGTTTTGAACTACTGCCCCATGCGCGGCGGGTGGTACCCCGCCGTCCCACTGGCTCGACCGCTGACGGCCTGTCGGGCCACTTCCGGCGAAACCCTCCCGACACCCCACATCTACCGATAGATTCACCGACCCCCCACCAAGACCGCTCGTAGATCTACTTGAGGGGACAATCCATGACCCGCGACCACACCCGCGCCGCCATCACCGCCGCTGCGGCCGGCTTACTCCTCACGCTCACCGCGTGCTCCGACAGCACCGAAAGCCCCGCTGACAAGCCCGCGAAGACCGTGACCGCCACACCTGAAGCCGAGCCCGCCCCGGCCGACGACACCGCCGAGGACGCAGGCACGATCGAGACCGCGGAACTCCCCGACCTCACCGGCGAAACTCTCCAGGCCGCCCAAGACGCCGCCCAGGGCGCCGGCTTCTACGGCCTCACGTCCAGCGACGCGACCGGAGCCGCCCGCATGCAGCTCTTGGACCGGAACTGGCAGGTATGCGCGCAGGACCCCGCCGCCGGGTCGCATTCGACGGACACCATCGTCGACTTCAGCACGGTGAAGATCGAAGAGTCCTGCCCGTAACCAGCAACGCCACCACACCCGTTGGGGGAATCATGAGCGACCCGTACCAGCCCGCAGGGCCCAGTCCGTACATCAACACCCCGATGCCCAACGCCCGCCCGCGAATGTTCGCATCGACGCTCGCGAAGGTCGTCTGGATCCTCGTGCCGATCGTGACGCTCAGCATCGGCGCCGCCATCCCGTTCGTCGTCGCCGCGGTCAAGGGCGTGGTGAAGCCGTGGGTCGCAGTCGCGTACGTGGCGATCGAGGTCGCGTTCCTGGGGGTCGCGACGCTCGCCAATCCGGAGGGTGAGAGCCCGTTCGTGGGACTGCTGCTCACGCTGCTGATCGCCACCTCGGCGACGCACACGGCGCTCCTCGACAACGACAAAGTCACCATCGGCAAGTAACCGCCTGGGACTGGCCCCGCCGCGAACATCCCCCCTCTCGGCGGGGCCGCCGTACGAGATCATGGGCATATGACCGACGAGATCAACGAGTGCGACGCTTCAACGCCGTTCGACCAGCCCACACACCGTCGGCACATACGCCCCAGGCCCTGACCCAGTCGGTCGGGGCCTTCGCCATTCTCCCGTACACACACACCCGACATGGCGGAAGATGTCCCCCTCATCACGCAACGTCCTTGAGGGGAAGCATGCACACCAGACAGGCCGCCGCGCTCACCGCGGCCCTACTCCTCGCGCTCACCGGATGCTTCAGCGGCGGCGATGAGCACGGGCCGACTCTCGCGGACCCCGCCAAGGCCAAGTTGGACGACGCCGCCAAGCTTGCCTGCGACGACTTCGCCACGGACTACAAGGGCGCACAGACCGAGCAGGCCCGTATCGACCTGGCCGACAAGGTCAACAAATGGGCGCAAGAATCCGGGACAGACCGCATCGCCGAGAACGCCACCGCCCTGGCGCGCGGCTCCGAAGCGGGGCCCGACGCCTGGCAGATGGGCGCCGACGCGTTCACCGAAGCCTGCCTCGACGCCGGCTGGAAAGCCTGACCCCACTCAATCACTGGTGAGGTCCGTGCGGCCGGTCACGGGTCAGCCGGGCCCTGGATAGGCTCCGGGCCATGACTGACCTTGTGCAGGTGTCCACCGCCACTGAGACCCGGGAACAGGCCGTTCAGCTCGCGCAGTCCGTCGTGCGCGAGCGCCTGGCCGCCGGGGCGCAGATCATCGGCCCCGTCACGTCCGTGTTCTGGCACAACGGAGAGTTCGGCACCGGCGAGGAGTGGCAGCTCCTCATGAAGACCCGCGCCGACCGGTATCCGGCCCTCGAAGCCCACCTGCTGGAGCACCATCCATGGGACAGCCCAGAGGTGAGCGCCGTCCCCATCGTGGCCGGCGCGGCGACGTGCCTGCGGTGGGTGGCGTCCAGCTCCGAACCCGAATAGTCAGGCCGCCTTCGCCAATGCGGCGTCCACGGCCGGAAGCCCACGGTGGGCGGTAAGACGTTTGAGGGCTGGCGCAAGGCGATGCCGTGGGCGCACGGACGACACCCCGTGGGACAGGTCCAGCGCGCGGCCTACGGTGGACGCTGCCTGCTCGACCTCCCCGCCGCTCAGATACGCGTCGGCAAGCCACGAGAGATACAGCGCCTTGTCTCGTGCGTGGCCGTCGTCATACCCGGCCAGCGCCTTTTCCAGCAGGGGGACTGCACGGAGCGGACGGTCCAGTTCTGCCCAGCAGCGTCCCGACATGATTTGTAGCTCCGTGAGGTCGACCCACGCCACCCAGTCGGGCTGGGGTGCGCTGCCTGCGTCGCGCAGCGCGTCCTCGGCACTCTCCAGCGCGCTCTCCGCCTGCGAGGCCAGGCCCGCCACGGCGCAAGCCCACGCCTTCCGCTCGTACAGCAGAGCACGGACACCGGCCGGCACGTCCGGGCCGATGGTCTCGCAGGAACGGACCGCGATTTCCACGCCGGCCCTTCGGTCCCCGGACACGGCTTGGTACGCGAGGAACGCCAGCGCGTTCCCAGCCAGAGCGGTATCCCCGGCGTCCGTGGCGGCCTGGTAGCTGTCCCGGTACAGCCCGGTGGCGTCTGCTTCCCGCCCTCCGTCGAACGCGGCCCACCCAGCTTGCTGTGCCTGTTCGGCAAGGACGGACAGCAGCCCGCGCCCGGTCTCTGAGGAGTAGCTGGATGTCCGCAGCTTGGCCTTTGTGGCCTGGTACTCGCCGAGGTACACCCGGTAGGTGTCGCCACCGCCGAGCACGTCGTCCAGACGGCGCAGGCGGGCCGCGCGCCGCCGTAACCTGTCGGGCTCGTCCCTGCCCAGTCGGTTTCCGCTGGCGGGCCTGTGAAGGTCGGACAGACTCACGGCTAGACCTGCACCCGAACCTGCCTGAAGGAATGTCCTGCGCCGCACGTCGTCCCTGTCTTCCGTAGTGCTACTTGGGGCAGGAGATGCGCTCGCCTCCCACGGACGGGAGGCGAGGCCGAGCATGCGCCCCGGGATACGTAGCGCGTCGGCGATCCTGACGATCTTCTCGAAGGTCGTCACGCTTCCGTGGCCGCGCGCGAGAGTTCCGACCCGCTCGGGCTTGGTGTCGCACTCGGCCGCGATCTTCGAGTAGCTGATGCCCGCTCTGCTGCGGGCCAGTTGGAAGACCGCCCCGAAGTCGTGCGCGACAAGGGCTGTTTGCATATCCCGGCTTTCCAGCAGCGCGCGGGGGAGGGCGGTTGGTGGTTCGTATCCGGTCATCAGCTTCCCGTCGTACCTGCCCGGCCGAGTGTGGAGCACGAAAGGGGCAACGAGCCTGCCCATCAAGGGGATACCCGCGCACGGGAAGCAACCAGCGCTCCGCGTCTCGACAGTTAGCGGTTGGAATCCCCGCGATCGTAGCGACCTGGTCCGGGGGCGTGGCCGACGCTACGAGGAGCGACGACATGGCGGACGATAGGCGACCACCGCACTCCCTGCAGGCACCCGAACAGGAAAGCGGGGAAGCCGACTTGGACGCCGCGTGCACCGCCGCGCACCGCGCGTTCATGGCCCACGTGTCGGCCTGCTACGCCTGTCGGCGCCGCGGCATCGACTGCTACGACGTCGGGGGTCTCAAGGTCCGGTTGCGTGAGACCCAGTCGGCCGGCATCGCAGCGCGGGCAACCACCGGGGACACCATTGCCGCCGGGAACGCTGCGGCGACGCAGGCGGCAAGTTGATGACCGCGTGCGCCAAGGGTGGCCACGACCACCCCGTCCGCCCGCAGTGCCTCGCCCTCGGGCCCGCCGACGCCGAGGGCGACGGCCGCCCCCACTGACTCCCTCGTCCCGCTGTCGCTGGGGAGCTCCAGTGAGACGAGGGGCCAAACCCCCGCCCCGGGCACCTTCCAGGCAGTCGGTACCGGGGCGGGGCGGTAAATCCCGCGCACCATCCAACGCGTAGGAGGGCACGTGAGCACAGCAGCCATCAAGACCGTCAGCCTGACGGCGCCCCGCGACCCCCAGGCCATTCTCAACGCGGCCGCCCCGCACATCACGGAACTGACCACGAACATCTTCGACAGCGGCATGAGCCTGTGGGACCGCGAGGTTGCCCTGCTCCTCCGCGACAACACCATGGTCCGCGACATGGCCGAGCGGATCCTCGGCAACGCCGTCATGTACGTCATGGGATCGATCGAGAACCCGAACGTGCACCTCGGCGTCGGCAAGCTCGTGGACATCGGCGTACACCAGCTGATCCTCGACACGCCCGTCTGGTGGGGCATGTGCCGCCTCTACAACGGCGGCGCGTTCAAGCACCACGCGCCCTTCATCGAACGCCGCAGCGACGGCCTGTGCCTGCGCACGGGTGACTTCCTGCGGTCCGAGGGCTGGGCAATCGACGAGGAGCTGTGGGCCATCGACGGGGCGAACTGCTCGCCCTGCGACGACAAGGTCCCGGACAGCCACTGACGCCCCTACCCTGGCTCCCGTCCGCCGTCACCGGCGGGCGGGGGCCGCTGTCCGTCCGCACACGAAGGAACCCCTGTGCCTGCACTGCACGACATCGCCGCCGAAACCGAACTGTGGGACGCCTACGCGGAGTCCGCGTTCAAGGCCGACGCCGAGCCGGTCTTCCACTGGACGCAGTACGCCGGCCACGGCCCCGGCGCCGAGCTGCTCGGCGACCCGAGCACCGTCCTCGAAATCGGGTGCGGCACCGGGCGCGCGCTCGCCCATCTCGCGCAGCGCGGCATCAAGGCCACGGGGGTGGACCTGTCTCCGGTAATGGTCGCCAAGACCCGCGAGCGGTGGGCAGAGACCGACGCCCAGTTCGTGCACGGCGAGGTTCTCGACTACCTGACGGACACGACGGACACCTACGACGCGATCTACTCGATCTTCGGCGCCGCTTGGTTCACCGCCCCGGACAAGCTGTTCCCACTCGTCCACGAGCGACTTACCCCCGGCGGCGCGTTCGTGTTCTCCCAGCCGCCGGCCATCCCCGGCGCTTACGGCCCGCAGGGCATGTACAAGGGCGGCTTCGCAGGGAAGGCCATGTTCACCTACCGGTACAGCTACAAGCCCCAGGTCTGGGAGCGCCTGCTCACCCGGGCCGGGTTCCGCGAGGCGAACGCCGAGGTCCTCGACGCGCCGAAGGCCGACCACATCGGGACCCTCGTTGTGCGCGCCCGTCGTTGACTGCGCACCGTCGGCCCCGGTCACCGTGATGGTGGGCGGGGCTTCTGCGTGTCGTGATCGTTTGCAGTTCGGGCGAGCAGCGGGCCAGCAGGCGCCCGGCTTGTCCCCTGAGACAACGTCAGCCCCTGCTCAGCAGCGCGCTGAGCAGGGGCTTGCAGGTAGGCCGTGTGGGACTCGAACCCACAACCAACGGATTGAAAGTCCCGGCAGGGTCCTGCCGGGACTTTCGTCAGCTTCCTCGCGGGTCCGGAAATACCTGGTCAGAGACGTGTCATGTGTTGTCCGGTCCAAGCTCGCGTGCGTCATGTCAGCACGTCCGCTCACGCATCGCTCACGCAGCAGGCCCCGTAACACATGACTGGGCCAACACGCCTCATGTCGAAGGTTGACGAGCTGCTTGTTGATGTCGCCGCTCCGGTGGAGTCCTGGCGCAGCAATCAGATGTCTCTGACCGTGGTCGCCGGTGGTGCTGTCATCACAGGGCGGCTGGCTCCCGAGGCCGTTTGGAGGCAGCGGGTGTCGGAGGTTCTGGCGGACTCGGCCCGCCTGAACGATTTCTCCGCCGTGTTCACCGCTGCGACGCAGGGGGAGGGGCGGCCCATGCCTCGGTACGCGGTGAGGGTCCGACCGGCTTGTTCCGGTCGGACCCTCACTCGTTGCTCTGATGGCGGCTCGCGCCTGCTCGTCCGTCAGACGGCCGCAGGGGCGCCGAGCATCGCGGAAGCCTGTTGGAACGGGTTGAGGACGCGGGTGGGCGCGGCGGCCGGAAGGGCGCGGCAGGTGAAGCCGAGCCGGGTCATGGCCCGCAGGACTTCGCCGGCGCTGAAGTCGCGGCGGTCCTGGCGTGTGACGACCTGTCCGACCTGCTTGACCGGGTAGGTACGGCGGCCGATGATCACGGACTCGCCGGAAGCCTGCTCGGGCTTGACGCCCTTCATCGATTCAAGGACGCCGCTCTTGGTGAGGTCGAACGGGAAGCGGGCGATGACACAGCGCATAATGCCTCACAGGGAGAGGAACGAAGAGGGGGGTGGTTCTGCCGCAGTGAGGCAGGTCAGCGGGCAACGGCGAGGACACCCGGAGCGCTGCCGTGTTCGTCGACGACCGGCAGGGCATCGACCTGGCCGTAGTGCATCGTGTGCTCGGCCTCGGCCATGGTGGTCACGCGATGGGTCAACGGTCCTCGGTCGCCGAGGATGTCGCGCAGCTGGATCCGGTCGGTGTACTTGGAGCTGTCACGGGCCGCGGTGAACTGGGCCTGGGTGAGAAGTCCGGTGCACAGGCCGTCGTTGTCGCAGACGAGCAGGTGCCCAGTACGGGCGCTGGCCATGACGGACAGGGCGACCTCGACGGTCATGTCGTCACAGACCTGCGGTCCGCCGGTGTCCATGGCGTCGGCCGCCGTCCTGCGTACGGGGGTGGCACTCGCCGGGCGGGCCTGCGTCTGAACCAGCGTCAAAAGGTGCCTCCTGCATTGGTGGGTCAGTTTCCTGATCACGAAGTTCTACGCCGCCGCGCCGAAGGAGGTCTGCCGCGCTGTCATGCGCCGGGCAGCCGAAGCGGGGCTGCGCCGGCCGCGTGAGGACGTGCTGCGCTGACGCCGCTCGGGGGCCGGAGCGGTGATCGTCACGGGAATGCCGGAGGGGGCTTGTGCTCCGGTGATCCGGCTGAGTGCCTCATCGCCGGAGCGGACCTGGGTGGTCTGGGGCACGATGCCGGCCGCTGCCATCAGGCGCGTCATGTCCCGGCGCTGGTTGGGGGTGACCAGGGTGACGACGCTGCCGGATTCCCCGGCCCGCGCGGTTCGGCCGCCGCGGTGGAGGTAGTCCTTGTGGTCGGTCGGCGGGTCGATATTGACGACGAGGTCGAGGTCGTCGACGTGGATGCCGCGGGCGGCGACGTTCGTGGCCACGAGCACGGTGACGTGCCCGGTCTTGAACTGGGCCAGGGTCCGGGTGCGCTGCGGCTGTGACTTCCCGCCGTGCAGGGCGGCGGCCCGCACCCCGCTGTCCAGCAGGTCCTGGGTCAGCCGGTCGACGGCGTGCTTGGTGTCCAGGAACATGATCACCCTGCCTTCACGGGCCGCGATCTCCGTCGTCGTCCGGTGCTTGTCGGCGCCGTGGACGTGCAGCACGTGGTGCTCCATCGTGGTGACCGCGCCGGCGGACGGGTCGACGGAGTGGACGACGGGGTCGGTGAGGTATCGGCGGACCAGGCGGTCGACGTTCCGGTCGAGGGTGGCGGAGAACAGCATCCGCTGGCCCTCGGGGCGTACCTGGTCGAGGAGTGCGGTGACCTGGGGCATGAAGCCCATGTCGGCCATCTGGTCAGCCTCGTCCAGGACGGTGATCGCGACCTGGTTGAGCCGGCAGTCGCCGCGGTCGATGAGGTCCTTGAGCCGGCCCGGCGTCGCCACGACGACCTCGGCGCCGCCACGCAGCGCGTTGGCCTGCCTGCCGATCGACATTCCGCCGACGACGGTGGCCAGGCGCAGCCTCACCGAGCGGGCGTAGGGGGTGAGTGCGTCGGTCACCTGTTGTGCCAGCTCCCGCGTCGGCACGAGGACCAGGGCCAGCGGCTGGCGAGGCTCGGCGCGCTGACCGGCGGTGCGGGCCAACAGGGCAAGGCCGAAGGCGAGGGTCTTGCCGGAGCCGGTGCGCCCGCGTCCCAGGGCGTCGCGGCCCGCGAGGGTGTTGGGCAGGGTGGCGCCCTGGATCGGGAACGGGACGCTCACGCCTTGCTCGGTCAGTGTGGCCAACAGCTGGGCGGGCATGTCGAGGTCGGCGAACGCCTCGACCGCGGGCAGTGCGGGCGTGATCGTCTTCGGCAGGGCGAACTCTCCCTGGACCGCTGCCGGCCGTCGGCCGTGGCCGCCCGAGCGGCCCGTCCCGCCCGAACGGGTCGGGGCGGGCGAGTCGAAGCGGGCGCCCCGCCTCGACCCGGCGGTGGTCCCGTAAGCGGGGCCTTCGGTCCGGCGGGGGCGGGAGGAACGGGCGTTCGTACGTGTGGGGTTCATCGAGAACCTTCCTTGATACGGCGCGCATCAAGGAATTCCCGCAGCGAATAGTGGCGCGGGGAATCACAAGAACGAACCGAGTGAAATGCGAAAAGGGAATGTGACTTGCAGTGAATCCGGCGCCGTATGCAGGCAATCAAATAGGTGACGCCATGTGGACGTGAAAATCCATACATCGACCCGTACAGCTCCGAAAAGGTGCACATCCCTGAAGACGGGGCTGCGGGCGGCGCTGTTCCACAGGTGACACCGCTGTGGGAAATGCCCGTGGCTGGGGCCCACACCTCTCGGGGTGTGGGCCCCAGTTACGAAGTAAACGTCAGGCGGGAACGATGTTCTCAGCCGTCGGGCCCTTCTGGCCTGTCGCGATGTCGAAGGTGACCTTCTGGCCTTCGAGCAGCTCACGGAAGCCCTGGGCGGCGATGTTCGAGAAGTGGGCGAACACGTCAGCGCCGCCATCGTCCTGCTCGATGAAGCCAAAGCCCTTGGCCGCGTTGAACCATTTCACAGTGCCTGACGCCATGTCATATCTCCTTTAGGGGCAGTACGCCGGGACCCGTAATGCACGGATGCCGGGTCGCCGCGATGATGCCCCGCCCGGAGAACAACCGGAAATACAATGAAGCTTTCGCCGGCCGAAAATAACCACGAAGAAGCTTGAAGGTTTGGGAACCACAACTGCAACTGGGATAGACAGTAGCATGAGGTAGCGGCCCGTGTGCGCTGAATTACTTCGCTCCGTTGATTGCCGCAAAAACACTCCCCGCACTGCACGTTAAACTCTCATCTCGCGGTTATAGATATTGCCCCGCTCGGAGAGTAGCGTTTCAGGAAAAGCTGGCACTGTTCAGGCTCGGAAGGCACCCATAATCCGGTGGCACCGTCTCGCCCGGCGTCGGCCCCATCGGCCCGTGGCCGGTCTCGACACAGGTCTGAGCGGCGGTCAGTAGACGGCCAGGATGATGGCGAAGGAGTGCGCGGTGAAGGGCTGCCACGATCAGGGTGAGTACGGTCGCTCCGCCGGTACGCAGGAAGGCGGGCGCGCTGCCTCAAGCCACGGGCGGTCCCGCCGCTTTGGCGGCGTTGCGGTATTCGGCGTTGATGCGCTGGGCTTCCTCAAGCTGGTCTTCGAGGATGACGATGCGGCAGGCGGCCTCGATGGGGGTGCCCTGGTCGACGAGCTCCCGGGCACGGGCGGCGATGCGCAGCTGGTAGCGGGAGTAGCGGCGGTGGCCGCCCTCGGAGCGCAGCGGGGTGATGAGGCGGGCTTCGCCGATGGCGCGAAGGAAGCCCTGGGTGGTGCCGAGCATCTCGGCGGCCCGGCCCATCGTGTAGGCGGGGTAGTCGTCGTCATCGAGCCGGCTGAACGAGTCGTCTGCTGTCATCTGCACCTCTCCGGAACGCGTGGAGGGGCCTTGGTGCCGTATGGCACCAAGGCCCCGAAGGAACTGCTACACCATCTGCCGGCCCTGTTCTTGCGCCGGCCTTCTGTGTCCGTACGACCGTCCGGGAGAGGACGGGGAATACGGGGATCGCGGTTGCTTGACCGGAGACCACCTCACTATCGATGTCCTGCGGTACCCGGGCTCATTGTTTCCACCCGGGCGATCCTGATGGCGCTCGGCTCCTCCGTTCTTCCCTCTGGGATCAATCGCTTACCTACTGCTGGTACTGCGCACTGCTCTGTACTACTGGTGATGCGAACTGCTGGTGACCTGAGTAAGCGCCACTCTCCGGCAGCCAGCCCCGTCGCCCGTCCTGCGTCTGCTCTGGCTTAGAACCCCACTGCCGAACCTCCCGGCACGCGCGCCCGCAGCCGACGCCTTCACCGAGGTGCTGCTCAGTCACTTCACTGCTGGTACCGCACTTGTTTCCCTGCGGTACTGCTCGTGGCGGCCCCTGATCACTGCGGGCCACCCGGTCCGGCCGTCAGTCCCGTCACCGTCCTGCAATCGCTCTGGCTTCGGAACTCCACTGCCGTACCGTCCTGCGAACTGCGACTTCCGTACATCTGCCCGGCAGTTCGTCTCTGCCAGGCCCTGCCGTCTCTCTGGGCTACGAGAGAAACCATAACCACACCACCGCCCAATGTCTACTGCGGCCAACATAGATTTCCGTGCGCCGTTCAGGGAGATAGCTGACCACGACCGCAGACGGGGCATCCCGTGGCCCCACTCCGGCCGGGGACACCCGCTCCGAGCTGCGCCGTTACGCAAGCCTCGATGCCGCGAGCACCGGCGCGCGCGAGAGCACGCGGGTCTTCCTCAAAGGTCTCGCAGATCCGGTCGCGGCCGAGGGCCGCCGACACCGTGCTCCTGGTCGTCTGAGAGCTCGTCACCAACGCCCTACGCCACGGCGGCGGCACCTGTGCCCTGGACCTGACCGCCCCCGGACAACATCGAGGTGGCCGTGCACGACCGCAGTCTGCGGGCTCCGCGCATCCGCACCCCCGACCTGAACGACGGCACCCGCGGTCTCCGCCGGGGCGAGGCAGTCGGCCAAGGCTGGACCGACGTCGACCTGAACGCCGGCCTCATCACGCCGGCCCGCGAGATCGTGGTCGACGGCTGGGACCCGTACGAGTCCGCCCCCAAGACCGACCGCAGCGGCGACCTCCACACGATCAAGGAGACCCTGCGCCACTCCACCATCACACTCACCTCGGACACGTACACAAGCGTGCTCCCCGAGGTCGACCGGGCCGCAGCGGAAACCGCCACAGCACTCGTGCCACGTGCCCGAAAGGCCCGCGCCGTAGCGCCCCCTGTCGAACCGTCCGCTCACGCACGAGCCCGGGAACGACGAAGCGCCCCGGTCGGCCGAAGCCGATCGAGGCGCCAAGTAGCAGGTCAAAGGGGGTTTTCCCTCGTTCCCGACGGTAGGCCGTGTGGGACTCGAACCCACAACCAACGGATTAAAAGTCCGCTGCTCTGCCAATTGAGCTAACGGCCCTTGACGAGTCATCCACGAGCATAGCCCGCCCGGGACGGCGAGCCGATCGGGTATCCCCCCGGTAGGGGGTGGGCGCCGGGGCGGGGGTACGGGGCGGGGCCCGTACCGCAGCCTGGTCGGTGCGGTACGGGCCCCGTCGTGCGTGGACTCGGGGAGTCCGGGGAGGCGGACGGTCAGCCGTTGCGCTTCCAGCGCGGCTTGTCGTCGCGGCGGCCGAACGAGCCCGTGCTCGTGCCCGTGCCGGTCGTGCCTCCGCGGTGGTCGTCGCGGCGGCCCGAGGGGCGGTCGTGGCCGCCGGAGCGGAAGCCGCCCGCGGGGCGGTCGTCGCGGCGGTCGCGGTTGAACGGGCGGTCACCGGTGGGACGGTGCTCGCGGCCCTGGAAGGGGCGCGCGCCGTCGCGGCGGTCGCCGCCCGTGGGGCGGTCGTCGCGGCGGTCGCGGTTGAAGCCGCCTTCCTTCCGGTCGTCGCGGCGGAAGCCGCCACTGGCCGGACGGTCGTCACGACGCTGGAAGCCGCCACTCGCGGGCCTGTCGTCGCGGCGCTGGAAGCCACCACGGTCACCACTGCCGCCACGGTCGTCGCGGCGGTCACGGTTGAAGCCGCCCCGCTCGCCACCACGGTCGTCCCGGCGGTCGTCACGGCGCTGGAAGCCGCCACGGTCGCCGCTGCCGCCGTCGCGCGGGGTGTAACCCTTCGCGCCACCACGGCCGCTGCGCTCACCGCGGTCGTCCCGACGGTCGTCCCTGCGGCCGTAGTTGCCGCGCTCGTCGCGCGGCGCCTGCGCCGGTACGGGCGGCGCCGCCGCCGCTGCCTCGATGGCCGCCGCGGCCTCGGCCGCGACCTCCGCCACCGCTGCCTCGGGGTCGTCCCCACGCTCGCGCGCGGCACGCGCGACGAGGCGGTCGGCCTCTTCGCGCAGTTCGCCGGCACGGCGCTGGAGGCGCTCCAGCTCCTTGGTCAGGTCGGCGACCTCGCGCTCCGCCTGCTTGGCGGAGTTGTTCGCGGAGTCGGCCTGCACCTCGGTCAGCGAACGGGCGCCGGTGATCTCGGCGACCTCCGGCTCGAACGCCCCGGCACCGGCGACCATGTGACGCGCGGCGTCGACGCCCGCGTCCTCCATCAGCCGGAAGATCTGGCGGCGCTGGTGCGGCAGGGCCAGCGACACGACGACGCCGGACTTGCCGGCGCGCGCCGTACGGCCCGAGCGGTGCAGGTAGTCCTTGTGGTCACCGGCCGGGTCCACGTTCAGGACCAGGTCGATGCCGTCGACGTGGATACCGCGGGCGGCCACGTCGGTCGCGACGAGCGCGTTGACGAGACCTTCCTTGAAGTCCGCCAGCGTGCGGGTGCGCGCGCCCTGGGTCATGCCGCCGTGCAGCGCGTCCGCCTTCACGCCCGAGTCGCGGAGCTGCTCGGCGATACGGTCGGCGCCCAGCTGCGTACGGACGAAGATGATCGTGCGGCCCTTGCGTGCCGCGATCGCCGCCGTGACCGGCGCCTTGTCCTTGGGCTTCACGACGAGCACGTGGTGGCTCATGGTCGTGACGTTGCCCTGCGCGCTGTCGACCTCGTGGTGCACGGGGTTCTTCAGGTAGCGCTTGACCAGCGTGCTGATCTCGTTCTCCATCGTGGCGGAGAAGAGCATGCGCTGGCCGCCGGCCGGCACCAGGTCGAGCAGTTCGGTGACCTCGGGCAGGAAGCCCAGGTCCGACATCTGGTCGGCCTCGTCGAGGATCGCGATCTGGACGTTCTCCAGCGAGCACGCGCCGCGGTTGATGATGTCGCGCAGCCGGCCCGGGGTGGCGACGAGGACGTCGACACCGCGCTCCAGCGCGTAGATCTGGTTGCCCATCGACGTACCGCCGCAGACGACCTTCATCTTCAGGCCGAGGACGTCGCCGTACGGCTGGAGGGCGTCGGCGACCTGCATCGCCAGCTCGCGGGTCGGGGTCAGGATGATGCCGCGGGGCTTCTTCTTCTCGGTGCGGCCCTCGGCGAGCGTGGCCAGCAGCGGCAGACCGAACGCGAGGGTCTTGCCGGAGCCGGTACGGCCGCGGCCCAGGATGTCCTTGCCGGCCAGGGCGTCCGGGATGGTCGCGGCCTGGATCGGGAAGGGCGCGACGACGCCGTTCTGGGTGAGCTTGCGGACGATGCCCTCGGGCAACCCCAGGTCGCCGAAGGTGATTTCGGGGGTCTTCGGGGCGGCGGGAGCCTCGGGGGCCTCGGTGGTCTCGACCGCCGCTGCCACCTCGGTCGTCTCGGTCGTCTCCACGACGACGTCGACGGCCTCTACGGCTACTACGGCCTCTGCCGTGATGCTCTCGATCGAGTCGTTGGAGTCGTTCTCGGGCATGACGGTGTGGTCAGTACTGGAAATGGACATGCGAAATGCGAAACCTTCCGGAGTCTCGGCACGCGCCCAAACTCCGTGATTCGCAATTCGACCGCCTCAATGCGGTCTGCCACGGCAAGGGAGAGTACGCGCCACGCGGCGCTCTTCTGTGTCGGCGCCGGGCAATGATCAAACGATCTACTACCATACGCACCGCTCCCCCTCCCTGGCAAACCAACCCCCTCGCGATCCCCGTCACAGCGGCCCCGCAGCGCCCCCGGACCGGGCCTCTCACCAGGCCTCTCACCGGTCCTCATGCAGCCCTCACACCGGCCCCAGCTGCGGCGACGCCGTCGGCTCCTTCCGCATCCCGACCCCGTCGCCCGGCGACAGCGCGTGCGTCCGTACGTCCGCCATCGGCGACGCCGACGGCGGCTCCGGCGGGTTGCTCGACTCGGGCTGTGTCGGAGGCTCCGGGTCCGGGTTCGGCGGGGGCGGCTCGGAGGGCGGCGGCGGGGTCCGGGTCGGCTGTTCCGCGGGCGGTACGTCACCGCCGCCCGGCGGCCTCGGTGCCGGCGGAAGCGGCTTGCCGTCCGGGCCCTTCGACGGCTTCGCCGACGGGTCGCCCGACGCCTCCGGATCGCCCGGCTTCCCCTTCTCGCCGTGCTTGCCGCTGTGCTCGACGCCCTTCGGCCCCGCGCCGCCCCGGGCGTCGGCCGGCAGGCTCGCGCCGGCGTCCGCCGCCGTACCGCCGTCCCGCTCGGCCTCCGCCCCGCGCTCCTCGGCCGATCGCGAGGGGGCCGGCTTCCCTTCGTCGTCGCCGACGCTCATGCAGCCCGTGGAGGTGGCGACCGCCACCGAGGTGACGATCCAGACGGCGATACGGCCGGGGGCGGACAAACGTCCGGGGGCGGACAACTGGCGCACGCGGGGCACCTCCGGGGGCGTAAAACGGCTCGCCCGCCGAAGGAGGCCCGACGGCAGGGGAATGATTGCCCTGCTCAACTTCCTTTTCCCCACAAGGGACACGCCCGGCACGCGCCCAAGCCCGCCCGGCCACCTCCTACCAACCCGTCAGAGCGCCCCCAGCTCCCACCCCGCCCACACCGCGCCCAGACCCACCAGCACCGACGCCGTCACATACGCGCCCGCCAGCAGCCCCTTCCCGCGCTCCGCCAGCCGCAACGTCTCGTACGAGAAGGTCGAGTACGTCGTCAGCGCCCCGCACAGCCCCGTACCGATCAGGGCGTACGTCGCCGACGACACCGCCGCCCCGGCCAGCACACCCAGCACCAGACTCCCCGCCACGTTGACGGCGAACGTCCCCCACGGGAACAGGGTTTCGTGCCACGTCTGCACCGTACGGTCCGTCACATACCGCAGCGGCGCCCCGATCGCGCCTCCCACGACCACCAGCAGCCAGTTCACGACACCGCGCCCCGCGCCACGGTCCGCCGCGTCACCGTGGCCGCCAGCCATACCGCCGCCAGCGCGCCCACGAGCGTCAAGGCCGCGTACCCGAACGCGGCCGGCGCCTCCCCGTGCCGTACCAGCCGCAGGAAGTCCAGCGTGTACGTCGAGAACGTCGTGAAGCCGCCGAGCACCCCCACGCCCAGGAACGGCCGTACCAGCGGATGCACCGACCAGCCGCCCTCGGCGACCAGCACCATCAGCACGCCGATCAGCCCGCAGCCCACCACGTTCACCACGAACGTCGTCCAGGGGAAGGCCCCGTCGGCGGTGGGCCACAGCCGCTCGGCGCCGTACCGCGCCACCGCGCCCGCCGCACCGCCCGCGGAGATGACAGCCAGCACCTGCCACAGCCGGTGCCCGGCCGTCTCGGCCCGCTGACCGGGCAGCCGCAGATCGACATCGGAGTCGACCGGCTCGACAGGATCGGCATCGGAGTCGACCGGCTCGACAGGATCGCCCGGCCCGACAGGATCGCCCGCCGCGCTCACCCGTACCCCAGCTCGTGCAGCCGCTCGTCGTCGATCCCGAAGTGGTGCGCGATCTCGTGCACCACCGTGATCTCCGTCTCGGCCACCACTTCCTCGCGCGTCTCGCACATCCGCAGCGTCGGCCCCCGGTAGATCGTGATCCGGTCCGGCAGCACCCCCGCGTACCACTCGCCGCGATCGGTCAGCGGAGTCCCCTCGTAGAGCCCGAGCAGATCGGGGTCGAACTCCTCGCCCGACTCCTTCGCCGAAGCGGGATCCGGCTCGTCCTCCACGAACACCGCGACGTTGTCCATCAGCCGCATCAGCTCCGGCGGAACCCGGTCCAGCGCCTCGGCCACCAGTTCTTCGAACTCCTCGCGCGTCATCTCCAGCACCCCGCCATTGTCACGCAGGTCCGCGAGATCGCCCCTCGCCAAGATCGCCGTTCGCCAAGAGTCACCAAGATCGGGGAAAGACGGCGCCCACGCATGATCGCCCGTCGCCGTGGGCATACGCGACCAATGGCCCGCGACGTACGCCGTGTCCCGTTCCGCACCGCGATCACCGCGATCAGCCGATTCCAGCGGCACTACCGGTCCCGCGGCGACGGTCCGACCAGCACCCTCGTCAGCTCCCCGCACCCCTACACCCGCGCGCTCGGCCTCGTCGCCGTCGTCCTGCTCGGCGCCTGGCTCGGGCTGCTGATCGTCGGCAGCGTGCGTACGCCGGTCGGGCCCATGGACACGAAGATGACGCTGCGGCCCTCCCTCACCGGGGGGACGAAGATCAACGTCTCGCCGCTTGGCGCGCTGGAACTCGACTCGCACACGGCCCCGATCCGTCTCGACGTGGACGTCGACCAACTCGACCCGGTCCGCTCACAGGCCCTCGTCGAGCACCCCGAACGCCTCTCCGGCCTCCAGGAGGAGGTCGGGCACGACGTCGCTGCCGGGACCACGGAGCTGGCCGTACGGTCCTGTGTCGCCGTCGTCTCGGGCGCCACCGCCCTCGGGCTGGCCGTCTACCGCCGCCCCCGCCGCGCGCTGGCCGCCGGCGGGCTCGCGCTCGTGCTGCTGAGCGCGGCCGGTGTCAGCGCGTTCGCGACCTGGAACCCGAAGTCCGTGCTGGAGCCCCGCTTCTCCGGGCTGCTCTCCTCGGCCCCGCAGGTCGTCGGCAGCGCGCGCTCGATCGTCACCGAATTCGACGTCTACCAGAAGGAGTTGGCGCGGCTCGTCACGAACGTGACCAAGCTGTACGACGCGACGTCGACCCTGCCCTCGTACCAGCCGGACCCCGGCACCCTGCGTGTCCTCCAGGTCTCCGACATCCATCTCAACCCCGCCGCCTGGCACATCATCGGCTCGCTCGTGGAGCAGTACAGGATCGACCTCGTCATCGACTCCGGCGACACCATGGACCACGGCTCGGCCGCCGAGAACAGCTTCCTCGACCCGATCCCCGACCTCGGCGCCCCGTACGTCTGGGTGCGCGGCAACCACGACTCGGCCGACACCCAGAAGTATCTGGAGGGCCTGAAGAACGTCCATGTCCTCGACAACGGCCGCGCCGTCACCGTCGCCGGGATCCGGGTGGCGGGCACGGGTGATCCGCAGTTCACGCCCGACCGCTCGCTGGCCAACGCCGGTGACCCGGCCGAGGAGATGGCGGGCATCCGGCTGGCGTCGGCCATCCGCGACCAGGAGCGGGCGGGCACGCCGGTGGACATCGCCGTCGCGCACAACCCGATCGCGGCGAAGGAGACCGACGGCACCGTCCCGCTGGTGCTGGCGGGCCACGTCCACCACCGCGACACCGAGATCATGCCGCTGGGTACGCGTCTGAAGATCGAGGGCTCGGCGGGCGGCGGCGGGCTGCGCGCGGTCCAGAACGACAAGCCGGAGAAGGTCCGGGCCTCGCTGCTCTATCTGGACAGCACGACGAAGCGGCTGCAGGCGTGGGACGAGATCACGCTGGGCGGTCTGGGGCTGACGACGGCAGAGGTCAGCCGCCATCTCCCGGAGGAGGCGGGCGTACCGGGCACGGACCCGTCACCGTCGCCGTTCGGAGCACCGTCGAATGCACCGTCGGGATCGTCGTCGAATTCGCCGTCGGGACCACCGTCCGGATCGCCCTCCGGAACGTCGTCGGGCCCACCCTCGAACGGACCGTCCGGCACCCGCTCCCCCGTCGCCCCGGCGGGCCCCTCCCCCGCCCCGTAAACCGTTTTGGCGATAGCTCCCCGCATCCCATATGCTTCTCACGTCCCCGACGCGCTAGCAAGCGCCCAGGCGGGCCCTTAGCCCTCATCGTCTAGTGGCCCAGGACGCCGCCCTTTCAAGGCGGTAGCACGGGTTCGAATCCCGTTGGGGGCACGCAACACTGTGTGCGAGACTCGTCTCGCACATTGCTTGGTCCTGTGGAGCAGTTTGGAGTGCTCGCCACCCTGTCAAGGTGGAGGCCGCGGGTTCAAATCCCGTCAGGACCGCTGTGGCTCGTGAGAGCCGCGTGGCTGGGTAGCTCAGTTGGTACGAGCGATCGCCTGAAAAGCGATAGGTCGCCGGTTCGATCCCGGCCCCAGCCACTCTTCTTCTTCCCCCGCAGACGCCCCTGTCGAGAGTTTCGGCAGGGGCACCGGTCTGTCCGGCGGCCCCGCCCCGCGAAATGGGTTCGCCACTCTCCCGGCCCGGGTGAGACCCTGGGCTCGGTATGTCTACTTCCCTCGCCGACCTTCAGTCCCTGCTGGCCGAGGTGTCGCTGCGTGACGCGCAGCGCCTCGGCCGCCGTCTCGAAGGCGTCCGGCGCATCCGCAAGCCCGAAGCCCGGCAGGCCGTCCTCGACGAGATCGCGGTCGAGGCCGGCAGGTCCGCCGAGCGTGTGCGCGCCCGCGCGGCCCGGATGCCGGCGATCACGTACCCCGAGCAACTGCCCGTCAGCCAGAAGAAGGACGTGATCCTGGAGGCGATACGCGACCACCAGGTCGTGATCGTCGCCGGTGAGACCGGATCGGGGAAGACCACCCAGATCCCCAAGATGTGCATGGAGCTGGGCCGGGGCGTCCGGGGCATGATCGGGCATACGCAGCCCCGCCGGATCGCCGCCCGCACCGTCGCCGAGCGCGTCGCCGACGAGCTGAAGACCCCGCTCGGCGAGGCCGTCGGCTGGAAGGTCCGCTTCACCGACCAGGTGAACCAGGACGCGACGTTCGTGAAGATCATGACGGACGGCATCCTGCTCGCCGAGATCCAGTCGGACCGCGACCTGCGCGCGTACGACACGATCATCATCGACGAGGCCCACGAGCGCAGCCTCAACATCGACTTCCTGCTCGGCTATCTCGCCCAGCTCCTCCCCCGGCGCCCGGATCTGAAGCTCGTCATCACCTCGGCGACGATCGACCCCGAGCGCTTCTCCCGCCACTTCGGCGACGCGCCGATCGTGGAGGTCTCCGGCCGTACGTTCCCGGTCGAGGTCCGCTACCGCCCCCTCCTCGAAGAGGAGGGTGACGAGGGCGACCGCGACCAGATCACCGCGATCTGCGACGCCGTCGACGAACTCCAGTCGGAGGGGCCCGGCGACGTCCTGGTCTTCCTCTCCGGCGAGCGCGAGATCCGCGACACCGCCGACGCGCTCGACAAGCGCAAGCTCCGGCACACCGAGGTGCTCCCTCTGTACGCGCGTCTCTCGCACGCGGAGCAGCACCGCGTCTTCCAGAGACCCGGCGGCGGCGCGACCCGCAGGATCGTGCTGGCGACGAACGTGGCGGAGACGTCACTGACCGTGCCGGGCATCAAGTACGTGATCGACCCCGGCACCGCCCGTATCTCCCGCTACTCCCACCGCACCAAGGTCCAGCGGCTGCCGATCGAGCGGATCTCGCAGGCCAGCGCCAACCAGCGCAAGGGCCGCTGCGGCCGTACGTCGGACGGCATCTGCATCCGGCTGTTCTCCGAGGACGACTTCGACGCGCGGCCCGAGTTCACGGACGCCGAGATCCTCCGTACGAATCTGGCCTCCGTCATCCTCCAGATGACATCGGCCGGCCTGGGCGAGATCGAGAAGTTCCCCTTCATCGACCCGCCGGACCACCGCAACATCCGCGACGGGGTCCAACTCCTCCAGGAACTGGGCGCGTTCGACGCCGCGCAGAAGGACCCGCGCAAGCAGCTCACCCCACTCGGCCGCAAGCTCTCGCAGTTGCCCGTGGACCCGCGTCTGGCGCGGATGGTCATCGAGGCGGAGCGCAACGGCTGCGTACGCGAGGTGATGGTGATCGCCTCCGCGCTCTCCATCCAGGACCCGCGCGAACGCCCCTCGGAGAAGCAGACCCAGGCCGACCAGCAGCACGCCCGCTTCCGGGACGAGTCCTCGGACTTCCTGGCCTTCCTGAACCTGTGGCGCTACATCCGCGAGCAGCAGAAGGCCCGCGGCTCCTCCGCCTTCCGCCGGATGTGCAAGGCGGAGTATCTGAACTTCCTGCGCATCCGCGAGTGGCAGGACATCTACTCCCAACTGCGCACGGTAGCGAAGCAGCTGGGCATCAAGATCGACGAGAACGACGACAACGCCCCGGCCCCGGACCAGTCCGTGCACATCTCGCTGCTGGCCGGGCTGCTGTCGCACATTGGCCTGAAAGACGTCAAGGACGGCGCGAAAAACGAGTACGTGGGCGCCCGCAACGCGAAGTTCGCGGTCTTCCCCGGCTCGGCCCTCTTCAAGAAGCCGCCGCGCGTCATCATGTCGGCGGAGCTGGTGGAGACGTCCCGGCTGTGGGCGCGGGTCAACGCGAAGATCGATCCCGAGTGGATCGAGCCGCTGGCCCAGCACCTGATCAAGCGCACGTACAGCGAGCCGCACTGGGAGAAGGACCAGGCGGCCGTCATGGCGTACGAGAAGGTCACGCTGTACGGCGTACCGATCGTCGAGCGGCGCAAGGTGAACTTCGGCCGAATCGACGCGGAGGCGTCGCGCGACCTGTTCATCCGCAACGCGCTCGTCGAGGGCGACTGGCGGACGCACCATCAGTTTTTTCATGACAATCGCAAACTTCTGGGCGAGGTCGAGGAGTTGGAGCACCGCGCCCGGCGCCGCGACATCCTCGTGGACGACGAGACGCTGTTCGACTTCTACGACGAGCGGGTGCCCGACCATGTGGTCTCCGGGGCGCACTTCGACTCGTGGTGGAAGCACCGGCGTACGGAGGAGCCCGAACTCCTCGACTTCGAGCGCTCGATGCTCATCAACGAGGCGGCGGGCGCCGTCACGAAGGACGACTATCCGGACTCCTGGCGGCAGGGCCGGCTCAAGTTCCGGGTGACGTACCAGTTCGAGCCGGGGGCGGACGCGGACGGCGTGACCGTGCACGTACCGCTCCAGGTGCTCAACCAGATCACCTCCGAGGGCTTCGACTGGCAGATCCCGGGACTGCGCGAGGAGGTGGTGGTGGAGCTGATCCGCTCGCTGCCGAAGCCGATCCGCCGCCACTACGTCCCGGCGCCGAACTACGCCAAGAAGTTCCTGGAGCGCGCGGTGCCTCTTCAGGAAGCGCTTCCCGTGACGCTGGCGCGCGAGCTGCAGCGGATGGTCGGGGTGCCCGTCACGGCGGAGGACTTCGATCCCGGCCGGGTGCCGGACCACCTCAAGATCACTTTCCGGATCGTCGACGAGCGGCGCCGCAACATCGCCGAGGACAAGGACCTGGAGGCGCTGCGGATCGCCCTCAAGCCCAAGGCCCGCAAGGCGATCTCGCAGGCCGCGGCGGCGGTGGCGGGGCCGACGGGCGAGTCCGTCGAGCGCTCGAACCTCACGGACTGGACGATCGGCACGCTCTCGCGCACCTTCGAGACCCGGCGGGCCGGCCAGCCGGTCAAGGCGTACCCGGCGCTGGTCGACCAGGGCGCGACCGTGGCCGTACGGCTCTACGACACCGAGGCCGAGCAGCAGCAGGCCATGTGGCGCGGGACGCGGCGGCTGATCCTGCTCAACATCCCGGTCAATCCTGCCAAGTTCGCCTCGGACACCCTCAACAACAAGCAGAAGCTGGCCCTGTCCCGTAATCCGCACGGCTCGATCCAGGCGCTGTTCGAGGACTGCGCGACGGCGGCGGCGGACCGGCTGATCGCCGAGCACGGGGGGCCCGCGTGGGACGAGGAGTCGTACCGCAAGCTGTACGAGAAGGTCCGCGCCGACCTGGTCGACGTGACCGTGCGCACCATCGGCAACGTCGAGCAGATCCTCGCGGCCTGGCAGGCGTGTGAGCGGCGGCTGAAGTCCACGAACAGCCTGGTCCTGATCAACAACGTCCAGGACGTGAAGGACCAGCTGGCGGAGCTGATGCCGGCGGGCTTCGTGACCCGTACCGGACTGCGCAGGCTGCCCGACCTGATGCGCTACCTGGTCGCGGCGGACCGCAGGCTCCAGCAGATGCCGACGAACGTCCAGCGCGACACCACGCGCATGGAGAAGGTCCACGAGATGCGGGACGAGTACGCCTGGCTGCTCGAACAGCTCCCGCGCGGGCGGCCGGTGCCGCAGCAGGTGCTGGACATCCGCTGGATGATCGAGGAGCTGCGGGTGAGCTACTTCGCGCACGCGCTGGGCACGGCGCAGCCGGTGTCGGACAAGCGGATCGTGAAGGCGATCGACGCGGCGGCGCCGTAGCCGCAGGCGGGGCCCGGATCCGGTTCGACCGCACCCTTCGAGCTGCTGTACAGTCTGACTTCGCAGCCGCCGGTGGGAATCACGCCGGAGCCGCGAATTCTGGTCCTGTGGAGCAGCTTGGAGTGCTCGCCACCCTGTCAAGGTGGAGGCCGCGGGTTCAAATCCCGTCAGGACCGCGTTGTTACGACACGAGGCCCGCATCCCTTGGATGCGGGCCTCGTTGCTGTGCCGGCCGGAAAGTCCAAGAGGTGCGGGCCTCGTTGCTGTGTCTTGGGTTGACGGCTCCCCGTGGCGCGGGTAAGTCATCAACAGGGGGCCCTTCCCTGGCAGCCCAGGGCCCCGTCCTCCGGGGGGTGGCGCGCATGGCGGCATCGGTGGCGAAACACGAGACTCGCGCGCTCCTGCGCGCCCATCTGGCGGCCGCGACGGGCTATCGACACGTCACGCGTCACTGCGCGGTCTGTCATCGCCTCCAGCGGCTCGCCATGGAGCCTGCCGCACCCGCTCCTCCGGACGCCGGGGGCGCGACAACCAACAGCTCCGCCCCGAACCGCACACCAGAAGCGGACAGCGACCCTCATTAGGCGCTATGACGGGAGTTGGCAAGGGGTTGCCTCTGTGACGGGTGTCACCGATCACATTTCCGGGACGGCTGCGCTTACACCCCGCATACAGCCCGCGAATTTTGTATGTGCAATTGCACGCCCCCGTAAGCGCTTCCTCCCGTCCCCCAACTCCGGCCCCACCGCACAAAAAAGATCGCGCTGGACCCGGCGGAGTCCAGCGCGATCAAAGTGACTTGCCCCGCATTGCGGGAGCGTGGGCCCTGTTGGGGCAGATGCCCGTCGTGTGGTGCGTTGTGAAGCTGTGTGGATCGATGTGGAGCTATGTAGCTGGACGACCGGATTGGGGACCCGGGTGTCCGGTTGGGGTTGGTTGGTTGTCAGCTGTGCCCTGACGAGGCTTTTCAGGCCTCGCTGCGCTGCTGCGGAATACCCGCAAGCAGCGCGCGGACCTCTGCCTCGCGGTACCGGCGATGCCCACCGAGCGTGCGGATGGACGTGAGCTTGCCGGCCTTTGCCCAGCGTGTGACCGTCTTCGGGTCCACGCGGAACATCGTGGCAACCTCAGCCGGGGTCAGCAGCGGCTCGGCATCAGGGGTGCGAGCGGTCATGAGCGGCCTCCTCGGGAGAACCGAACCATCTCGGTTCTTTCCTCTAAATTCTGCACCTTGACCCGCGTTGCCCGAAATGGCGGACGCGGGCCGAGTCGGTTATAGGACGAACGGCTTGTCCTCGGCACTACAACTACACCATCTGTCCAGCCTCGTCGGCCAAACCGATGGAATTGCCCTCTCAGGTGTTCATCAACGACGGAAGCCGATGGACCATGCCATAGCGGACAGTTACGCCGCAGTGACGATCAGTCACAGGAGCAATCAGGAGTCACGAGACCCCCCATAGAGCGCAATGCAGAGCATTCCGCCCTTACTTGGACGGAAGGAGCCCTCCCCGGACTCCTTGTCCTATTTTGACACGAGGGTGGGCGATGGGCGCAAGAGCCCCGTTAGTGCGGTCCGTCACGCTTGAGGCAAAGAACCCGGATCGGGGCCTAAGTCCCCCGGCGCGCGGACATGCGGCCCTACGCCCCGTCCGCGCGCCCCACCAGGTACGCCCTCAGTTGGCGAACTGGCGGTCCCTGACCGCCCGCCAGCGCTCCGCCAGCCGTTCGTACGCCACGCCCGCCGCCTCGCCGTCGCCGGCCCGCAGCGCGGCGATCCCGGCCGCCACGTCCGCCGCCGAGCGGTCGTCGGCGAGCTGGGGTCCGGTGAGGGCGTGCACCAGGCCGCCGTAGTCGAGCTCGACCAGCGAGCGGGGGTGGAACTCCTCCAGCCACCGTCCCACGTCTATGAGGCCCTCGATGAGCGGACCCTCGTCGACCGACTCCCGCAGCGCCTTCAGCGCGCGGGCCAGCCGCCGCCGCGCCTGCACCATCGGGGTCCGGTAGCGCAGGGCGGGCGCTGTGGGGCCCTCCTCCTCGTACGCCCGGTACTCGCGCTCGTCGTCGGCGAAGAGCGTGAACCAGCGCACCGGCACCTGCCAGACCGCCGTCCTGATCCACGGCCGGGCGTCCGGATTGCGCTCGCGCCACTGTTCGAAGTCCGCGGCCGCCTGTTCGCGTACGACCGACGGCAGTACGGCGTCGAGCAGCGGCTTCGGCAGGGTGCCGTCCAGCGACTCCAGGGCCAGCCAGCCGCGCAGCCGGGTGCGCCACGGGCAGACGCACACCACGCCGTCCACCTCCGTCACGAACGCGTCGGCGCTCTCGTGCACGGGCACCGGGACGGGCGGTGTGGGCAGCAAGTCGGCCAGGGAGCGCCGGAGTTCGTCCTGTGCGGTCGGCGTACGGTCCCGGGCGGCGTAGCGCGCCCAGTGGCTTCTCTCCGGCTCCGGGAAGGCCGCCAGGGGCTCGTACACGCGCAGGTAGGAGGCGTAGGGGACGAGGAGTGAAGACACCGCTGGCATGGGGCGAATCGTCCCATGCCCGTACCGCCCGAGAGGGTGATCCTGGGCACTGCGTCGGATCTACGTCACGGTAGGACTTACCCTCATGCGCAAACAGTCCCTCCCCACCCCCAGGAGGGGCTACTCACCGCTTCGTACTTGGGAGTCACCACCGTGACCGATGTGACCGGAGCCCCTGTCGCAACCGTCGATGTACTGAACACCCTGTTCCACTCCGAACAGGGTGGCCACGAGCAGGTCGTGCTCTGTCAGGACCGCGCCAGCGGGCTCAAAGCAGTCATCGCCCTGCACTCCACCGCCCTGGGCCCCGCCCTGGGCGGCACTCGTTTCTACCCGTACGCCTCCGAGCAGGATGCTGTCGCCGACGCGCTGAACCTGGCGCGCGGAATGTCGTACAAGAACGCCTTGGCCGGTCTCGACCACGGCGGCGGCAAGGCCGTGATCATCGGTGACCCCGAGCTGATCAAGACGGACGAGCTGCTGCTGGCGTACGGCCGGTTCGTGGCCTCCCTCGGCGGCCGGTACGTCACGGCCTGCGACGTCGGTACGTATGTCGCGGACATGGACGTCGTCGCCCGCGAGTGCCGCTGGACGACCGGCCGCTCGCCCGAGAACGGCGGCGCCGGCGACTCCTCCGTACTGACGGCGTTCGGCGTCTTCCAGGGGATGCGCGCGAGCGCCCAGCACCTGTGGGGCGACCCGTCGCTGCGCGGCCGCAAGGTCGGCATCGCCGGCGTCGGCAAGGTCGGGCACCATCTGGTCGAGCATCTGCTCCAGGACGGCGCCTCCGTGGTGATCACGGACGTACGGGACGAGTCCGTGCTCCGGATCACCGACCGCCACCCCGAGGTCACCGTGGCCGCCGACACCGACGCGCTGATCCGCGCCGAGGGTCTGGACGTCTACGCGCCGTGCGCGCTGGGCGGCGCGCTCAACGACGACTCCGTGCCCGTACTGACCGCGAAGGTGGTGTGCGGGGCGGCCAACAACCAGCTCTCGCACCCCGGTGTCGAGAAGGATCTCGCCGACCGCGGCATCCTCTACGCGCCGGACTACGTGGTGAACGCGGGCGGCGTGATCCAGGTCGCCGACGAGCTGCACGGATTCGACTTCGAGCGGTGCAGGGCGAAGGCCGCGAAGATCTTCGACACCACGCTTTCAATATTCGCACGTGCGAAGGACGACGGGATTCCGCCGGCCGCGGCGGCGGACAGGATCGCCGAGCAGCGCATCTCGGAGGCCCGCGCCCGCTGAGGTCCGGAGGGGCGATCGGCCGACGCTGAGCCACCGCGCGGCTCCGGGGGGAGACGAGACTCACCCCGGTCGGCGGGTCGCCCCTCAATAAGAGGTTAAAATCGCAGCTGACCAGCGAGGACACCCGTTCTCGCCGGTCCCGCGCCGAGGCGCGTCATGCGGGCGGCGTACCGTATGGCCGCGGAAGCAGGTACCGTTGAAGTCCTAAGGACGGGTCTCTCTGCGGAGAGCTCGTTCTGAAACATGAACGCGTGTCAAGACTCTGGGGCCGTGGAGCCCCGTCACCGAGGGGGTCGAGCCATGGGGCGCGGCCGGGCCAAGGCCAAGCAGACAAAGGTCGCCCGCCAGCTGAAGTACAACAGCGGCGGGACAGACCTGTCGCGTCTGGCCAATGAGCTGGGCGCATCGCCTTCGAGTCAACCGCCGAACGCTGAGCCGTTCGAGGATGACGACGAGGAAGATGACCCGTACGCACAGTACGCGGAGCTGTACAACGACGACGAAGAGGACGAGGAGTCCGGCCCGTCGTCACAGCGCCGCGGCGCTTGACGTACGTACACCTCAAAAAGAAATCACCCATGTGACCCGGTCCGGGCATCCCGGACCGGGTTTCACCATGACACCAGTGCCCCGCCGGCACGGCCTCAGGCCGCATAGTCCCCGGTCAGCGCCGCGCCCGTGGTCGGGCCGCCGCTCTGCCTGTCCACGATGCCGCCGGCCACCCAGGCGCCCACGCCCCGGTCGGCGAGCGTGGTGAGCGCCGAGTCCACCGACTCCTCGGGGACGACGGCGATCATGCCGACGCCCATGTTGAGCGTCTTCTCCAGTTCCGTACGCTCCACCTGACCCGCCGAGCCGATCAGGTCGAAGACGGCGCCGGGCGCCCAGGTCGAACGGTCCACCGTCGCGTGCAGATGGTCCGGGACGACCCGCGCCAGGTTGTTGGCAAGGCCGCCGCCGGTGACGTGGCTGAAAGCGTGCACCTCGGTGGTCCTGGTCAGGGCCAGGCAGTCCAGCGAGTAGATCTTGGTGGGCTCCAGCAGCTCCGCGCCGAGCGTGCGGCCGAACTCGGCGACCTCGCGCTCCAGCGACCAGCCGAGCCGGTCGAACACGACATGCCGGACGAGTGAGTACCCGTTGGAGTGAAGCCCGGAGGACTCCATGGCGATCACGACGTCACCCGTACGGATACGATCCGCGCCCAGCAGCCGGTCCGCCTCGACCACGCCCGTACCGGCGCCGGCGACGTCGAAGTCGTCCTCGCCGAGGAGGCCGGGGTGCTCGGCGGTCTCGCCGCCGACGAGCGCGCAGCCGGCCAGCACACAGCCCTCGGCGATGCCCTTGACGATGGCGGCGACCCGCTCGGGGAAGACCTTGCCGACGCAGATGTAGTCGGTCATGAACAGCGGTTCCGCGCCGCACACCACCAGGTCGTCGACGACCATGCCCACGAGGTCGTGGCCGATGGTGTCGTAGACGCCCATCTTGCGGGCCAGGTCGACCTTCGTACCGACGCCGTCGGTCGCGGAGGCGAGCAGCGGGCGCTCGTAGCGCTTGAGCGCGGAGGCGTCGAAGAGTCCGGCGAAGCCGCCGAGACCGCCGACGGTCTCGGGGCGCTGGGTCTTCTTCACCCACTCCTTCATCAGCTCGACGGCGCGGTCGCCGGCCTCGATGTCGACGCCCGCGGCGGCGTAGGAGGCACCGGAGGATTCAGCTGGCATGTCGGAGAGCTTTCGTGTCAGTGCTGCGGGGCTGGACTGGGGCTGGATTCGAGGTCCGTGGGGCCGAGGGGCCGTGGGTTCGGGACGTGGCTGCGGGCCGCCGCGACCGGTAGGGAAGAGGGTCGCGGCGGGCCGTGCGGGCACGTACACGGGCGCTCATGGCCTCTGTTACGGCCGCCTGAGCGCGTCGGCGGCATCGGCGCCGCCCGCCAGCTCGGTCTCCAGCAGCTGCTTGCCGAGGAGTTCCGGATCGGGCAGGTCCATCGGGTACTCGCCGTCGAAGCAGGCGCGGCAGAGGTTCGGCTTGGCGATGGTGGTCGCCTCGATCATGCCGTCGATGGAGATGTACGAGAGCGAGTCGGCGCCCAGTGACGCGCCGATCTCCTCGATGGACATGCCGTTGGCGATCAGCTCCGCGCGGGTCGCGAAGTCGATACCGAAGAAGCACGGCCACTTCACCGGCGGGGACGAGATCCGGATGTGGATCTCGGCGGCGCCGGCCTCGCGGAGCATCTTGACGAGGGCGCGCTGGGTGTTGCCGCGGACGATCGAGTCGTCCACGACCACCAGGCGCTTGCCCCTGATGACCTCTTTAAGAGGATTCAGCTTGAGACGGATGCCCAGTTGGCGAATGGTCTGTGAGGGCTGGATGAAGGTCCGGCCGACATACGCGTTCTTGACCAGTCCCGAGCCGTACGGGATGCCGCTCGCCTCCGCGTAACCGATCGCGGCGGGCGTGCCGGACTCCGGCGTCGCTATGACGAGATCCGCCTCGACGGGCGCTTCCCTGGCGAGTTTTCGACCCATCTCCACCCGGGAGAGGTAGACGTTCCGCCCGGCGATGTCGGTGTCGGGGCGGGCCAGATACACGTACTCGAAGACACAGCCCTTGGGCTTCGCTTCAGCGAATCGGGAGCTGCGCAGGCCGTTCTCGTCGATGGCGATCAGCTCGCCCGGCTCGACCTCGCGGACGAAGGAGGCGCCGCAGATGTCGAGAGCGGCGCTCTCGGAGGCCACGACCCAGCCGCGTTCGAGCCGGCCGAGGACCAGCGGGCGGATGCCCTGCGGGTCGCGGGCCGCGTAGAGGGTGTGCTCGTCCATGAAGACGAGCGAGAAGGCACCCTTGGCGTGCCGCAGGACCTGCGGTGCGGCCTGTTCGACGGTGAGGGGCTTGCCGTCGTCGTCCGTCTGTCCGGCGAGGAGCGCCGTGATCAGATCGGTGTCGTTGGTGGCGGCGACGCGGGTCGTGCGGCCGTTCTCCTTGGGGAGGTCGGCGACCAGCTCGGCGAGTTCGGCCGTGTTGACCAGATTGCCGTTGTGGCCGAGCGCGATGGAGCCGTGAGCGGTGGCTCTGAAGGTCGGCTGCGCGTTCTCCCACACCGAGGCTCCGGTGGTGGAGTAGCGGGCGTGACCCACGGCGATATGGCCTTGGAGGGAGCCGAGGGAAGTTTCGTCGAAGACCTGTGAGACAAGGCCCATGTCCTTGAAGACAAGGATCTGGGAGCCGTTGCTCACTGCGATGCCCGCGGACTCCTGTCCGCGGTGTTGCAGTGCATACAGTCCGAAGTAGGTGAGCTTGGCGACCTCTTCGCCGGGGGCCCAGACTCCGAAGACGCCGCAAGCGTCCTGAGGGCCCTTCTCGCCGGGGAGCAGGTCGTGGTTGAGTCGTCCATCACCACGAGGCACGGCACCGAGTGTAGGCGAGATCGACCGCTGGTCCGAATGCGGTACGGAAGTGGGCCGTGAGGTGGACGGCGAAGCGGGCCGGCGGCGTGTCGCCACCGGCCCACCCGAAGAGGCCCCTGTTCACCTGGGAGAACCGGGCCGTGACTACTTCCCGGGGGCTCCCGCGCCGGCGCTGAGTCCTTCGCCGCCGGCCGTCCTGAGGGTCAGCTCACGGTGGTGCACCTCATACGTCACCTGGCCCTTGAGCACCTTCATCAGCTCCCGCTCCACGGACATTCCCGGCTCCGGGCAGAGCTTCCTGGTGGCCTTGACGGGCCCGAAGGTGATCGTGGAGCCCGCGACCTTCGCGGACGCCGAGAACCCGTTGCAGCCGAGGTTGCCGCTCACGGTGCCGTCCTTGGCGAAGGTGAGCGTCGCCTTCGGGGTCTCGCCCTTCTTGTCCTTGGGCAGCGAGCGGGCGGTCTTGTCGGAGATGAGGCCGTCGACGGCCCACCCGGTGCCCACGAGCGGGGCCGGCTTCTCGGCGGCCAGGGCGATGGAGTCGCCCCCGGCGGTGGTGAGGGTGAGCTTCTTGTCGTCGACCTTGGCCTTGATCTTGCCGTCGATGGCCCCGCCGAGGGCCTTCTCGAAGGTCCCGGGCACCCCCGGGCAGCCCATCTGCGTCGACGGCAGCCTCTCACCGACAGTGATCGTGTCACCGTCGATGGTGACCATCGCTCCGACGCCGTTGCAGCCGGTCTGCGCGCTGACCTTGCCCTTGGCGTCGATCTCCAGGCTGGCCTCGGCGGGCACCGCGACTTTCTTGCCGTCGACGCTGAGGCTCTCGATGCTCCAGCGCACGTCGGTCAGGGGCAGATCGGTCCGCACCGCGCTGCCGGCCTCGGCCGCCCCGTCGGACTCTCTGCCGGACTCGGTGCCGCAGCCGGCGAGGGCGAGGAGGGTCAGGGTCGTGAGGGCGGTGACGGTGGTCACTGACTGTTTCCGCATACCGCTGGGACGAGGCAGCCCCGGGTCCGGTTCCGTACGGATGCCGGGAGGGGCTGCCGCGAGGGGCTTGCTCAGCTCATGACCGGCAGCAGAGCACCGAGATCCGCGCGCTCCCCGCTCGCGCTGACCTGGGCCGATGCCAGCGCCTCGGCCCAGCTCGTACGGCCCGTGGCGAGCCGCAGCCAGGTGAGCGGGTCCGTCTCGACGACGTTCGGCGGGGTGCCCCGGGTGTGCCGGGGCCCCTCCACGCACTGCACGACGGCGTACGGCGGGATCCGCACCTCCGTCGACGCGCCGGGCGCCTTCGCCGCGAGCGCGTCGGCGAGCAGCCGGGTGCAGGCGGCGAGCGCCTGCCGGTCGAAGGGGATGTCGAGCCCGGCGGCGCGGTTCAGGTCGTCGGTGTGGACGACGAGTTCCACGGTGCGGGTGACCAGGAAGTCGCCGAGGCGCATGGCCCCGACCCGGACGGCGATCAGCCGGTCGGCCGGTGCGTCCGGCAGCAGCGCGGTGATCCGGCCGGCCGTGCGCCCGAACAGCTCGGCGGGCTCGGCGGAGGCCGCGTACGCCTTGACGTCGTCCGAGATCGGGGTGGCCAGCGCGGCCGTCGCGAAGGCCCACTCGGGCAGGCCCACCTCCGCGACGGGCGGCGCGGGCTGCTCCAGGGCGCGGCTGACGGACTCGACGCCGAAGCTCAGGTGTGCGGCCAGCTCGCGCACGGTCCAGTCGCCGAGGCCGGCGGGCAGGGCGAGTTGCTCGGGGGTGAGGGCGAGGACCGCTTCGCGCACGTGCGCGAACTGGGTGAGGACGGCGGTACGGGTCTTGTCGGAGTCGTAACCGCGCTGCTTGCGCTTCTTGGCCGGTGGCATGTCCGGGAGGCTAATCGAGGCTCGGCGCGGGTGACGCCTCGTCCTGAGGGGTGAACGACTCGCCGTTGGCCGGGACGCCGATGCCGCGCCAGGTGAAGGGGACGCCGCGCGCGGTGTCCAGGTCGGGGCCGTCCATCAGCTGGAAGTGGACGTGCGGCTCGGTGGAGTTGCCGGTGTTGCCGCAGTCGGCGATCCGCTGCCCCGCGCGCACCCGGTCGCCGACGGCGACGGTCAGCGAGCCCTTCTTGAGATGCGCGTACGCGGCGTACGTGCCGTCGCCGAGGTCGAGGATCACGTGGTTTCCGAAGATCCGCGCGGGGCCGGCCATGTCCCGTACCGCGCTCTCGGCCAGCATCAGGTAGGCGAGCGCCGGGAGCGAGGTGCGGGTGAGATGGTCGCGCTGCCGGTCCGACGCGTGGACGACGGTGGCGTCCGCCACGGCCAGCACGGGGGTGCCGAAGGCCGGATAGCCCTGATTCCCGCGTGCCATGGGCCACAGCAGGGCGAAGGGCGGGCGTGAGTCGGGCCCGGGCTCGGCGACGATGTCGATGGCGTACGTCTGGCCGTAGCCGTGCACGCCGTGGCTGGGCACCTTGTCCGCCGGGCTGTTGAGCGCGGTCCAGCGGCCGGTCACCGGCGCCAGGACCTCGACGGGGCTGCGGGCGTCGGCCGCCTTCACCTTGGCGGAGGTCAGCCGCCCCATGACGATCACCAGGAGCATCCCGAGCACGGCGGGGCTCATCAGCAGCGCCCAGCCGGGGTCCCAGCCGGCGAAGACGGCGACGACGAACGCGACGAAGACGATCCAGCTGAGACGGAAAAGGATCATGGCGAGTTTCCGGACGGACATGGTGCGTGTCACCTCGGTTCTCCTACGGATGTCAGTTCCTGGCCGCCGACAGCATGACCAGCAGGGGTACGACGCGGGCGGCGGGCACCTCGTAACGCCCCCGCCCCTTTGCCTGGAGCCAGCCCGCGCCGGTCAGTTGGCGCAGGTGGTGGTAGATCTGGCCGGTGGTGCCGATGTCGGCCAGCTCGGTCAGCTCGGCGGCGGTGCGCAGGCCGCCGAGGATCTCGCGCATCAGCCGGAGCCGTACGGCGTGCCCGAGCGCGGCGAAGCAGTCGGCGGCCACCGACCAGTCGGCGTCGAGCAGGTCGTCGGTCAGCTCGGTGAACTGCCAGCCGTAGGGCTGTCCGGTCGGCAGCCGTACCGAGCCGGTGTACATCACGCCGCCGGCCTCGGCCTCCGCCGCCGCGAGCTGCTCCTCCAACTGCCGCAGCGGTCGCAGGGCGTCGTCCGCCGTCGGCCCCGGCCGCTCCCCTCGTGGCGGCCGGGGTGACGACTCCGACTCGGCGCGCTCCAGCGCCGCGAGCCGGCGTTCCAGCTCGGCGACGCGTTCCTCAAGCTCCATGCGTTGAAGTTACGTAATTACGTAATCCACGGCAAGTGCTTTCCGTCGTGCGGGCACGGCGGACCTGACGAGGCCCCCGTCCGGTTCCATGCGAACCGGGCGGGGGCCTCTTCGTGTCTCAGGCCGCGGCCTCAGGCCAGCAGCGCCTCGATCGTTCCCTCGTGCGCCGCCCGCAGCTCGCTCAGCGCGATGCTGAACTCGCCCTGGACCTCGACCTCGTCGCCGTCCACCACACCGATCCGCGTCGCGGGCAGCCCACGCGCCCCGCACATGTCGGTGAAGCGCAGCTCCTCGCTGCGCGGCACGGCCACGACCGCGCGCCCGGCCGACTCGCTGAACAGCGCGGTGAACGCGTCGAGCCCGTCCGGCACGACCAGCCGCGCGCCCTTGCCGCCCCGCAGGCACGACTCGGTGACGGCCTGGATCAGACCGCCGTCGCTCAGGTCGTGCGCCGCGTCGATCATGCCGTCGCGCGATCCCGAGATCAGGATCTCGCCGAGCAGCTTCTCCCGGTCCAGGTCCACCTTCGGCGGCAGTCCGCCCAGGTGGTCGTGGATGACCTGCGACCAGGCGGAGCCGCCGAACTCCTCGCGGGTGTCGCCGAGCAGGTAGAGGAGCTGGCCCTCTTCCTTGAAGGCGATCGGCGTACGGCGTGTGACGTCGTCGATCACACCGAGCACGGCCACGACCGGCGTCGGGTGGATCGCCGTCTCGCCGGTCTGGTTGTAGAGCGAGACGTTGCCGCCGGTGACCGGGGTGCCCAGCTGGAGGCAGCCGTCCGCGAGACCGCGTGTGGCCTCGGCGAACTGCCACATGACGGCCGGGTCCTCGGGCGAGCCGAAGTTCAGGCAGTCGGAGATGGCGAGCGGCTTGGCGCCGGAGGCGGCGACGTTGCGGTACGCCTCCGCCAGCGCGAGCTGCGCGCCCGCGTACGGGTCGAGCTTGGCGAACCGGCCGTTGCCGTCCGTCGCCATCGCCACACCGAGGTTGGTCGACTCGTCGATCCGGACCATGCCCGCGTCCTCGGGCTGCGCGAGGACGGTGTTGCCCTGCACGAAGCGGTCGTACTGGTCGGTGATCCACGCCTTCGACGCCTGGTTCGGCGAGCCGACCAGCTTGAGCACCTGCTCGCGCAGCTCGGCCGAACTCGTGGGCCGGGCAAGCTTGTTGGCGTCGTCGGCCTGGAGCGCGTCCTGCCAGTCGGGACGGGCGTACGGCCGGTGGTAGACCGGGCCGTCGTGCGCCACGGAGCGCGGCGGCACGTCCACGATCTGCTCGCCGTGCCAGAAGATCTCCAGCCGGGTGCCCTCGGTGACCTCACCGATGACGGTCGCGATGACGTCCCACTTCTCGCAGATCTCCATGAACCGGTCGACCTTGTCGGGCTCGACGACCGCGCACATGCGTTCCTGCGACTCGCTCATGAGGATTTCCTCGGGCGAGAGGGACGAGTCACGCAGCGGGACGGTGTCCAACTCGACCCGCATACCGCCGGATCCGGCCGACGCCAGCTCGCTCGTCGCGCAGGAGAGACCGGCGCCGCCGAGGTCCTGGATACCGGCGACCAGCTTCTCGGCGAAGATCTCCAGGGTGCACTCGATGAGGAGCTTCTCCTGGAACGGGTCGCCCACCTGGACGGCCGGGCGCTTGGCCGGTCCGGTCGACTCGAAGGTCTCGGAGGCCAGCACCGAGACGCCGCCGATGCCGTCGCCGCCGGTCCGGGCGCCGTACAGGATCACCTTGTTGCCGGGGCCCGACGCCTGCGCGAGGTGGATGTCCTCGTGCCTCATCACGCCGATGCAGCCCGCGTTGACCAGCGGATTGCCCTGGTAGCAGGGGTCGAAGACGACCTCGCCGCCGATGTTCGGCAGGCCCAGGCAGTTGCCGTAACCGCCGATGCCCGCGACGACCCCGGGCAGCACCCGCCGGGTGTCGGGGTGGTCGGCCGCGCCGAAGCGCAGCGGGTCCACGACGGCGACCGGGCGGGCGCCCATGGCGAGGATGTCGCGGACGATGCCGCCGACGCCGGTGGCCGCGCCCTGGTAGGGCTCGATGTACGAGGGGTGGTTGTGCGACTCGACCTTGAAGGTGACCGCGTACCCCTGGCCGACGTCCACGACGCCCGCGTTCTCACCGATGCCGACCAGCATCGCGTCGTTGGCGGGGGCCTTGTCGCCGAACTGCTTGAGGTGCACCTTGCTGCTCTTGTACGAGCAGTGCTCGGACCACATCACGGAGTACATGGCCAGCTCGGCGCCGGTCGGCCGGCGCTCCAGGATCTCGCGGATCCGGGTGTACTCGTCCTCCTTGAGGCCGAGTTCCTTCCAGGGCTGGTCGACGTCGGGCGTCCCCGTCGCGTTCTTGACGGTGTCCAGGTTCTTGATCGTCATCAGGCGCTTACCAGCTTCTTCAGGATCGAGGTGAAGAACCCGAGCCCGTCGGTACGGCCCGTACCGATCAGCGGTTCCACGGCGTGCTCGGGGTGCGGCATCAGGCCGACGACGTTGCCCGCCGCGTTGGTGATGCCCGCGATGTCACGGAGCGAGCCGTTCGGATTGCCGTCCAGATAGCGGAAGGCGACCCGGCCCTCGGCCTCCAGCTCGTCCAGGACCGCCTCGGCGGCCACGTACCGGCCGTCGATGTTCTTCAGCGGTACGGAGATGGACTGGCCCGCCTCGTAGTCGGCGGTCCACGCGGTCGAAGCGTTCTCCACCCGCAGCTTCTGGTCGCGGCAGATGAAGTGCAGATGGTTGTTGCGCAGCATCGCGCCCGGCAGCAGATGCGATTCGGTCAGGATCTGGAAGCCGTTGCAGATCCCCAGGACCGGCATGCCGCCCTTCGCCTGCTCGATGATCGTCTCCATCACCGGCGAGAATCGGGAAATGGCGCCGGCGCGCAGATAGTCGCCGTAGCTGAATCCACCCGCCAGGACGACGGCGTCGACCTGCTTGATGTCCTTGTCGCGGTGCCAGAGTGAGACAGGTTCCGCTCCGGCGATCCTGACAGCGCGAAGACTGTCGCGGTCGTCGAGTGTGCCGGGGAAAGTGACGACTCCGATACGAGTGGTCACGACTCCACCTTTACGACGAAGTCCTCGATGACGGTGTTGGCGAGGAACGTCTCGGCCATCTCATGGATGCGGGCGAGGGCGGCCTCGTCGACCGGGCCCTGCACCTCCAGCTCGAAACGCTTTCCCTGGCGGACGTCCGCGATCCCGTCGAAACCCAGCCGGGGCAGTGCGCGCTGCACTGCTTGTCCTTGCGGGTCGAGGATCTCCGGCTTGAGCATGACGTCGACTACGACGCGTGCCACTGGCACTCCCGGTGGTGTGGTGCGGCTGTGTGCAGCTGTCTGCGGCTGTGGTTCTGACCGGGGAATCCCCCGACCCCCCGAGTGCCATCAGCGTACCCGTACACAAAATCTACGCGAGTAGATATCCACACAGTGCCGGACTCTCCACCGATCTCCGTCGATATCGCACCGTGAGACCGCACGGAAAAATCCAGGAAAAAACCCGCTCCCGCCATTGCCGTCGGACACGCTGATGCAATTGGCTGGGCTTCACAATGCGAGGCGGTTCGCTGTACAAAGGAATAGAGTAGAAAGTCGCATTGCCCCTAAACAGCCGGAAGGCCGGTATCGCCGCACGTCAGCCGTGTTTCAGAAGCATGAGCCGGACGAGGCGGGTGCCGCATGAAAGGACCGATATCCGTGGCGCAGCGCGTAGTGGTCACGCTCTCCGACGACATCAGCGGCGGAGAAGCGGCGGAAACGGTCTCGTTCGGCCTCGACGGGAAGTCGTACGAGATCGACCTCAATCCCGCCAATGCAAAGAAACTGCGCAAGGCCCTGGCCCCCTACCTGGAGGCGGGCCGGCGGCAGACCCACGCCGGCAAGAACCGTAAGTCGTACCGGCACACGGCCCTCGCGCCCGACCCGGCGGCCGTACGCGCGTGGGCGCTCTCGCACCGGATGGAGGTGCCGGCCCGCGGCCGGATCCCCAAGCGGGTCTACGAGGCGTTCCGCGAGGCCAGTTGAGGGACCGTCCGGCCGGAGGACGTCCGGCCGGGCTCGCCGGGGATCGGAGTTGCACAGCACCCCCAGCCATCGGCTAGAGTCTGGAGCACGCCGAAGGGCAAGGCCGAAAAGCCGAACCTCACGCAGCGTGCGGGTGTAGTTCAGTAGTAGAACGCCCCCTTTCCAAGGGGGAGGCGCAGTGTGCGATTCCTGTCACCCGCTCTGCATCACATCGAAGGTTTGTTGTTGGTGAACGATGCACTGCGGACGTAGCTCAGTTGGTAGAGCGCAACCTTGCCAAGGTTGAGGTCGCCAGTTCGAACCTGGTCGTCCGCTCCGTATCGAAGGCCCCGGTCACTTGTGACCGGGGCCTTCGTCGTGCCCGGCCGCTCTCTGTCCGGCCCCTCTCCGTCCACCCCCCAATGACATTTGTCATGAGCAGTGGTGACAGCGCGCACTGCTCCCGGGCCCGGTCCGGCGGAAGTCTTGAAGGCATGACACGAACTCTGGGAGACCACAGCGCGAGTGCCACGAATGTGGACAGGAACGTCATCGAGGTGGATCGGCTCCGGCGCAGCTACGCGGGAGGGTTCCAAGCGGTGGACGAGGTCTCGTTCACCGTCGGGGAGGGCGAGCTGTTCGCCCTGCTCGGGACGAACGGCGCGGGCAAGACCTCCACCGTCGAGATGCTGGAGGGCCTCGCCCGCCCCAGCGGCGGCACGGTGCGGGTGCTCGGGCGGGACCCGTACACCGAGCGGGCCGAAGTACGGCCCCGGACCGGGGTGATGCTCCAGGAAGGTGGCCTCCCCAGCGATCTGACGGTCAAGGAAACCGTGCGGATGTGGGCGGGCTGCACGAGCGGGGCACGGCCCACCGGTGAGGCGCTGGAGCTCGTGGGGATGGGCAAGCGCGCCGATGTACGGGTCAAGCAGCTGTCCGGCGGGGAGAAGCGGCGCCTGGATCTGGCGCTCGCGCTGCTCGGGCGGCCCGAGGTGCTGTTCCTCGACGAGCCGACGACCGGCCTGGACGCCGAAGGGCGGCGGGACACCTGGGAGCTGGTGCGCGCGCTGCGTGACGGCGGCACCACCGTCCTGCTGACCACCCACTATCTGGAGGAGGCCGAGGGCCTCGCGGACCGGCTGGCGATCATGCACGGAGGCCGCATCGTGGTGTCGGGGACACCGTCGGAGGTGACGGCGACCAGGCCGTCCCGGATCCGGTTCACGCTGCCCTCGGGCATGGAGCCCGGACAGCTGCCGCTCACGCTGATGGCAGCCGCCGACGGCCGGCGGATCGAGATCCGCACCCAGCACCTTCAGCGGGACCTGGCCGAACTGCTGCGCTGGGCCCAGGAGTTCGACGTACATCTGGACAAGCTCGATGCCCGGTCGGCCTCGCTCGAAGAGGCGTTCCTGGACATCGCCGCCCAGCGCGCGGGGGCCACGGCCCCCGGTGCGGGCACCGACACGGGAGAGGCATTCGCAGCATGAGCACGGTAATCGCACAGAATCGGGAGACGGCCGCCGAGGGCGGGACCGTGACCAGGGCGGGACGGCTGAGCGCGCTCGGGCGGGCCGAGCTGACCCTGCTCGTACGCAACAGGAGCATGCTCGTCACGGCGCTCCTCATGCCGCTCCTGCTGATCGCCTCGACCAAGGCCTCGCTGCGGAACGTCAACCTGGACGGCACCGGGCTGAGCGTCATGGAGATCGCCATGACGGGCGGCATCGGCATGGTGCTGCTCCTGGTGGTGTACATGAATCTCACCTCCGCCTACACCGCCCGGCGTGAGGAACTGGTACTCAAGCGGCTCCGTACGGGCGAGGTCTCCGACATGGAGATCCTCACCGGTACCGCGCTGCCGGCCGCCTCGCTGGCCCTCGCGCAGTGTGTCGTGCTGATCGTCGCCGGAATCGCGTTCCTCGACATCAGCGCCCCGCAGCGGCCCGAGCTGCTGGTCCTCGGTGTGCTGGCGGGCGTCGGGCTCATGGCGGCGCTGGCCGCGGCCACGGCCGGGTACACCCGTACTGTGGAGAGCGCCCAGATCAGCATCCTGCCGATGCTTCTGATCTCGTCGCTGGGATCGGGCCTGTTCGTACCGCTGGAGACGCTGCCCGACAAGATCGCCTCGATCTGCGAGCTGCTGCCGATGACCGGCGTCGTGACCCTCGTACGAGCCGGGTGGCTGGGCGGCACCTCGGGCGGCGACCTGGCCGTCGCGGGACTGAGTGCCCTGGTCTGGATCGTGCTGGCGGTGTTTGCTGTGAAGCGGTGGTTCCGCTGGGAGCCGCGGCGCTGATCACGGCGCGGGTGGGATCGGGTGGGACGGAGAACCGGGCGAGGACTCAGGAGGGACGACATGGCGAGGGTGCGGAGAGCGACGGGCTCGTGGGCCGGGAAGAGCAAGCCGGCCAAGGTCGAGATCTACACCCGCTGGTCCTTCCACCTCTTCGCGGTCGTCGAGGTCGGCGCGATCGGAGTGGTGATCGGCTCACGTACCGACTCCCCGGTCGGCGGCTGGCTTCTGCTGCTCGTCTGCGCCCACGCGCTCGTGAGCGCCGCCTGCAGTTCGTACTCACTGACCTGGGCGCTCGGCAGGCGGGCCCGGCCGAGCCGGCTCATCGCCGCGACGGCCGTGCTCACCGCCATCGGCTGTGTGGCCGCCATCAGCCTGTTCCCCGCGGACCCGAAGAACGTGGAGGACGCCACGTCGGTCTCCTCCCTGCTGGTCACCTTCGTCGGCTTCGGCCTCGCGTCGCTGGTCATCGGGGTCCGCCGGGTGCGGAGCATGCTGCTGGCCGTGCTGGCGGCCACGGTGTTCGTGGCGCTGACCGCCCTGGTGCTCGGGCTGTCGCCCGGCGCGCTCCTCGGGTGTGTGGTCGGGGTGGTGATCGCGGGGCTGGCCCTGGCCTTCACCACCGGTTTCTCGGTCTGGCTGGTCAGGTCCGTGTGGGAGCTGGACAGCGCGCGCGAACTCCAGGCCCGGCTCGCCGTCGCCGAGGAGCGGCTGCGCTTCGGCCGTGACATGCACGACGTCATGGGCCGCAATCTGGCGGTGATCGCGCTCAAGAGCGAACTCGCCGAGCAGTTGGCGCGGCGCGGGGGTACGGAGCAGGCCGCCGAGCAGATGTCCGAGGTGCAGCGGATCGCGCAGGAGTCGCAGCGGGAGGTCCGGGCGGTCGTACGTGGGTATCGGGAAGTGGACCTGCACACCGAACTGGAGGGCGCGCGGGGCGTGTTGAAGGCCGCCGGGATCGGTTTCCGGCTGGATCTGGAGGGGGCCGAGGCCGGGGTGGGTGCGGGAGCGGTCGCGAGTGCGGGCTCGGGCTCCGATGAGGAGGGTGCTGTCGGTGCCGGGGCGCTGGCTCCCGACGTGCAGTCGGCCCTCGGGTGGGTGGTACGGGAGGCCGCCACGAACGTGCTGCGGCACGGGGACGCGCGGCACTGCACGGTGCGGCTGACGGTACGGGAAGGGTGCGACGCGGTGCTGGTCGTGGAGAACGACGGGCTGCCCGAACAGGGCGTCCTGGTCCGGGCGGGCGCGGCCGGTACGCCCAGGACGGCGGGGGCCGGGCTCGCCGGGCTGCGGGAGCGGCTGGCCACGCTGGGCGGCACGCTCGACGCGGGCCCGGTGGCCGGTGCGCGCTTCCGGCTCACGGCCCGGGTGCCGCTGCCGGCGTCGTCCGTACAGCCTGTGCGGCCCGTAGCTCCCGTGGAGCCCGTGGAGCCCGTGGAGGCCCCCGTGTCCGGCGAGGTGACCGCGTGAGCGACGTACGCCCCGTACAAGATCCCGCGCCGGCGTCGGCCCCTCCCGTACGTGTCCTCCTCGCCGACGACGAGCATCTGATCCGGGGCGCGCTCGCCGCGCTCCTCGGGCTGGAGGAGGATCTGACGGTCGTCGCCGAGGCCGCCTCCGGGCCCGAGGCGCTGGCGATGGCCCTGGCGCACCGCCCCGATGTCGCCGTGCTCGATCTGCAGATGCCGGGCGCCGACGGTGTGAAGGTCGCCACATCCATCCGTAGCGAACTGCCCGGCTGCCGGACGATGATCGTCACCAGTCACGGCCGGCCGGGCCATCTCAAGCGGGCCCTGGCGGCGGGGGTGCGTGGCTTCGTACCGAAGACCGTCAGCGCCCGGCAGCTCGCCGAGATCATCCGTACCGTGCACGCCGGGAACCGGCACGTGGACCCGGAGTTGGCCGCCGACGCGATCTCGGCCGGGGACTCGCCGCTGACCGCGCGCGAGGCCGAGGTGCTTGAGCTGGCCGCCGACGGGGCGCCGATCGCCGACATCGCGGCGTGGGCCTCGCTGTCGCAGGGCACCGTGCGGAACTACCTGTCGTCGGCCGCGTCCAAACTGGGGGCTTCGAGCCGGCATACGGCGGTGCGTCTCGCGCGGGAGCGCGGTTGGGTATAGTGGGCTGCGCGCCACGGCGCATGCGGACGTAGCTCAGTTGGTAGAGCGCAACCTTGCCAAGGTTGAGGTCGCCAGTTCGAACCTGGTCGTCCGCTCAGCACAAGAACCCCCGGCCGGATCATCGGCCGGGGGTTCTTCGTTGTCGCCTCCGGGGCTACCAGCGGGTGCCGGTGAGGAGTTCGTACGCCTCCAGGTACTTGGCGCGCGTCGCGTCCACGACCTCGCTCGGCAGCTCCGGCGGCGGCTGCTCGCTCGCGCGGTCCCAGCCGGACGCGGACGAGGTCAGCCAGTCGCGTACGTACTGCTTGTCGTACGACGGCTGGGCGTGACCCGGCTCCCAGCTCGAAACCGGCCAGAAGCGCGAGGAGTCCGGGGTCAGTACCTCGTCGGCGAGCACCAGCCGGTCGTCGGCGTCGAAGCCGAACTCGAACTTCGTGTCGGCGAGGATGATGCCCCGGTCGCGGGCGATGTCACGGGCGCGGCCGTAGACGTCGAGCGTCGTGCGGCGCAGCAGCGCGGCGGTCTCCGCGCCGACCTGGCGGGCGACCTCCTCGTACGACACGTTCTCGTCGTGGTCGCCGACCGCGGCCTTCGTGGCGGGCGTGAAGATCGGCGCCGGCAGCTCGGAGCCGTCGACCAGGCCCTCGGGGAGCGCGAGTCCGCAGACGGTGCGGGTCTGCTCGTACTCGGCGAGGCCGGAGCCGGTGAGATAGCCGCGGGCGACGCACTCGACCGGGGCCATCCGCAGGGACTTGCAGATGAGGGTGCGGCCGGCCCAGTGGGCGGGGGCGCCGGCGGGGAGGTCGGCGGAGATTACGTGGTTGGGCGCGAGATCGGTGAGCTTGTCGAACCACCAGAGCGAGAGCTGGGTCAACACCCGTCCCTTGTCGGGGATTTCGGTGGGCAGGACCCAGTCGTACGCGGAGATGCGGTCACTGGCGACCATCACGAGATCGCCCGCCTCGTTCCGGTACAGGTCGCGCACCTTGCCGGTGTGCAGATGTACCAGGCCCGGGACCTGAAGCGGCTCGGGCTTTTCTACGAATCCGGACACGGTTCCTCGTTCCTCGCCGCGGGTGCTTTCCGCCGCCGATTCTCCCGTATGTGGGGAGTCGGGCGTGCGCGGGGGCGGCCCGGGGGCAGCCCGGGAGGCTGTCAGTCGCGTTTGCAGATGCGGTCGAGGAGGTTCGCCGTCGCCCGCTGGACGCGCGGGTCGACATGGCCGGGTCTGTCCAGCGCGGGCGACCACGCGAAGGTCCCCGAGGCGAAGACGAGGGCGCCGGACGGGGCCCGGTAGAGCGAAGTCTCCTGGTGGCGAAGGGTGTTGCCGATGTCCCGGTACGGCGAGTGGGCCAGCAGCATCCGCTCGTCGTGCTCGGGCAGCGCCGTACGCGGGAAGTAGCGGTCGGCCTCACCGGCGACCAGGCCGGGGATCTCGTCGCCCTCGGAGGCGCCGGTGGCGTCCCAGAACCAGTGCTCCGCGTTCCGTACGACCATCGGGTGCGGCTCGGGGACCCGGCCCACGTACTGGATCCCGAGCAGCTGCTGTTCCGGCTTGTCGACCTCCCGCCAGAGGGCCGGGCGGCCGGGGCCGTGGCGCTTGCGGCAGGTGAGGAGGCGGTCGGGGACGCCGGAGGGCGACGGGCCCAGCTCGACCTGCCAGTACATGGTGTTGGCGGAGAGGAAGACGAGCGAGGTGCCGTGCTCGCGCGCCCGCTCGACGGTGCGGCGCATGGGGAGCGACCAGTACTCGTCGTGGCCGGGGAAGACCAGTCCCCGGTAGCGGGTCGGGTCGATCAGGCCGGCGTGCAGGTCGCGGGCGTCCGCGTAGGCAATGTCGTAGCCGTAGCGCTCGGCCCAGCGGATGAAGTCGTAGGCGTGGCCGACGTGGATGGGCAGGCCCGCGCCCGCGTAGGGGCGGTCGAAGGAGACGGTGATCGCCGCGTCCTCCTCACCGAGGAGCCGGCCCTGCTCGTCCCAGGCGTGGTAGAGGCTGGCGCCGAGATGGCCGTCCTCCGGGTAGAGGTTGTACGCCTGCCAGGTGATGTCGGGGAGCAGGAGGAGCAGGTCGGCGGGGTGGCTGTCGCGGACCGTGAAGGGGATGTGGGAGCGGTAGCCGTCGGTGGTGGTGAGGACGGCGACGTACGCGCCCAGCGACCAGTACGACGGGATCTGGAGGCGCCAGGACAGCCACCAGTGGTGGCAGGAGACCGTGCGCTCGGCGGCGAGCGGGGCGGGCTGGACGATGCCGGAGAGGCGGGGGCTGGTGGTGATCTTGCGGGCGCCCTCGCCGCCGTAGTGCCCGATCCGGTAGACGTCCACGGAGAACGGCTGGGGCGGATCGACGGTGATGTGGAAGTCGATCGACTCGCCGGGCGCGGCGGCTCCGGCGGACGCGAAGCCCTTGATCTGGCGGTGGACGTCGTCGGCGGTATGGGGGCCGCCGCGGTCGCGCCCGAGCGTCGGGTCCGCGTACCAGGGCACGACCTGGCCCGTGTCGTCGAAGTAGTTCTCGCTGCCGCGCAGCCAGGGCACCGGCCCCTGGCCGAAGGGATCGGAGACGGCGTGGGCGAGCGCGCCCGATTCCCACCGTCGGATGTGATCGGCGCACATTGGCGCGCCCCTCCCTGGAAACCCCGTGCAGGTGTTGGTTGTTGGTCGACTGCCGGTGGGCGGACCGCCGTTGGGGCGGACCGTGTCAGCGTCGGCCTCCAGCACATCACATAACGCACGCGATCCGTCACCGTTCGTCGCGAATGAAGCGAACGGGCGGGGAGGGGAGTGGAGGGAAGTGACAGGAAACGGAGAGAAGTGGGCGGAACTTCCGGCTCCGGATGGAGGGTTGGGCGGACCATCGGCGGTTGGGCTGCCGGGGTTCGGCCGCCGGGGGTTCGGCCGCCTCACACCAGACGGACCGGCTTCTCCCGCCTCACACCAGACGGACCGGCTTCTCCGGCCGTACGCCCGTCGAGGCCAGCCACACGCGCAGTGGCTCCCCGTCGCCGTCCTCCACCAGGCTCAGCACGCCGGCCGCCAGGTCCGTGCGGCGCTTGCCGTCCATGAGGAGCGCCGGGCCGTCGAGCCAGTCGAGCCCCGGGGCCGCGCCCGCCGTGTCCACGGCGGCGCAGCAGACCATGGCGGTGACGTGGTCGGCGAGCAGCTCACGGCCCGTGCGCGGCGGCATGAGCGGGAACAGCGGCAGCGGGTCCGTCCCACGGAGGGCCAAGGCGTCGCCCGCGGTGCCCGCGGCGGCCGTGGGCTCGGGCGGTACGGCCTCGGCCTCCTCGCGCGCCACCTCGGCGCTGATCGAGGCGGCCAGGGTGTCGCCCGCCTCCTCGCCCTGTCCGGCGAGATGGTCCATCACGCGGTCCAGTGTGGGTCCGGGCACGGCGTCGGCCGTCGGGTCGCCCGGCCGCGCGGAGCGGCGTACGCCCATGTCGTCCAGGACGCGGTGCAGCCTGGCCGCTTCCGTACGCCACTTACGGTCGACGACCTCTTCCGGATACTGCTGCCAGTCGACCGGGGACCAGTCCGGGCCGGACGTGGCCGGGCCGCCGTGGAAGAGGCGCGCGGCCAGCAGGGACGCGGCCTCGTCGACCGCGCCGGGCTCTTCGAGCAGGTCGCAGGCGGGGCGCTCGCCGAGGCGGGAGGTGAAACCCTCGGCCAGCCGGTCGCGCCGCGACAGCTCCGTCAGTGCCGATACGACTCCGACGTCGAGCCGGGACGGCCAGCGGCCCATCCGCCAGGCGGGCAGGGCGACGCGGGTCAGCAGCCGGTCCCAGCCCGCGTAGGCGAGGCCGACCTGCTCCTGGGCGACGATCCGCAGGCCGTAGTCCACACCCTGTGCACGCTCGGACGCGGCGGAGGCGACGCCGCGCTCCATCAGGGCGGCGTGCTCGGCGCAGGCGCGCAGCATCAGTCGGGCGATCCGGCCGACGAAGCCGAGTGCGGCCCGTCGTATCAGCCCCAGGTCGTGGCGGCCCGCGAGGGCCACCGCGGCGTCCAGGCCCCGCACGAAGCGGCGGGCGGCGGCTATGTCGGGGTGCGACGCCGGTCCCGTACCGGCCACGACCGGGGCCAGCACGGCGCGCAGCTCGGCAACGCGCATCCACCACAGGAAGGGGGAGCCGATCACGAGGACGGGGGCGGCGGGGGCACTTCGACGGGAGGCGCCGCTACGACGCGAGGACGCGCCTGGTTCATTCGGGCCGGTCGGTGCGGTCGGTGCGGCGGCGAGGGCGTGCGCGGGGTGCGTACGATCCTCCAGCCAGCTGTCGCAGTCCGGTGTCAGGGCTATGGACGAGGGCGCCGGCACGTTCAACCGGTCGGCCAGATCCCGCACCAGGCGGTACAGGTCGGGGGCGGACCGCTCGGCGATCTCCACGGTGGGGCTGAGGGCAGGTCTGGCCCTGGCGATCACGGCGGCGACGCCCGCCGCGCACAGCAGCACCACCACGGCGACACCGGTCACGACCCAGCGCGCGGTGTCCCAACTCCCGCCGGTGAGACTGCCCGTGACACCACCCGCGAGCAGGACGACCGCCACCGCCGCGGGCAGCAGCGCGACGCCCGCCGCTCTGCCGCGCACGCGCAGCACAGCGAGAGCCCGGGACCTGGCGCCCAAGGCGCCGATCTCCTCACCGACACCGGAACCGGACACGTCCGGATCTCACCCCCTCTGCCAGCACTGCGGCGGATTTGCTCACTCCCCCACTGTGGCACCCGCCACTGACATCGCAATGCCGGTGGGCCAAGTGCCCGAACGCTTGCGCCGCACCATAGTTGGGGCCCCGGCGGGGGTCATCCGGATGGGTTAACCGTCACTCGATGGAATGGCTTTGGTCAAAGGTGCTGACGTTGCTGGTGTTTTGAGGTGTGGCTTCCGGGGCGGGGAGGTGGTGCGGGGAGGTGGCGGCGCCGAGCCGCATGACGGAGTCCCCGTCCGACCAGGTCGGACGGGGATCGGGGAGGGGATCAGGGACGGGTTCCGGGCTGGGCCGGGGCCGGGGCCGGGGTTCGGCCTCGGCGCAGGGCTCCGGTTCAGGCTTCGGCGGCCTTGCGGGCGATGTCCGTGCGGTGCTGCGAACCGTCCAGCCGGATCCGGTCCACGGCGGCGTACGCCCGCTCCCGAGCCTGCGCGAGATCCTTGCCGGTCGCTGTGACGGACAGCACACGGCCGCCGGCGCTGAGGACCGTGCTGCCGTCGTCGTCCAGCCGGGTCCCGGCGTGCAGGACGTACGCGTCGGGCGCATCCTGCGCGACGACGTCGGCCAGACCCTCGATCGGGTCGCCGGTACGCGGCGTACCGGGGTAGTTGTGCGAGGCCACGACCACCGTTACCGCCGCGTCGTCGCGCCACACCAGGGACGGCAGATCGGCGAGCCGGCCCTCGGCGGCGGCCAGCAGGACACCGGCGAGCGGGGTCCTCAGCCGGGCCAGGACCACCTGCGTCTCGGGGTCGCCGAACCGGGCGTTGAACTCGATGACGCGCACCCCGCGGCTGGTGATCGCCAGGCCCGCGTAGAGCAGTCCGGAGAAGGGCGTGCCTCGGCGGCGCAGTTCGTCGACGGTGGGCTGGAGGACCGTCTCCAGGACCTCGTCGACCAGCTTGGGGTCGGCCCACGGGAGCGGGGAGTACGCGCCCATGCCACCGGTGTTGGGGCCCTCGTCGCCGTCGAGCGCCCGCTTGAAGTCCTGGGCGGGGCGCAGCGGGAGCACCGTACGGCCGTCGGTGATGGCGAAGAGGGAGACCTCGGGGCCGTCGAGGAACTCCTCGATGACGACACGGCCGCAGGCGAGCGCGTGCTCGCGGGCGACGGTGAGGTCGTCGGTCACGACGACGCCCTTGCCTGCGGCGAGACCGTCGTCCTTGACGACGAAGGGGGCGCCGAAGGCGTCGAGGGCCGTGTCGATCTCCTCGGGGGTGGTGCAGACGTAGCTGCGCCCGGTGGGAACGCTCGCGGCGGCCATCACGGCCTTGGCGAAGGCCTTGGAGCCCTCCAGTCGCGCGGCCTCGGCGGACGGGCCGAAGCAGGCGATGCCCGCGTCCCGTACGGCGTCGGCGACCCCGGCGACGAGCGGCGCCTCGGGTCCGACGACGACGAGCCGGGCCTCCAGCTCGGTGGCGAGCCGGGCGACGGCCGCACCGTCCATGGCGTCGACCGTGTGCAGCTCGGCGACTTCGGCGATACCGGCGTTGCCGGGTGCGCAGTGCAGAGCGGTGACGTCGGGATCGAGGGACAGAGAGCGGCACAGGGCGTGTTCGCGGGCACCGCCGCCGATGACAAGGACCTTCACGGGGGGCAGCCTAGCGGGGACGGGGTGGGTGGCCGACCCGGTGTCCGGCGCCGGGGGTCAGTCGTTCGGATACTCCTCGACGACGGTGGCGCCCAGCTCGCGGACGATCAGGTCGTGGCCGGAGAGCGCGGAGTCGACGAGGTCGGCGTCGTCCTCTTCAGGAGTGTCGTCCTCGGGGGCGACGTGGCGGGGAGCCGCCGCGGGGCCGTCCGACGGGCGGCGCTGTTCGGGCGTCGTACGGCCGGGGGCGGCGGTCGCGGACGCGGCGGGGGCGTACGCGCCGGACATCGCGGAGCCGGAACCGGGGCCGGAGTTGGAGCCCGAGTTGGAGCCTGCGGAGGACTGGGCGGGTGGCGCCGGGGGTGCGGGGCGCTGGGAGGGGGCGGGTGCCGGGGGTCTGGAGCCTCCGCCGCCGCCGCCGTCCGCGCCGCCGAAGCCTCCACCCCCGCCTCCCCCGCCTCCGGGGTTGTTGCCGCCGTTCCAGCCGCCTCCGCCTCCGCCGCCGGGGGCGGGCGGCTGCGGGGTGCCGCCCGACGGATCGATGATCGCCTCGACCTTCCACTGCACGTGGAACTGCTCGGAAAGCGCCTGCTTCAGCACCTCCTCACTGCCGCTGCTGGCGAAGTTGTCGCGGGCGCCCGCGTTGAGGAAGCCGAGCTGGAGGGTCGTCCCGTCGAAGCCCGCCACCTGCGCGTTCTGGCTGAGCAGGATCCAGGTGAAGCGACGGCGGTTCTTCACCGCCTCCAGGATGTCCGGCCACATGTTCCGCACCTGCCCGGCGCCCTGGGCCATGACGGGACCGGCGGGCTCATGGGCCGGCGGGCCTGCGGCGGGGGCCGGGGCCTGGGCCGCTGGTTCGGGGGTCCCCGGGCCGCGCCCGGGGGTCGAGGCGGTGGGCCAGCCACCGGGCTTACGGGCGGGCTCGGGGGCGGCCGGGGCGGCCTGGGCGGGGGCCGAGGCACCGGGCCAGGCGCCGGGTCGGTTGCCGCTCGGGGGCGCGGGCTCAGCGGCGGGGGCGGGCTCGGGAGGCGGGGGCACCGGCCCAGGCGTACCGCCGCCACCGCCCTCACCACCGCCCTCGCCCTGCACGGCGGCCCGCGCCGCCGCAGGTCCGTTGCCGAGGCCGGGGCCCGCCGGATGGGCCTCGGGCCCGGGGACGTACCCCATGGCGGGTGCGGGCCCCCCGGTCGAGAACGCCGCCGCGGACACCCCCCGCTCCAGCCGGTCGAGCCGCGTCTGTACGGACCGTTCGTCGTCGAAGGCGGCGGGCAGCAGCACACGCGCGCAGATCAGTTCGAGCTGGAGCCTGGGCGAGGTGGCGCCCCGCATCTCGGTGAGCCCGGTGTTGACGAGGTCGGCGGCCCGGCTCAACTCGGCGGCCCCGAAGACCGACGCCTGGTCCTGCATCCGCTGGACCACGTCGTCGGGGGCGTCGATGAGCCCCTTCGTACCGGCGTCCGGAACGGCGGCCAGGATGACCAGGTCCCGCAACCGCTCCAACAGGTCGGCGACGAACCGTCGCGGGTCGTTGCCGCCCTCGATGACCCGGTCCACGACCTCGAAGGCCGCCGCCCCGTCGCCGGCCGCGAAGGCGTCGATCGCCGAATCGAGCAGCGAACTGTCCGTGTACCCCAGCAGAGACGTCGCCATGGCATACGTCACACCGTCCTCGGCGGCACCCGCGAGAAGCTGGTCCATGACGGACATCGAGTCCCGCACGGACCCGGCACCGGCCCGCACGACGAGCGGCAGCACGCCTTCGGCGACCGGGATCCGCTCCTCGCCGCACACCTTGCCGAGATAGTCCCGCAGCGTCCCGGGCGGCACCAGCCGGAACGGATAGTGGTGCGTACGCGACCGGATCGTGCCGATGACCTTCTCGGGCTCGGTGGTCGCGAAGATGAACTTGAGATGCTCCGGCGGCTCCTCGACGACCTTCAGCAGGGCGTTGAAGCCCGCCGGGGTGACCATGTGCGCCTCGTCGATGATGTAGATCTTGTACCGACTGCCGGCCGGCCCGAAGAAGGCCTTCTCGCGCAGATCACGGGCGTCGTCCACACCACCGTGCGAAGCGGCGTCGATCTCGATGACATCGATCGACCCGGGCCCGGTCCTGGCCAGGTCCTGACAGGACTGGCAGACCCCGCAGGGGGTCGGCGTGGGCCCCTGCTCGCAGTTCAGACAGCGCGCGAGAATGCGCGCACTGGTGGTCTTCCCACAGCCCCGCGGCCCGCTGAACAGGTACGCGTGATTGACCCGGTTGTTACGCAGGGCCTGCTGCAGCGGGTCAGTGACATGCTCCTGCCCGATGACCTCGGCGAACGACTCGGGGCGGTAACGGCGGTACAGCGCTAGGGACGACACACCTACGACGATATCGGCCCGCTACGACATCCCACCCCCGCCAACGCAGACGCCCCCCACGCACCCGCCAGAGCCAACCTACCCTTGCTGCCTTCCGGCCCTGGGGGAGTTCAGTCAGATAGCGCCACGTGAGGGGCTGCGCTCACAGTACCCGATGCCCACCCCCGACTACGAGTTCGCGAGCACCGCTCAACGTCTTGTATGGTTCGTCGCGGAGGATTCGCCTAGTGGCCTAGGGCGCACGCTTGGAAAGCGTGTTGGGGGCAACCCCTCACGAGTTCGAATCTCGTATCCTCCGCCATTGCTCTCACCGGGCAATAGTCGAAGGCCCGCCGTCGCTAGCGATGGCGGGCCTTCGACGTAGCGGGGAGGGTGTCAGGTGTCGCCGGCCGGCGAAGCCCTTCAACCTATTGTGGCCCCGGCCTCCCGGGGCAGGGGCGTCCTGGCATTTCCGGCGCTCGTCGTCCTCCTCGTTGCCGGTGTATCCGCTGCTGGGCGCACACGTCGCGGAGCGACACCACTCTCGGCCGGGCGGAGCGGGGTGCTGCGCCATGCATCCTCATCCGCGCCGGGAGGCCCGCACTCGCCTTGTCGCTGAGAGCGACGCCGTGCCGTGAGACCCGTCCCCGAGGGGCTGCGCCAAGGAGTCGACCATCAGGTGACCACGGCAGTTCTCAGTCTCAATCTTTCACACGAACCCGGTCTGTCTGCTGAGCGGCAACACGAGATCATCCTGCAGCACCCCAGCTCGGGGCGAAAGCAACACACGCTCCGTCGACCGATCCCTTCAACCACCCGAAACCGATCGGCATCAGCCCCAATGCGGTCTTGGCCGACACGACCATGGGCCTTCGTCGCAGAGGCCCGTCGCTACGTGGGGCGATACCGAGGTAGGCAGTCCGTTCTCGCCCACCTGGAAGAGATGTCCGGAGTCGAGTTCGCCCCGACGGACCACGTCCTGCACTTCGTCAACGCCTACGGCGAAGACCTCATCTTCTAGAGAAACCCAGGAGACAAATTGGCCACTCTCCTGCACAGCGCACTCGGCTGGGAGCCCCATCCCGTCAGCCTCTCGTCCCTGATGCGCTCAGAGATGCCGCCTCTGGACTCCGTTGCGAACGACGAGACCGCGGCTCGCCTCTGGAACGATCACCACCTGTCTTCAGCAGAGGACAGGGAGTTGGGGCCGCCGGAGATCGTGTGGGTTGTCGCCTGCTTCATTTCTACTCGGCAGGCGGGGAGTCGGACGCCTTCCCCGGAGCTGATAAGTACGAGGGATGCCCCCACTGCACGGGAGAGGAGCCCCCGGGGCATGCCAACATCCCAGCGGAGGTTCTGCATCGATACGTCATCGCCCGTGTTGTCACCCGGTTCCAGAGTGAGCCGGGTCTTCTCCAACGTTCGATCACGAGCATGCGTGAGGATGACCGGCTCGCCCCGGAGCTAGTGGCGAAACTGGGGCCTGGATGATGCGTCCGCCGGAGATCGCTGAACCCGGCTTCACGTGACCTTCAATCCTCTGCGCACCTGCCACTGCGAGTACTTCGGCGGCCGGGCCGGGACGTTCTTCACCCATGCCGCCGAGCACGCACGGCGCACGGACGGCAAGCTGCGGATGCGCCCTGCGGCTCGTCTGCTGCACTGGAGCAGTACCGATTGGCAAGAACCACCTAGGTTTGACGGAGAGCAGGCCTGTCCAGGCTACGACCGTAGACCGAGTTGAGCGGAGGTTCACTTGTACGACCTGGTCTATCTCTCGGAGCAGAAACTCAACGCCTGCCTTCTGGGTGCCACGGACCCCCGGTTGCCGTTCCTCAGCGGCTCGCTCCAGGTTCCGGCGGGGCCAGTGACCGCCCAGGTCGACCTCGGCGTCCCGGCAGCCAGCACCCTGGTGACTGAAGCGGCGTTGGACCGAGCAGTCAAGCGTTTGGTGCAACACCACGCTCCGTCCACTCTGAGCACTCCAGATCTGCGCCCCAACCAGTGGATCGCGTTCGACTTGGACATGGCACTCAAGACAGCACATGAGGACAGTGGGACGGTGCCGGACGACGTAGTACTGCTCGTAGGCGCTGCTCCAGCCCAGGATTCCGCGGTCGCCAACACCGGCCTGCTCTTGTGTGGATCGGTTCAGCACTTACGTGTTGAAGCACAGTCCGCCGGACGCTTTGGCTCTGGCACCTCCTGGATACACGCGATGATCGCGGAGATCGCACGCCGTGACGCACACGGCGTAGGAGTAATCCCGGAGTTCCTAACAGAGATGCTGCCGAATCGAAGCCCGATCGGCAGCATCGAAGACGCCTGTCTCGGTTTGTACTCGTGGATGAGCCGTGACCATCCGCCTCCTTCCCGCAGCAGGATGCGCGGCTACGCGAAGGTCCTGATCGACACGGGAAGCCAGGCCGACGTAAATCGACTCGTCGTCGCCACACCCTTGTACGTCGAAAACGCTCCCCAGCGTCCCGCGCGGCTGAATTGGTGGCGACGTCGCACAGCCAGACGCGGTCTCCAACCTGAACTCGCTAACGAACCCCCAGGTCGCCACGCGCCTGATCGCGGATCTCGTCGATAATCCCGTGCATGTTGTTGAACGACTCCCACAACCGTCGGCGGGCGTCGTCCTGTGCCCCGTCGTCACCCAAGCCCTGGTCGAGCGCCGTTCGCGCCCAAGTAACGAAGCACGAGGATTCGCCGGCAAACCTCCTGATCAGCACTCTCACCTCGCTGCCCCAGTAGAGCCGCGCGCCACTCGCCTCGACCGGAACGACAAGTGTCTCCCAAGGCCAGTGCCGCACGATCAGCTCCGCCTTGGCGTGAATTGACTCTTCCGTCGAATGCGCGCCTGCCCACACCTCGTCGATAGTCCGGTCGAGATCATGCAACCAGCGACCCAGAGCCTCGTATGCCAGCCCCACCCGCTCTTCCCTGCGCCGATCCTTTTCGGCGGCTAGCTGCTTTTGGAACTGCTGTTCTGCGAAAAGTAACTGGGCATCGACCTGGCCGCGCATCACTTCGAGATCACGGTCGCGTCGCCGAATCGCGTGTGCTGCACCCAGCGTGTATCCCGTGCAGACGATTCCCGCAGCGAGGAGTAAGCCAATAGCCGTCGACATCGTCGAATTCTCCTATTTCTGTCCCCGGCGAGCCACCACGAGGCCATTTCGATTTCCAGCGCAAGCACTTCGACACTCCGAGGACCCACGTACCTGGTCCTCTTCGCGACCACTTGGCCGGCCCACCACGAAATCAGAGAGCAAAAACCGCGCGATTCGCATGGGCGGAGATGGGAGAGGAAGGGCAGTGCGGCCCGTCCTCCCCCCCCTCCCCCCCCACGAGGTCAGCCTCATGGGTTATCTCTTTGCCTACTGATCCGTTTGGTCCGCACCGCCACTTGCGTGAAAGGCTCCATTTTCCACATCGTCGGGGTGCAGCACGGGGTCTGGGATGTTGAGTGCCTGCATAAGGGATGCGAGCGTCACCACCCTATTATTACCCACCCACAGCACACGAAAGGGGCTGGCCCCACTCCGGGCCCTTCGTGAAGCCTGCGACTCCGAGAGCCCTACGGCCTTCGCAGCTTCCTTGAACGCGATGTACTGCGGCAGCAGCTCCGAGAAGTGGTAATAGATGTTCTTTCCGTCCACCCATGAACGCCCTACTTGGGCAGGGGTAATTACGGGAGAATTAGCTCGACGGTGCATGCCCTCGCGAATTTTTTCGTGAACTTCCTTCACATGACTCATGACACCCATCCGGTGCAGCAGAGCCCCCACTCGCTCGCCGCGGATCCTTTCATCAGCATCCGGATTCAGCACCGATCCCGAGTCGATAATGGACGACGCGAGTACTACAGTTTCGGTGGAGTGGGAAACTTCTGGAGCCCAGTAGCTCACGTCCTCGGTGCATGCTTCTTTGGACGGGTGCTCCACCAGAGCTCGAGCGCAATTAAAAGCATGCTTCATCATGTCGTCGAGCAACTTGTTCGAGGTTTCACCGGCTGGCATCTCATCCCATTTATTGAGCAAACCTTCCACAATCGCTGATTTAATATCGGAAACTTCGTAATGCCACGTCCTGGCGAGGTCACGCGCCCAGCCGTCAAGGTTGCTTGCGACCAAGTCCAGAGCAATCAGAAGCCACTTCTCCCGTTCCTTTTTCTCACCTTCTTTCGCCAGAGTGACGATTGTCTCCCACGTGCGAAGATTCGATTTAGTCTTTGTCCGACCCAGCCGGACCTGATTCCGGAGTTCCCGATAGGTTGGATGCCTCTTTACCGTACACATTTCGACATCGCCTATGTGTGCACAGACAGGCTCTTCACCAAAGTTCCGTAGGGACTGCGCAGTGATGGCGGCAAAAATATTGGACATCAATATCCTCTCGCAACCGACTGGGTCCCGAGAAGATTACTATGGGGTCTTCCGATCTTTACCTTTCCTCCGGGAATGGACACGATCGAATGAATTTGGTTTGAATGCCCGCACGGATGGGGATCTCAGGGTGCCATGACTGTGGATGAAGTTGCGGCATGATCGACACCGGCCAGCGCACATACGGCTTCTCAAAGAGCGTTTTATCCCGTCCAGGGTGTTTGGTAAGGCACCCAATGTCAGCGGATTGGGGTCACGCCCCGAGGCATGTGAGGAGCCGCTTGTGGAGTGCGATGTGTGCGGACGGGCGATGTGGCGGTGGCCGGCCGGTGCTGCCGACTGTGTGGGACGAGGAGATCTGGTCCTGTTCCTGGTGCCACGCCTCCACTAATTTCATTTGGCGCGTCGGCGGTAGCAGATGATGCTGGTGAAGGCCAGGAAGTGTATCGGCCCTGCGTTCGTAGCAGCGGTGGAGTCCTCGGCAGCCGGCGAGCCGGGACCCGGTGCGTTCGATGGTCCAGCGGTGTCGGCTGAGTCACTGCGGGGTCTCCATGCCTTTGCGCGCGATGCCGTACTGGATTCCGCGTCGGGACAGCCATTGCCGCAGGTGGCGGTAGTCGTATCCCTTGTCGGCGTGGAGCTTGCGAGGCCTGCGCCGACGGGGCATCGCCCTTCGCAAGCGGGATCAGGGCTTGGCTGTCGTAGACGTTGGCACCGCAGATCGCGACGGACATAGGCAGACGGGTCGGCTCAGTGATCACGGGGATGTACGCCCCATAATTGCCAACTGCAGCCACGTACAGCCTGACTTGGCCACGAACACGGTCTCGCCAGAACCTCCCGATCGCCGTGGCGGCGCCGACCGCCATCTTGGGGCAGCGACGGCGCCTTCACGAGGAGTCGAGGCTAGCCCGGTGATTCGCATTAAGTCTGCTTTGCGTAACCAGACAGGCCAAGTGAATTGGGTTCCAGGGGCCGGTGGGGATCAATCGACGGTAGATACAGCCTGTAGTGCTCCCTGTTTATGGGTCGAAGGGACGACACGGGCACCTCCGGCCGGACCGGCGTCTAGCGCTGCAAGGACCTCCCGTCAGCCAGGCTCTCCACGAAGGCCCGCTCACCAGGCCCGAGCGTGCAGGGAACCGCCAGCACCCATTCGTACGAGTCATGGGCCATCGGCGTGCGAATGACTCCTTGATGGACTTCCTGCGGGCACGGGCAGAAGTGGGAAGCCATCCGGGTGGTACTCCAACTGGAAGATCCGAAGCCGTGAGCCGGACCTCACCTCGATGTCGATACCGGCATCCCCACCGCGTCCGTCGACTGCCCGTACTTCTGCTCGTGCGTCGTACAGGCGGTGCACCAAGGCCTCCGCCATGCGGTCGAACAGCGGCTGCCCGACACGATCCCATTCGATTGCCGTGGCCCCCCCCTGCTTCTCTGACAGAGTCATCACATCCGACACCGACAGGGGAACCTGTCTGTGGCCGGCACGCTGCGGGTGCGACCACTCCGGAGCCCACGACCGGCTCGGAAGGGTTGCAGTTCGGGTTGCATTCACCTCCGTTCGCGGAGGTCCGGCAGGGGTGGCCGGTTACGCTCCGTCCCAGCCCAGCACGGCGGTGAACCGTGCCGGACTGCACCACGAACAGTTGGAAAGCGTGTTGGGGGCAAACCCTCACGAGTTCGAGTCTCGTACCCGCAGCCATTGCTCTCACCGGGCAATAATTGACGGCCCCCTCGGGGCCCTCCTCTTCGGATCACCACCCCAACTGATGTGCGTCACGACCCGTTCGGGGACTCCGAGGATGAGCAGAAGGATGAGCTGGAGCGTCGCGGCTGCGTGCCTGGCGTCGTGCAGGCGCCCATCGCGAACCTTCGCGTCCAAGAAGCTGCTTCCACGCCTCGTAGTCCGTGCTGGGCACCAGAGGTACCTCCACGGGAGACGTTTCGCAAGCGTGGACGCGGGCCGCAGGAGATCAGATAGCTGTGCCCCGCGCCTCGCGTCATGGGCCGTCGATCAGTTTCTGCACCTCAGGCGGAAGCTTCGAGCCGGAGTAGGAGGCGACGAATATAGCTTCCTCCGGTGTCTCTCCGACGGCGATGGCCACCGTCGGGGAGATGCCGTTCACCTTGTAGGCGGTCTCCGTGGTCCCCGCCCCCTCTGCTTCGTCCTGGCCGCCGGTGTCGTCACAAGGGGGTTTGGTGGCGGTACCGAGCTTGTCGGCGATCGCGAAGTCCACATTCGCGACGTCTCGATACGTTCGGCCCTCGTAAGTGAATTGGAGCGCGCAGGACCCCGCCTGCTCGCCGCCGTCGCCGTCGCTGTCGGCCGTGCATGCGGTGGCCGACACCACCATGGTTGCCGCCAGCAGCACACCCGCAGATCGTCCGGCCCAGCTCATAGACATCCTCCTCAGTAGATGCTGCGAAGATCGAGGACGTCTCCCTCGCCGAGGGCCCCTTGCCCTTTGCCGTGTATACGAACATGTTCGTATACACGGTGAGGTTCTGGTGTCCCGATCCAACATAGGCACCGGTCCGAAGATATGTCCGGCCTCATGAGTGCCAACTGAGCGGATGTCATATTTGTTCGAGCAGTTGTGGTCGGCTTGTTCGTGAAGTCGTGGTCGTGGGTGTTGAAGCGGAAGTCGGCCTCGCAGGTCGTTCTTGACGGCCGGCATGGGCCAGGTCCACGAGCAGATCGAAGCGAGGTGGCAGGGCTCGACAGAACGTCGGGGACGTCGGAGCCTGTGGTGGCCTAGTCCCCACCTGCGGGCGGCTACTTCATGCCCACCAGCTTCTTGAGCCTTCCCATCGTCGTCACCTTGGGCTCGGCCTCGTACGCCTTCTTCAGTTGGGCGAAGTGATCGGCGCGGGTCCGGCTCAGGTACTCGTCCGTCTGGAGCCGCTTGGCGATCGACCAGGCGCGCTTGTGCTGGCCGTCGTAGTGGCAGACGAACGCCTTGCCCATCTCCAGCACGGACTTGAAGGGGATGCCGTCGGTGTGGTCGCGGTCGATGCGGTCCTGGACGTTGGAGATCAGCGCGAGCTTCTCGTCGACGGTGTAGTCGTCCTCGGTGATGCGCTTCATGACGTCGTCGGGGATCTGCTCGGTCACCTCGAAGGCGAGCGTGGAGCGGATCGGCGGGCCGGCGATCTCGATGTACGGCAGCAGGGCGCCGGTGCTGTGGTGCAGCCACGGCAGGCGGGGACCCGCGAAGTCCTGGTGGAGTACGACGGTCCCGGGCCGCATGCGCGTGAGGAACCGCTCCGACACGCACTGGAAGACCTGGGCCGTCTTGGCTATGTCTATGTGCAGGAACTCGACCGGGCTGGTGTCCTTCGGGTCCGACGTCTGCCACAGGTCACCGGCGTGGATCTCCAGGAACGGCAGGAACGGATCCAGGCGCCTCTTGAAGTCGTCCAGGAACGAGTTGTCCTCCGCGGGCTTGTGCCCGGAGTCGAAGAACTTCTCCGTGGCGTACGTGCCCTTGCCGACGCGGAAGAAGTCGTACGAGTGCAGCCGACCCGCCTTCTCGTCGAACACGGGGCTCTCGTGCAGGCCGAGCGCGAGCGCGTACGTCGATCCGCCGCCTCCCGAGCCCAGTTCGACTATGCGGTCCTGGCCCGTGAGGTGATGCCGGCCCACCAGGTACAGAAACTTCAGCTCCCACTTGCTGCACTGGGTGTAGGGCAGGTTCTCCGGCAGCTCCACACTGTCGAAGAGGGAGTAGAGATGGCCGAGCTTCGTCATGAGTGCCTCACGGGATTCTTTGGTTAGGCGGTGCCCACGACCCTAGGGAATTGGGCACTGTTTCACCATTAATTCAATGGAGTAACTCGATGATTGACTCAGCTTTCCTTACAATTCCTGTGGAATTAACCCCCGCGCTACTGAGCGCCGCAACGCAACCACCGCTTGCCGGGTGCCAGGTCGGCGCACCCCGCCCTGGGTGCGCGTCTGCTGTCTCACTGTGCCATTAACCACGCTGACCTGTGAAAAGGAACTCCGCCGCTGATGCCCGTGAGGGCGGTGGGGCCAGCCCCGCAGGCGGCCGGCGCCCGCGCAGGACCGCCGCCGGTCGCGTACCCCAGGAGGGCTCGCGACGCGGCGGCGGCTGCTACTACTGCTACTGCTCGTGGTGCGGAACCTCTAGCCCCGGGTGGGGACGTAGTCGAAGTTCGGGGTGAGCGTCCCGAACAGGCTGCCGACGCGCGGCGACTCGCCGCCCGTCACCGAGGTGAACAGGTCGGCGGCCTCCTGTGTCAGGTAGAAGGGGGCCTGCTTGATGCGGAAGCCGGTGAAGCTGGGGCGGGCCCCGGCCATCACCTCGGTGTAGGTGGACTCGGCGATCGAGACCTCTTCGGAGAGCCGCTTCCCGTCGACCGACACGCCCGCCGAGTAGGCCGGGGTCGGCATCACACGGATGAAGGTGGACTGCAGCGTGATGGCCTTGCCGGAGGCCTTGTGGTGGAAGCGCAGCCCGCCGGGGTAGAAGATCCGGCCCTTCGAGTCGAGACCGTCACCGGCCGTCGATCCGATCGGCATGGAGAAGCCGCGACGGTCCGCGTCCATGCGGAACGGGCTGATGGCTTCGAGCGTGATGCCTTCGCGCTTCATCCACGCGATCGCTTCGTCCCCCAGGGCCACCTGCGCGTCTCCCCACGGGGAGATGTAGGCGCCCGGGAAGGGCTCGGCGACGGCGACCTCGGGGGCGGCTGCCGACTGCTGCGGGGCGGCTGCCCCGGCGGCGGTCATACCGAGCGGCACGGTGAGTGCGGCCACTGCGGCAAGGACGGTGAGACGACGGAGTGCGCGCATACGTATGAGCTCTTTCTCTGCTGCTGACGTGAAGCGTGTCCTGGATCCAGGACACGCCGGAACCCAACAAAGCTGCGCAACACCAGAGTTCGTCTGAGGTCAACCGTGACGACGGAGGCGCATCTTTTAGCCAGGTATGCCCATTGATGCATAGAAGTGCGCGGTTTTAACCGTTCGTTAGCCCAGGGGACGGAAGAAATCAGCACGATGCGGTGATGCGGAGCGGCATTGGCCATTCGAAGATCAACAGCGCCTCACTCTGGTGGAACTCCCCCACACACAGCACTGGAGAACGTCATGCCCGAAATGGCAAGCACTCCTGCCTCCGACCGACCCGCCGGCCAGGGGCCGGGGCTCCCGTACCGAAACCCCGGCCCCACCCGCCGGAAGCTCGGGGCGCTCGCCGCGGCCACTGCGGCCCTGACCGCCGCGTCGGTGGCGGGCCCGCTCACCGGCGTCGGTGAGGCGGGCGGCCATATCGACGCGCCCTCCTCACTGCGGGACAGCGCGACGGACATCACGGACGTCTACGCCTTCACCAGCCCCGAGGACACCGGCACGGTCACCCTCATCGCGAACGTACGGCCCTTCCAGCTGCCGGGGACGGCGGCCAACGCGCTGGTCGACCACCCGTTCGCGACGGGCGCACGGTATGAGATCCATACGGACGCCGACGGGGACGGAGCGCCCGACGCGACCTACCGCTGGACGTTCCGCAACGAGGACCGCCGCCCGTTCGGGGCGGGTCCGAAAGTCGGTCCGCTGCCCGTGAACTCACTGGACGACCGGTCGCTGGGTGTCCGGCAGAAGTACACCCTGGAGAAGGTCGCCGCGGACGGCACCGCCACGACGCTGCTGCGCGACGCCGTCGCCGCCCCCACCCACACGGGGCGCGCCCTGATGCCGAACTACGGCAAGCTGCGCACCCAGGCGATCCGCGACCTGCCGGGCGGTGGCCGTACGGTCGCCACGCAGGCGGCGGAGTCGTTCAAGGCGGACACCCAGGTCTTCGGCCTGTTCGTCGCCGGGACCTCGGGACCGGTGCCCGGCTGGCTGCCCGACGCCCAGCCGCTGTCCGCCCTCAACGTGAACAGTCTGGTGCTCCAGGTGCCCAAGAGCGAGGTGGCGCTGGCCGGTGACGCCCGGCGCAATCCGGTCGTCGGCGTCTGGTCGTCCGTCTCGCGCGAGGGCGCGGACCTCGGCCGGAGCCTGGCCGCGCAGGCCCCCTCCTACCGGCAGGTCTCCCGCAACGGCACCCCGCACGTCGCGTTCGCCGTCCACGGGTCGACCGTCGGGCTCGCGAAGCCGGGCGGGCCGGAGGACCGCTTCCAGGCACGCGCCCCGAAGGACGACCACCTGGACGCCGACTTCCTGGCGGCGACGCTCGACCCCGTACCACCGAAGCGCATCGAGCGAGCCCAGGGCCGCAAGGCTCCGGCGACTCCGCGCCGCGACATCCAGGCCCTGTTCATGAAGGGCATCGGGAAGTCCAACGGGTCGTTGTTCGGCTTCGACCTCAACAGCCACACCATGAACGCCGACGCCGATCCGTCGCGCATCGTGCTCGCCGAGCAGCTGCGGCTCAACCTCACCACCCCGCTGACCGCGGCCCCCAAGGCGCACGGCGTGCTCGACGGCGACCTCCAGGGCTTCCCCAACGGGCGGCGCCTCAACGACAACATCGACGGGCCGCTGATCAGGATGCTGGAGGGCGAGCCCGCGGGGCCGTCCGCGCGGGAGCTGCTGCCCGACCCTGTCGTACGCCTCGAACCGGCCGACGCGCAGACCACGTTCCCCTACCTCAACCTCCCGCACGCGGGCCCGTGAGGCGTCTGATCACCGCGGCGGGCGGGGCGGTGGCCGTGGCCGGCTGTGTGGCGGGACTCCTGTATCTGGGGCCCGCCACCGAGAGCCCCACGGCCACCGCCCCGGCCGCCACCGCGCCTGCCGGGGGTGCTCCCGGCGGAAGCGTTCCTGTCGGGGGTGCTCCTGCCGGGGATGCTCTCGCGGCAGGCGCGCTCGACACCGCCAGGAAGCGTACGGAGACGTACCCCCGGGACCCGGTGGGCTGGGCCGCGCTCGCCGGCGCCGAGATCGAACAGGCCCGGACCACGATGGACGCGGCCCGGCTGGAGGCCGCCGACCGCGCCCTGCGCCGCTCCCTGGCCCTGGACAGGACCGGCAACTACGCCGCCGACGTCGGCCGGGGGCAACTGGCCAACGCCCGGCACCAGTTCGCCCAGGGCCGCGAACACGGTCTGCGCGCCACCCGGATGGCACCGGACCGGCCCGACGGGTACGCCGTCCTGGCCGACGCGGAGATCCAGCTCGGCCACTACCAGGCGGCGCGCGCCGCCGCGCAGCGCCTGCTCGATCTGGCGCCCGCCTCAGGGGCGTACAGCAGAGCTGCCTACGACCTGGAGACGAACGGCCGGCCGGCCGATGCCGCCATCGCCCTGAAGCGGGCCGTGGACAGCGCGTCGACGACCGGCGAACGCGCCTTCGCGCAGACGCGGTTGGGCGATCTGGCCTGGTCGCGGGGGGAGCTGGACCGGGCGGCGAAGCACTACCGGTACGCCCTGAGCACCGAGCCGGACTATCCGTACGCGGTCGCGGGGACGGCCAGGGTGCTCGCGGCGCGGGGTGAGCCGGACAAGGCGCTCGACGCGTACGAACGGCTGGCGGCACGGACTCCGCTGCCGCAGTTCCTGCTGGAAGCGGTCGAGTTGCGAGCTTCGATGTCCAAGGCATCCAAGGCCGCCAAGGCCGGTGCCGGTGATTCCAGGCCGGGCGGAGAGGCGGCCGCGTTGGCCGCCCAAGTACGGCTGCTGCGCGCGGACGGCGGCCCCGTCGACCCGTATCTCGCGCTGTTCGCCGCCGACCACGGCGACCCGGCGGTCGCGGTGGAGCTGATGCGCGGGGAGTGGAAACGCACCCGCAGTGTGATCACGGCCGACGCCCTGGCCTGGGCGCTGCACCGGGACGGGCGGGACGGCGAGGCCCTGGAGTACGCGCGTCGGGCGGCCGCGACCGGCTGGGACAACGCGCTGTTCCGCTACCACCGAGGTGCGATCGAACACGCCCTCGGGCTGCCCGGGGCCCGGCGCCACCTGCGTGAGGCGCTGGAGACGAACCCGTACTTCTCTCCCTACCATGCCGCGCGGGCGCAGGAGTTGACCAGGAAATGAGGCACGTCCGCCGGGGGGCCATCGCCGTACCCGCCGACGTACCTGCTGTCGTACCCGCCACGATCGTGCTGGGATCCGGCTGACGGTACGCAGCCTGGTCCGAGACTCGGGCTCGGGCTCGGGCAGGCGGCAACGGCCCCCTGCGGTGCGCACCGCAGGGGGCCTGAAGCCGAGGACCGGGCCGGGATCAGTCGCGGCCGAAGATCTTCCTGGTGGAGCCCAGGTCCAGGAGCGCCGTCTCTCCCGTGGCGTTGTCCAAGCCGTCGTTGTCCGTTACCGCGTAGACCTCACCGTCACCGGTCACCGTCAGGCCCTCCAGCTTCTCCTGGGTCCAGCCGTTCGTCGCGCGCAGGTCGGGCAGCACGTCGTGGGCGAGCTTCTTCGGGAGCACCGGCAACTGGCCTGTGGGGGCAGCGGACTTCGGGAGGTCGACCGTGTACACCCGCTTGATTCTGGCGGACGGGCCGTTGAGTTTGTCCCGCTCGATGACGGCGAGCTTGTCGCCGACCACGGTGATCTCGGAGAGGCCGATCCAGTCGCCCGGGGTGGTGGTGGCGCCGATCCGGTAGCCGTACCAGCTCCAGGTGCCGGCCGCGACGTCGTACCGGCCGAGCCGGACGGTGCCCGCCGGGTCGGTCTTGACCTCGCGTTGCAGCGTGGCCCAGACCACCTCGTGACCGGTGCGGTCGGTGGTCGCGGTGACCCCCTCGAAGCCCTGTCCCGCGAGCCCCGCGGCGACGTCCGCCGGCAGGGGGACGACCTGCTGGGTCTTGCCGGTCTTGTCGAGCCGGACCAGCTTGTTGCCCGCGCCGGTCGTGCCTTCCACCGCGAGCCAGAAGCCGCCCTGCGGACGGGCGTGGATGCCCTCCGCGTCGTAACCGATCGGCCGGCCGTCGGCGCCCTTGACGGTCAACGAGCGGGTGATGACCGCCGGTTGGCGTGCCGCGTCGATGGTGAGGATCTTGGTGGTGGAGTACGCGGCGTCGGTGACGCTGTAGAGCTGGTGCGACCTGCCGGGTACGGCGGAGAGCGCACCGAGCGCGCCCCAGCCGATCGGCGCGCCGGCGGAGCCTGCGGGGTCCGTGGCCGAGACGATGCTCGGGAACGCGGGGGTGTGCCTGCCCAGACGGAAGAGGCTCACCGAGGCCCGTACGTTGACCGAGGCGTCGTCCTCCTCGCTGGAGACCGCGAGCAGGTCCCGTGACGGGATCGGCAGCAGCCCCTCGGGGCCGTTGGTGGTGGCCAGGACCTGGCGGAAGACCGGGGCGGTCGGCCGGCTCAGGTCGTAGACGGCGACGAAGTTGCTCCGCTCCGAGCCGACGAAGGCGTAGCGCACGCCGTCGTACTCGGCGATCGCCAGACCTTCCGGCTCGGTGCCCTTCTTCTCCGCGCGGTCCTCGTTGTGCAGGCCGTAGCGCACGGCGATCGACTCGAAGCTGTTGCCCGCGTCCCAGACGACCTTGCCGGTACGGCTGTCGAAGATGGACCAGCCCCGGGTGCCGCCGCGCCAGTCGCCCTCGTTGGCGGTCGCCAGGTAGCGGTCGTCGATCCAGCCGACCGAGTCGGGCTCGCGCGGTACGTCGGTGATCGAACCGGTCAGGTCGATCGCGCCGTCCTCGACCGTGTCGATGCCGTCGACCGACGCCGTACCGGCGCTGAAGGCTTTCGTGATCCGGCCCGTCGGCAGATCCAGCACGACGACGCCGTTGTTCTCCTGCAGCGTCACCACAAGTTGGTCGCGGCGGTTGATGGAGACGTACTCCGGCTCCGGGTCGGTCGGCTCGGTGATTCCGGCTGCGGCCAGGGCGGGCAGCGCCCTGCCGTCCGGTTGTGTCAGCGGTACGGCCCGGGTACGCCAGCGCGTGGGCGCGTCGCCCTTGAGGTCGACGATCTGCACGAAGCCGGCCGGCAGTTGGGGCAGGTCGCCCGCCTCGCCTCCGGGCGGGGTCGCCTCCTCGTCGCGCTCGTTCTCGATCGCGATGGCGGCGTACCGCTTGTCCTTGCTGATCGCGATGGAGTCGGGCTGGCCGCCGAGGTCGTAACTCGCCACCCGCCGGCGGTCGCGCAGCGAGATGACGTCGAGCCGGCCGGACGGGTCGGTGTAGCCGGCGCTGGTGTTCACCACCACCAGGACGTACCTGCCGACGACGGCTATCGAGGTCGGCTCGTCCTCGACGTTGCCGAGTTCGGCCAGTGACAGCGTGCCGAGACCGCGCGGACGGTCGGGCTCGCCGATGTCGAGGAAGCCGATCCGCCGGGCCGCCGCGTCCGTGTAGACGAGGGTGCGGCCGTCCTCGCTCGTCGCCGAGATCTCGGCGACGGTCGGGGAGGCCGGGTCCTCGCCGGCCGGCCGGTTCTGGAAGACCGGGTAGGTGGCGGTGCGGTCGAAGGCGAGCGGCCGCCGCGGCTCCTGGTGTGCGCTCGCCGCGCCCGTACCGGCCAGCGCGCCGGCTGCGACAGCCACGGCCACGAGCGCGGCGTGGGTTCTCTTGAGGTGCATCGTCTCTCCGTTGGGCGACAGGGCAGGGGCAGGGCAAGGGGGGCGGGGCAGGGCAGGATCGTGCCACCTGCGAGCGAGCGCGGAACGGCGTCCAGGTGAACAGCCGCCGTTGGACAGCCACCCGTGGACAGCCGCCGGTGATCGCCGGCGTGGGTCGGGGAGCGCCGACGGCGCCCGGACATGACGACGCCGGGGTGCCTTGTCGGCACCCCGGCGGGACGTCTGTGGTGAGGAAAGCGGCGGGACTGATCTTCAGATTCGAACGGACGGCCTGGGCCGCGGACTCCGCTCAACTCGCGGCGCGGGGACGGTGGATGGTGAAAAGAAGCGCGGCCGACGCGGCGACGATCAGCCCGAGGAACCCGGGATGCATGTCCTTGGTCAGGCTCTCCGCGCCGTCGGGCCGCGTCAGCCATACGACGAGCGGGATCGCGAACATGACGGCGACGAGTGCCGCCGCCAGACGAACGGCTCGGTCGGGGACGCCGCGGAGAGCGCCGACCAGCGCGATCGTGACCGGGACGATCGACACCAGGGCGAAGCCGCCGAGCACCATGAGGGGAACCGCCCAGGCGGAGATGGCCACCGGCAGGGGCACACGTCGGCCCGTGCGGGCTGCCGGTTCGGTTGACTCGGCAGAGTCGGCTGAGTCGGCCGGTTCGGTTGACTGGAGTGGGGTCGACATGGCTTTCCTCACAAGGGGGTGACGGGGGGCCGAGACGGCGCTGCGCACGGGGCGGTGCCGCGACCACCGCCGACGTCCCTGGTGCTCCCGGAGTCCCAGGTGCCGCTGACGCTAGCGAGGTGGAGGAAAATTGTGCAGTGTCAGATTTTCTTCACACAGGACGGACAGAGCCCGCGATACGTGACCTCGACCTCGGACACCGTGAACCCGAACCGCTCCCCCGCCGGCAGACCGGCCAGTGGATCGCCGGTGGGGTGGACGTCCCGGATGGTGCCGCAGCCGGAACACACCAAGTGCTGGTGCGGGTGGTGCGCGTTGGGGTCGTAGCGCATGGCGCGGCCCTCGGCGGAGACCTCCATGACCTCGCCGATGGAGACCAGTTCGCCCAAGGTGTTGTAGACCGTCGCCCGGGAGATCTCGGGCAGCAGCCGCGCCGCGAGGGTGTGCACCTCGTCGGCCGTGAGATGTACGTGATCGCCGTCGAGGACCTGGGCGACGACCCGGCGCTGGGAGGTCATCCGCCAGCCACGCCCGCGCAGCCGCTCCAGCAGGTCACTCATGTCGGTTCACCTGTTCAGGTTCGGGACACCCGAGGTTCGCCCATGGATGTCCGGATTTTTGCTGAATCCCACTGAATATACTTTTAGTTCGCTTCTTGACTTGGACTCTGTCCATCGTAGGATCGGTTCCGGCCGCCTGAGTACCGCCCGCGTACCGCCGAGTACCGACTGAGTACCGTAATCCGCCTGGTCCGGAAGGATTCCCATGTCTGAGAACCATGATGCAATCGTCGTAGACGCGAAGTCGGAGGGTGAAGGCGGCTGCCCCGTCGCACACGGGCGGGCCCCGCACCCGACCCAAGGCGGCGGAAACCGCGAGTGGTGGCCCGAACGGCTCAACCTCAAGATCCTCGCCAAGAACCCCGCCGTGGCCAACCCCCTCGGTGAGGAGTTCGACTACGCCGCGGCGTTCACCTCCCTCGACCTGCCCGCCGTGAAGCAGGACATCGCGGAGGTGCTGACGACCTCGCAGGACTGGTGGCCCGCCGACTTCGGCCACTACGGCCCCTTCATCATCCGGATGGCCTGGCACAGCGCGGGCACGTACCGCATCAGCGACGGCCGCGGCGGCGCCGGTGCCGGTCAGCAGCGCTTCGCCCCCCTCAACAGCTGGCCGGACAACGGAAACCTCGACAAGGCCCGCCGACTGCTGTGGCCGGTGAAGAAGAAGTACGGCCAGAGCCTGTCGTGGGCCGACCTGATGATCCTCGCCGGCAACGTCGCCCTGGAGACGATGGGCTTCGACACCTTCGGCTTCGCCGGCGGTCGCCCGGACGTCTGGGAGCCCGAGGAGGACGTCTACTGGGGTCCCGAGACCACCTGGCTCGGCGACGAGCGCTACACCGGTGACCGTGAGCTGGAGAGCCCCCTCGGCGCGGTCCAGATGGGCCTCATCTACGTCAACCCCGAAGGCCCGAACGGCAGCCCCGACCCGATCGCCTCGGCCCGCGACATCCGCGAGACCTTCCGCCGGATGGCGATGAACGACGAGGAGACGGTCGCGCTCATCGCCGGCGGCCACACCTTCGGCAAGACCCACGGCGCGGGCCCGGCGGACAACGTCGGCGACGACCCCGAGGCCGCCCCGATCGAGCAGCAGGGCTTCGGCTGGAAGAACAGCTTCGGCACCGGCAAGGGCGGCGACACCATCACCAGCGGCCTTGAGGGCATCTGGACGAACACCCCGATCACCTGGGACAACAGCTTCCTGGAGATCCTGTACGGCTACGAGTGGGAGCTGTTCACCAGCCCCGCCGGCGCCAACCAGTGGCGGCCGAAGGACGGCGGCGGTGCCGGCTCCGTACCCGACGCCCACGACGCGTCGAAGAGCCACGCGCCGACGATGCTCACCACCGACCTCGCGCTGCGCGTCGACCCGGCGTACGAGCAGATCTCGCGGCGATTCCTCGCGAACCCCGCGGAGTTCGCGGACGCCTTCGCCCGCGCGTGGTTCAAGCTGACGCACCGTGACATGGGCCCGATCGTGCGCTACCTCGGCCCGGAGGTCCCGGCCGAGACGCTGGTCTGGCAGGACCCGCTCCCCGCCGTTACGGACGAGCTGGTCGACGCCGAGGACATCGCCTCCCTCAAGGAGCAGATCCTCGCCTCGGGCCTGTCGGTGTCCCAGCTCGTGTCCACCGCCTGGGCGTCCGCCTCGACCTTCCGCGGCAGCGACAAGCGCGGCGGCGCCAACGGCGCGCGTATCCGCCTCGAACCGCAGAGCGGCTGGGAGGCCAACGACCCCGACCGGCTCGCGGTGGTGCTCCGCACCCTCGAAGGCATCCAGGAGACCTTCAACTCCGGCCCGAACGGCGGAAAGCGGGTCTCGCTCGCCGACCTGATCGTGCTCGCCGGGTCCGCCGCTGTCGAACAGGCCGCCAAGACCGCCGGCTTCGACGTCGAGGTCCCCTTCACGCCGGGCCGCGCCGACGCGACGCAGGAGCAGACGGACGTGGAGTCGTTCGCCGCCCTTGAGCCGGCCGCCGACGGATTCCGCAACTACCTCGGGAAGGGCCAGCGGCTGCCCGCCGAGTTCCTGCTGATCGACCGGGCGAACCTGCTGACCCTGAGCGCCCCCGAGCTGACGGTCCTCGTGGGTGGCCTCCGCGTCCTGGGCGCCAACTACCAGGAGTCGTCGCTCGGTGTCCTCACGGCGACCCCCGGGTCGCTGACCAACGACTTCTTCGTCAACCTGCTCGACCTGGGTACGACGTGGAAGGCGACGTCCGAGGACGCGAACACGTTCGAGGGCCGCGACTCCGCCACCGGCGAGGTCAAGTGGACCGGCAGCCGGACCGACCTCGTCTTCGGGTCGAACTCCGAGCTGCGCGCGGTGGCCGAGGTCTACGCGAGCGACGACGCGAAGGAGAAGTTCGTGAACGACTTCGTCGCGGCGTGGACGAAGGTCGCGAACCTGGACCGGTTCGACCTCGTCTGATCATTTCGGTCGGCCGATGATGACGGCCAGGTCGGTCCCTACGGGCCGGCCTGGCCGTTTCGCGTTCACGTGCCCGCGTGCGCGTACGCCGCCCAGACATGGGGGCGGTCCGGGATCCGGCGGCTGTGGTCCCGAGGCCCCGGCCGCCCGTCCGGCCGTCGATAGGGTGCCGCTATGACCGAGACGGAGAACCCCCGAGGCCCACTGAGACCGCTCGCCGAACTGCCGGACGTGTACGCCTTCTTGGAGGAGGTCCGGCTGCGTCCGGGCATGTGGGTGCGGGGTGGTTCACTGGCCCACCTCGACTCGATGCTGTCCGGGTATCGAGTGGCACTGACCATCCACGGTGTGGAAGAACCCCTCGACTTCTGGGGCCCCAGGGGCCAGGCCCCGTTCGCCGACTGGCTGTTGACCCGGCCGGGCATGCCGGACGAAAGCTCCCTGACCTGGTCGGCGGAGATCGAGCGGGCGGCGGAGAGGGCCGGCAGGCCCGCCATCGAGATGTTCTTCGACCTGCTGGACGAGTTCCGCGCCAGGGGGGACGCCGCCGGGGCGCGGTGAGTGGCGCCGACGGCGGGAACCGGTCGCCAGGGGGCCGCGAATCGGACGAATGCCGGGGATGGCGGGATACGGGACGCTCTTCGCCTTCCGTGACCGGCACCGCCCGGGGACGATTGACGCTCGGCGTACTGCCCGCGATTCCGGGAGGACGTATGGGCAAGCAGGTCAAGTGCGGATCGACCCAGACCGTCAGCGGCAAGCCGTGCCAGCGGCCGGCGATGATCGGCTACTCCCGCTGTCAGACGCACCGGGGCGGATGGACGCCGCGGCAGAAGCGGAAGACCAAGAAGCGCTGACGTTCAACCCCCTGTTCGCGCACGGTGATTGATGGGGTGTCAGTCCGTCAGTTCCCGTACGTGTCCTTCCAGCGCCTGCGGTGCGCGCGGTCGCCCTGGCCGGTGCCGTTCAGTGGGAGCAGTTCCTGGAGCGAGGTGCCGGTGTTCCACTGGCCCAGCAGATCGCGGTGGACGGCGAGGATGCCGTGGCGGACGGCGAGGGCGAGGGCGTCCCTGCTGAACGGGCAGGTCGCCGCGAACACCGCCACGTCCGCCTCGTGGTGGAGCCACGCCGTGCCGACGAACTTCTGCATGTCGCCGCTCGGCACATAGCGGTGCGGGGCGTAGTGCTTGCACTGGACGACCAGTCGGCGGCCGTCGGGCAGCCTCCCGATCACGTCGGCCCCCAGATCCCCGGACCGGCCGCTGACTTCGACGTCCGTACAGCCGTCGCGCCGGCAGAGTTCGGCGACGTACCGCTCGAACTCCTGCCAGCTCATCGCGTCCACCTCCGCCAGCGACAGCCGGCCGACCCGGATCGCGTCCTGCTCCCGCCACCGCCGGTCCCGGCCGCGCACCAGCCGGTCCGTGCGATGCAGCCACCAGGCCACGCCGCCGGCTCCACCGAGCACGGCCGCGCCGACGACGTACGGCCAGACGTCGGACCAGAACGTCACGAGCGCGAGGAGCCCTGAGCCTCCGGCCCCCAACAGGCCCTTCCGCCGGGCCTCGTAGCGTCTCCGCCTCCGACTCCGTGCGGCCGACACGCGCTTGCGCTTGCTCCCGCGTTTCCTCGCCATACGTCCCCCGGTCTCCGCCCGTATCCGCCCGTACCCCCGGGGAAGTCTGGTCGGGGGGTACGCGGAGCGAAAGAGGCCCCTCTCGGCCACACCGGTGGGCGTCAGCGCGAGGATCGGAGTGACTCGATCGCCCGGGAGAGGCTCTCCGCCCCGTGGCCCTGGGCGATCTGGCGCTCGAAGAGGGTCTGGAGAGGGGTCAGCAGGTCCACCCCGACGCCCTGCGCCTTGGTGGCCGTCAGCATGTTGGTCAGGCCCACCGCGTTGATTTCGAGGTTGGACGTCGCCGTCGTGTAGTCGCCGGAGTCGATCTCGGCGGCGAAGCCGGGCAGCGCCGCGGCGGCCGCGTTCAGCCAGGGGACCAGGAGGCCGGTGATGTCCGTGGCCTTGACCTGCGCCGAATCGGCGATCGCGACCGACTGGAAGAAGCCCGCGAACATGCCGTACATGCCGCTGAGCAGCGCGATGTCGTAGAGCGATGCCTGGCCCGGGTCGGTGCCGACGAAGGTGGGGGCGCCCAGGAGGTTCAGTTGCTCGCGGTACGTCTCGAAGACGGCCGACGAGCCGCTGTAGAGGACGAACGCGTCCGGCGTGCCGATCGTCTGCGGTACGGCGTAGACCGCCCCGTCCAGATACTCGGCGCCCTGTCCCGTCACCCACGCCGCCAACTCCCGCGCGGGCTCCGGGGTTCCGGAGGTGAGGTTGATCAGCGTCCGGCCCCGGAGCGCGTCGGCGGCGGGCGTCAGGACCTGTCGTACGGTGTCGTAGTCCAGCACGCAGACGATGACGAGTTCCCCCGCCGCGACGGCTTCGGCGGCCGTCGCCGCCCGGTTCGCGCCTCTGGCGACCAGGTCGTCGGCCTTGGCCGGGGAGCGGTTCCAGACCGTGGTGCGGTAGCCCTGTTCGAGGAAGGCGGCGGCCAGCACGCGGCCCAGGTTGCCGAGGCCGATGACGGTGACGCTGACGGTCGGCTGCTGTGCGGGCTCGGTGGTCATGGGGTTCCTCCTGTTTGTGTTCCGCGGTCGGTGCGATGGGTTCGTCCGGTGCGATGGGAGGAACTCTGTCGAGTCGGGCTGTCGATCGACTGCCGGTCCACTGTCGGTCGGCCGTCCACCGGCCGGCCGCCGCCCGTAGGGTGGCTCGTATGCGATTCGGGGTGCTCGGTCCGCTGGCCGTGTGGACGGCGGACGGCGACCCCGTTCAGATCCCCGGCGCGAAAGTCCGCGCGCTGCTCGCCCACCTGCTGGTCGATCCGGGGCGTGCCGTGTCCGTCGGCCGGCTGGTGGACGAGTTGTGGGGGTCCGCGCTGCCGGACGATCCCGCCAACACGTTGCAGGGGAAGGTCTCTCAGCTGCGCCGCGCGCTGGAGCGCGCCGAGCCGGGCGGGCGGGGTCTGGTGGTCTCTGGCGCCGGGGCTTCGGGGTATCTCCTGCGGACCGGTCCCGACGCCGTCGACGCGGGCAGGTTCACCGCGCTGCTGGACCGGGCGCGGGCCGAGGCCGTACCCCGTACGAAGGCGGAGCTGCTGGCCGAGGCGCTGGGGCTCTGGCGGGGAGAGGCGTTCGCGGACTTTGCCGGGGAGCCGTTCGCCCTCGCGGAGATCAACCGCCTGGCGGAGGCACGGCTGACGGCGCTGGAGGAACAGGCCGAGGTACGGCTGGAGTTGGGCCTGCACGCGGAACTGGCCGGTGAACTCGGCGGCCTGGTCGCCGCCCATCCGCTGCGGGAACGGCTGCGCGCCCTGCACCTGCGCGCACTGTACGGCGCGGGGCGCCAGACCGAGGCGCTGGAGAGTTTCGAGGACCTTCGGCGGCGGCTCTCCGACGAGCTGGGCCTGGAGCCCGGCCGCGAACTGGTCGCCCTCCAACAGGGCGTGCTGCGGCAGGACTTGGCGGTGGCCGACGCCCGCCCCTCCCGCTCCGTACGCTCCGTCCGTACGAACCTGCCCACCCCCCTCACCGAGATCGTCGGCCGGGACGAGGCCGCTGCGAGCGTGCGCGACCTGCTCGGCGCCTCCCGGCTGATCACCCTCACCGGCCCCGGCGGGGTCGGCAAGACCCGGCTGGCCGTGGAGGTCGCCCGGCGGTCCTCCGACGCGTACCCCGACGGCGTCTGGCTCGTGGAACTGGCCGCGCTCGCGCCGTCGCCGGGTCCTGCGGCCGATCCCGACGTGGTGCACGCGGTGGCCGAGGCCGTCATGAGAGTCCTGGACATCCAGGAGGGAGACGGAGCGGGCGGGGCGGGCGGGGCACTTTCGCTGGCCCGCCGGCTGGCCGGCGCGCTGCGCGACCGGCGGTTGCTGCTCGTCCTGGACAACTGCGAGCACGTCGTGGATCCGGTCGCCGAGCTGACCGCCACGCTGCTCCCTGACGCGCCCGGCCTGACTGTCCTGACGACCAGTCAGGAGCCGCTCGCCATCAGCGGCGAACAGGTGTGGCCGGTACCGCCGCTCCCCCTCCCGAGCGCGGTCGCGCTGTTCACCGCCCGTGCCGGGGCCAGGGCCGGGGCGGGGAGCGAGGACGACTCGCGCGCCGTCGCCGAGCTGTGCCGCCGCCTCGACGGCATCCCGCTGGCACTGGAACTCGCCGCGTCGCGCGTGCGGACCATAGGCGTGCACGGTCTTGTCGCCCGGCTGGACGACCGGTTCGAACTCCTGGCCGTCGGGCCGCGGAACGCCCCCGACCGACAGCGGACCCTTCGGGCGGTGATCGACTGGAGTTGGGGTCTGCTGACGGACGCCGAGCGCGTCGTACTGCGCAGACTGGCGGTCCACAGCGGGAGTTGCGCCCTGGCGGCGGCCGAGGCGGTCTGCGCGGGGGGCGATGTGCGGTCCACCGACGTCTTCGAACTGCTCGCCCGCCTGGTGGAACGGTCCCTGGTCGTGCTGTCCGACCGGCCGGAGGGTCCCCGCTACCGGCTGCTGGAGTCGGTCAAGGAGTACTGCGTCGAACAGCTCCGGGCGGCGGGCGAGTTCGACACCGTACGGGAGCGGCACAGCCAGTACTACGCCGAACTGGCCCGCCACGCCGGGCCGTTGCTGCGGGGGCCCGAGCAACGGCACTGGCTGGAGCGCCTGGACGCGGAGGCGGCCAACCTGCGGGGTGCGCTCGATTTCGCCGTACGGCACGGGGCGGGCGAACGGGCGTTGCGTACGGTGAACGCGCTGGCCTGGTACTGGGTGCTGCGCGGCCGACCGGCGGAGGCCCGCCGCTTCCTGGACGCGGCGCTCGCGGCCGTACCCGTACTCACACCCGATCGCGCCCTGGCCACGGCGTGGCGGGCGGGTATCTGCCTGCTGCAGGGCGAGCCCAGCGGCCCCGGGGACAGCACGGAGGGGATCGACGGCATCGAAGACCCCCTCGACCGGGCAACCGCCCTGTGGTTCCTGGGCTTCGCGCAGATGGGATCCGGTGACGTGACCATCGGGGAGAGCCTGGTGAACCGGTCCCTGGACGCGTTCCACGCCATCGGCGACACCTGGGGGACGGCGGCGGCGCTGAGCGTACGGGCCCGGCACGCGATGGCCCGCGGCGACCTCGACGCCGTCCGGCGCGACGGCGAACGGAGCGCGCGCCTCTTCGATGAGACCGGCGACCGCTGGGGACGGCTCCAGACCGTGTTCCCGCTGGCGGCGCTGAGCCAGATCACCGGCGACTACGAGCACGCCGCCCGCCTCCAGCGCGACGGGCTGGCCATCGCCGAACAGCTCGGGCTGTGGACCGAGGCCGCCAAGCGGCTGTGCGGTCTGGGCAGGATCCATCTCCTCACGGGCGATCACGCGCGGGCCCGTGCGTTCCACGAGCGCGCCCTCAAGCTGGCGCGCGAACAGAACTCCAGGTCCGGACAGGTCGACGCCGAACTCGGGCTCGGACTCGGCGCACGCCAGGAGGGCGATTACGACCGGGCCGAGCGCCATATGCGCGGGCTGCTCGCCTGGTTCCGCGAGGTGGGTTACGGCCCCGGCAGCACGCTGGCGCTGGCGGAACTAGGCTTCGTCGCCGAACTGCGCGGCGACGCGGAGACCGCCCGGACCCTGCACCTGGAGGGCTTCGACGCCGCGTACGAACTCGGCGACCCCAGGGCCGTGGCCCTGGCGGTGGAGGGGCTGGCCGGCGCGCGGGCCGCGGCCGGCCGGTACGGGGACGCCGCGAGGCTGCTGGGCGCGGCGGCGGCTGCCAGGGACTCCGTCGGCGCCCCGCTGCCGCCCGCCGAACGCCGGGACGTGGACCGCGTCACGGCCGTGGCGCGCGAGGCGCTGGGGTCGGCGGGGGTGGCGGGGACGGCAGGGGCGGCGGGCTTCGACGCGGAGTTCGAGCGGGGCGCGCTGCTGGACCTGACCGACGCACGGGCTCTGGCGACGGCGTGACAGGGAGCGAGGCCGTGACAGTGACCGAGGCCGAGTCGTGGGCGTTCGCGGACGGCTCCGATGGGCCGGTGACGCCCGACGCGGCGGTCGATCAGCTCCGGAGCAGGATCGCGAGCGGGGTTCTTGAGTCGTGGCTGGCCGCTTCGGACGGCCGGTTGCTGGCCGTCATCAGCAACACCGAGCGCGCGATGGTCATGCTCCTCGACGGCGAGGGGGACCCGGGCGGGCACGCCACGGATCCGGGCGCCGATGCGGAGAGCGACGGGTTCGTCCTGGCGAACGGGCAGAGCGACACGTATCCCGATGAGGACACCGTGCCCCTCGGTGAGGCGCTTCGGATCGTCCGCCACATCCTCGCCACGGGCGGGCCGCCGGCCGATGTGGCGTGGACGGTCGACCGCTGAACACAATCGCTCAAGGGAGCAACCGCTGCTCCTTCGCCAGTGCCACCGCCCCCGACCGCGTGTCGACCCCCAACTTGCCGTAGATACGGCCCAGATGGGTCTTCACCGTCGCCTCGCTGATGAACAGCGCGCGGGCGATGTCGCGGTTGCCCAGGCCGCGCGCCAACTGCTGGAGTATGTCCAGTTCCCGTTCGGACAAGGTGGGGCGCGGGCTGCGCAGTTGGGCCAGGACGCGGTCCGCGATGGGGGCCGAGAGCGCGGTGCGGCCCGCTGCCGCGCCGCGGATGGCGGCGAAGAGTTCGTCCGGCTGCTCCGCCTTGAGCAGGTACCCCGTGGCGCCCGCCTCGACGGCGCGGGTGATGTCGGCGTCCGTGTCGAACATCGTGAGCACCAGCACGCGCGGCAGGCCCCCGGCCGCCGGCCCGTACGCCTCGTCCGCGAGCAGTCGCCTGGTGGCCGCCACGCCGTCCATGCCGTCGCCGAGTTGGAGGTCCATGAGTACGACGTCGGGCCGTACGCGCGCGGCCGTCGCCAGCGCCTCCTCGCCACTGCCCGCCTCGCCGACCACCTCGATGCCGTCGGTGCTGGACAACAGCGCGCGCAGGCCGGCGCGTACGACCGCGTGGTCGTCACAGAGCAGGAGCCGTACGGGAGTTGTCATGACGCGCCCTTTTCCGACGTGCTGAGTGCGAGGGGTACGGCCGCCGACACCACCGTGCCCTCGCCCGGCTCGGACTCCACGGTGAGCGTGCCGCCCAACTGCCGTGCCCGTACGCGCATGGCGGGCAGCCCGTGCCCGCGCCCCGGGCGGGCCGCCACGGGAGCGGAAGCGGGAGCGGAAGCGGAAGCGGAAGTGGTAGTGGGCGTGGGCGTGAAGCCGCGGCCGTCGTCGGCGACGTCCAGCGAGATCTGGTCGTCCAGACAGGTCAGGGTCAGCGCGGCCCGCGTCGCCCCGGCGTGCTCGCGTACGTTGGCCAACGCGCCCTGCGCGATGCGCAGCAGCGCCGCCTCCACCCGTTCCGGCAGCGGCCCCGGAGTGCCGTCCAGCCGGAACACCACGGTCAGTTCCGCGCCGCTCTCGCGGTCGGCGAGCGCGCCTAGTGCCGGGACGAGCGTGCGCTCGGCCAGGTCGGCCGGGGCCAGGTCGTGCACGAACCGGCGCGCCTCGGCGAGGCTGCGGGACGCGATCTCCCCCGCGTCCCGCATATGTCCACGCGCCGCGTCCGGGTCCGCGTGCCAGACCCGTTCGGCGGCCTGGAGCAGCATCTGCTGGCTGGACAGGCCCTGCGCGAGGGTGTCGTGGATCTCCGTGGACAGCCGCTGCCGCTCCGCCAGGATTCCGGCCCGGCGCTCGGTGGCGGCGAGATCGCGGCGCGTACGGACCAGGTCGTCGATCAGCGCGCGCTGCCGGGCGGCCTGGCGTTTGAGGTGGATCAGTACGGCGGTCCCGACCGCGGCGACGGCCGGCGGGGCGAGCACCGCGTTGGGGTCGAACTCACCTTGCGCGAAACGCAGTTTGGACGCCACGACCAGCAGGGTCAGTACGGTGGCGAGCGACACCGCCGTCCGTGTCGACAGGGTGTGCAGACCGGTGAAGAGAAGCGGCATCGCGCACCACGCGGCGCTCGGCGCGAGCGCGAGCAGCACGGCCCAGACCGCCAGCACCGCCCCCACCCAGGCCATGTAGCGGGCATCGGGCCGCGTACCGGAGAGCGGCGCGGGCGCCAGGAAACGTCCGAGGAGATAGAGCCCCCCGAACACCACGAACAGCCCGACGACCCAGCCGACGTGCGTCGCGCCCTCGTGCCGGATCAGATAGCGGGCCAGCGAGGCGCCCAGGAGCAGCACGAACGCGGCGTCCATCACGGCCGTGAGCCACCGCCGGTCGGGATCGGCACTCGTCGTCGTCACTGTCACTCGCTCCCTCAACGCCTCCGCCACACGCCTCCGCCACACGTCTCCGCTCGCGGTCACCACCACCAGTCCTAACGTGCCCGCCACCGTCCCGCATCAGCCGATCGGTTGACACGGCTGTCGCCCGTACCGCTCGCGAACCGGGGCCGGTTCGCCGTACCCCGGCGCCCGGCCGGCCCCGAGGCTGATGACAACGCCCCATCCGCCCCCCAGCCGACCCCCAACCGCCGCCTCCGCCTCCGTACAAGGGACCCGAGACATGCCCGCCAAGAACCTCACCGTCAACCGCGCCGCCCTCGGCCACCGCGTCGCCTACGCGCTCCGCCACCCCGACCGGGCGCCCCGCTATCTGGCCCGCGCGGCCCGCGACACCTGGCTGCGCCACCGCTGGCCGGACCACATCGCGTACTACCGCGCGGTGATGCGCTCCGACACCCGCGCCGACCCGGACGCGGCGGTCGGCAGCCGCAGCCACGAACGGTGGCTGGCCCTCGGATCGATGCAGTTCGACTACCTCATCGGCCACGGCCTGCGCCCCGGCCACCGCATGCTGGAGATCGGCTGCGGCAACCTCCGCGCGGGCTGGCGGTTCATCGGCCACCTGGAGCCGGGCCACTACTACGGCGTCGACATCTCCCCCGACATACTCGCCGCCGCCCAGGACACCCTGGTCCGCCACGGCCTCCAGGCCCGCCTCCCCACGCTCACCCCCGTCCGCGACCTGAAGCTGAGCTTCCTCCCCGACGCCCACTTCGACGTGATCCACGCCCACAGCGTCTTCTCGCACTCACCGCTCCCGGTGATCGACGAGTGCCTGGCCCATGTCGGCCGGGTGCTGGCGCCGGGCGGCTGGTTCGACTTCACCTTCGACCGCACGGAGGGCAAGGAACACCAGGTGCTGCGGGAGGACTTCTACTACCGCACGGAGACGCTGATCGCGCTCGCGGAACAACACGGCCTGACGGCCCGCTTCATGACCGACTGGGAGGACCTGCCCCACGGCCAGTCGAAGATCCGCGTCACCCACAACCGCCCGGAGCCGGCCAACGACCGCTGACAGCCCTACGTACCGCCTTGTCAGCGGCTGTCAGCGCCCCGTCCGCCTGCTGTCAGCGCCGCACCGGCTCGGCCAGTACCTCGCCCAGCACCTCCCGCAGGAGCCGGCCGAATTCGTCCGGCCACTTCGCGTAACCGACATGGCCGCCGGGGAACATCACCAGCTCCTTGCCGAGGCGCTCCGCGAGAGCGACGGCCGGGCGGTGCACGTCGTACGTACGCGAGACCTCGCCGCCGGCCACCACGACGCGCCCGGTCAGCGGGGCGAGCGCGGCGAAGTCGGGGACGAAACGCGTGAACGGCCGCATCACATGGGCGAGGAAGAATTCGGTGTTGTCGTTCGCCTCGGGCAGCACCGGCGCGGGGCTGCCGCCGAAGATCGCGCTGAACTGCTCCATCGCCGCCGGGACCCCCTCGCCGCGGTACGTGGCGTGGACGGTGTCGATGAAGGCCAGCCGCTCCACGGCGTCCGGCAACAGCCCGAAGGCGGGCGGTTCGTGCACGACCAGCGCGGCGATCCGGTCCGGGCGCCGGCCGGCGAGGCGCAGCGCGAGCTGGAGGGCGATGAGGCCGCCCGAGCAGCTGCCGAAGACCTGGACCGGCTCGTCGGGGGCGGCCACCAGGTCGAGCAGGCGTTCCGCGTCGTCGGCGTGGACCTCGATGCGCTGGTCGACCGGGGGGCCGTCGAGCGGGCTGCGGGAGTTGCCGCGCGGGTCGAGGGTGAGGACGCGGTGGTCGACAGCGAGGTGGGCGGCGAGGCGGCCGAAGACGGCGGCGTCGGAGGCACCGCCGCTCAGGAGCAGCAGGAGCGGTCCGCTGCCGCGTACCTCGTAGCGCAGGACCGCGCCGGGCACGGCCAGCGTGCCGACGACGACCGCGCTCTCGGTCGGGGTTTCGGTCGGGGTCTCGGTCTCGGTGTTCACGGTGTCCATCGCGCTCCAGACCAGAAGCGGCGTAACGCCGCTGTGTCATCGAATTTTCACCCAGAGTAGCCAGGTCCAGTATCGTGCGCCGGGAGCGACAACCGCGCTGATCGCACCGATCCGTTCCCCGGGGAGTGGCCCGACATGGCAGACGACACCGGCGGCGCGGCCAGGCCGCGCCTCCTGCTGAACGCCCAGCCCTTCGGCTTCGGGCCACCGGCCGCGACGGCGATCCTCGCCCGCGAGCTGGCCCCGTTCTGCGACGAGTTGGCGTACTTCGGCGGCGGGCACACGCTCGACCTCCAGCACCGGCCGCCGTATCACGCGGTGTACGGGACCACCGGCCTGTCCGACGACGAACGGCTGGCGTCGCTGCGCCGGCTGGCGCCCCGCTACGACCTGTTCGTCACGGCCATGGACTTCGCCGAGGCCGAACTGGCCCGCCGCGCGGGGCTGAACGTGGCGGTGTACGACGCGCTCACCTGGTTCTGGCCCGAGATCCCGGCGGTCGCCGGGGACGCCGCGCTGTACATCGCGCAGGACTTCTTCGGGGTCCGCGAGCGGATCGCGGCGGACGCGGCGCTCCGGCGGAACGCCGTGATCGTGCCGCCGATCATCCCGCTCCTGCCGCCCCGGCAGATCTGGCGCCCCGAGCGCCCGGGGACCGACCGGGACCGGCACGTCCTGCTCAACCTGGGCGGTCTGCAGAACCCGTACTGGCAGCCGTCCGACGCCGCCGCGTACGCGCGGCTGATGCTGGACGCCGTACGGTCCGCGCAGCCCGCCGGCCGGCCGGTCGTCGTCACGACGAGCCGCGGCGTCGCCGAGGCGCTCGGCGACCCCGCCGTCCGTACCGCCGACCGCGACACCGTGCTCGACCTGATGAGCGGCGCCGCGTACGCGTGCATGACGCCGGGCCTCGGCAACATCTACGACGCGGCGGCGACCGGCGTACCGACGCTGTGGCTGCCGTCCGCGAACGAGACCCACCACCTCCAGGCCCGCCTCCTCACCGAACACGGCTACTGCGACGCCCGGCTGGACTGGCCGGACGTGGGCGGCCCCGCCGACTACGACACACCGCCGCCGGCCACCCCGGAGGCGCTGACGAAGGCGATCGTGGACGTGGTGCGCCACCTCTCGTCCGCCGGTTCCCTGCCGACCCTGCGGGACCGGCTGGCGGACCAAGTGGCCAAGTCCACGGCCGGCCTCGGCCTCGTACCGGGCAGCGCCCGGTCCCTGACGGAGCGCTTCGGCCACGGCGGCATGCAGGGGGCGGCGACGGCGCTGGTTCGGTGGGCGACGGAGAACCCCGTACACCTGGGACTCTGATCTCAAGCGCCCGCCGACGCCTCCCGCGCGTCCAGCAGTTCGTCCCAGTGCTCCCCCGTCCAGGCGCACGCCGCGTTCATCGGGACGAGGAGGCTGCGGCCCAGTGGGGTGAGGGCGTAGTCGACGCGGCGTACCGGCCCGGGGTGGGCCCTGCGGGCGATCAAACCGTCGCGTTCCAGGGCGCGGAGCGACTGCGTGAGCACCTTCGCGGTGATGCCACGCAGAGGGATCCGCAGCTCCGAGAAGCGGCGCGGGCCCCGTTCGAGGCAGCGGATGATCAGGTCGGCCCATTTGTCGCCGAAGCGGATCGGGGAGAGCGTGGACGGGCAGACCGGGTCGAACATGTCGGGGTCCCGCCCGGCACCCCTTCGGTAACCGGGTCTTCCCTGTCGTCCGAAGGGAGCGGTCGGCGTCGGGACCGGCCCCGCTCCGGCGGTCACCATCGAACGGACCATCACCCGCAGCGGTAAGAACTTCCGTACCAGTGACTACCGGTGGCAACAGGCCGAGGCCCCGACGGTCTACCGCACCACCACAACGGCCAGCACAGGCGCGCTGCTCGAACTGGCCGAAGGCGAAGCGCTGTTCGCCGTGGACCGACGCCGCGCGCTCCCCGGCCACGCCGGTCGCGCGAAACTGAACCTGATTTCCCTATGCCCCACCTGTCACACGCGATTCGACGACCCGCATAACCCACTGGATCGCAAAGCCATGCACCACTAAAAACGCGACCGAGCCTGTCCGTCTTTCGGGCCACCTCGACTACGAATGAGACGGTCATGCCGAGTTCCAAGTGCATCCCGACAGGCGCTTCGGAGTGAGTCCACACGGACTTCGTACGCAGAAGAGGTTCTTGAAATGCCGGTCTTGATCTTAGCGACCCCTGATTCCCGAATCTCAGCGATCCGGCCAGTGGTGCCCACCTTGGTTTTCTGCACCTCTGTACGACGGTGACTTCGGACGTAATCCCTCCCTCGCCTCGATAGGTACGATGACCTAACCGCTCCATCCAGACTGAACCAGCGCATGTCCCTGGACAGGTCGAATTTGTCCAGCGATTCGACCACGCCGTCCAAGCCAGGCACCATGCGCTCCCATCGCCTCACATCCTGCTCTTTCTCCGCAGCGTCAACCAGCTGGAGAAGGTCACGCATCGCAGGGTCGGCAATGGATGAATCTACGACCTGGAGATCCTCATCAGTGTCGCTGAAGATCTCAGGAACCCCGGGTCGCACATGCAGGACTGCGTTCCCCCCTGGAGACACCCGTGAGTTCAAGTTCCACGTCTCTACGAGCAGCCGCGGCAGCCGCGTCGGGGGTCGCACCTGGTCGGCCGGATCAAGCCGCTCTGAGCGGAAGACAGACACTATCGGGCGGTACCCGACCCTGAGTGGCGAGACCCCAAGCCCAGTTGGCCTGCGTCCCCTTCGACGCCCAGGGGGAGAACGTCGGCCTGGGCCGGCGTGGCGGAGAGAAGGGGAATGAGGACAGCGGAGAGCGCAAGACCGCGCAACAGGTTCTTGATCACAAACCGCAGTGATACCGGACGGTGCCGAATGTCGGGCCGAGCTCCGCACCCGCCCCCGAACGGACGTACGCCTTCACCGCAAAAACGATCAATCGAGGTCGCTCACAACAGACTTGGGCGGTCATGGAACAGTGCCCGCCGCCCTCGGAGGTGGGGGGCGCTTGAGGAATGCTTCCGTTCGTCGCGGATACGCCTCCCCCAACGCTGGCTCTACGTGTAAGCCTCGATGCGCGAAGCACCAAGGCCCCTGGTCGGCGTATGGGGTCGCGCAGCGCAAGGAGAAGGAAGCCAAGGCGAAGAAGCTCAAGATCCGCAAGAAGCGGTAGGCGATGAACAGGGAAGTGCGGTCGGACTATTCACCGGCGTGGCTGCTGGCTTCGAGCGGCTGGATTATGCTCAGCAACCGATCCGTCTGGCGCCACGAATCAGAAGGTTGCCGGTTCAAATTCTGCTGAGTGCACGTAGGTGGGTGTGAGGCTCTTCGGGGCCTCTCGGGGTGGTGTGAACTAGGCAGGCGTGGAGGTTCGGTGGACTTTCGGGTTCTTTCGGTCGGGGTAGGTGGCAGCGTGTCACTATGAGTAATTTCAAAGCGTATTGAACATATTTTGAGTTGGGGATGGGTGTGCAGGCTGTGTTGCGATGGTTAGTGGCGGTGGTTGGGTCAGCTACGGCGTTCTTTGTCGTGGCGGTCCCGTGGGCAGTGGTGTCGGACGGTGGCGATGATCCCTGGGACGTGATCGGTCCGGTGTCCGGTGTGACCGCAGCGGGGGTTCTCGCCGCGTTGGGCTGGTGGGCGTCCCAGGCCAGTGGGGGCGGGCCCGGCGGGGCGAGTCGGATCCGACAGTCTGCACGCGGGCGGGGCAACATCCAGCAGACGGGTGGCAGCCAGGGCGCCGGGGTGCGTAGTGCGGCACGTGAGGATGTCCGGCAGAAGGCTCGCGGTGACGGAAGTGGTGACATCGATCAGGTTGGCGGGAATCGTACCTGAGCGGGGGGCTGACCCAGTGGTGGAAAATACGGGAAAGCGTCGGACCCAGCAGCAGGCGGAGTCACAGGGACATCTCACTCAGGTCGCTGGGAACATGAACGTCTACTCTCCCCCAGTGCCCGTGCCAACCGTGGAATGGCCGGTGTGGGTGGGAAGTATGCCGCGTCTCGCGGCCGCATTCCAACCGCGTACCGGCGTGCGCCTGGAAGCCGAGAGAGCGCGTTCCAGAGGCAGTGAGGTGGTGCTGTCGGGGGACGGCGGTGTGGGGAAGAGCCAACTTGCGGCGTCCCTGGCACGGGAATTGCGGGACCAGGAACGCTCCGCAGAAGAAGGACTGGATATTCTGGTGTGGGCGAAGGCTACCGAGCCCGACCAGATCATCACCGCCTACGCGGAAGCGGCCGACCAGCTGAAGCTTCCCGGTGGTTCCTCCGACGACAGCGGCGCGGCGGCGCGGGTGTTCCTCAAGTGGCTTGCCACCACGGACCGACGGTGGCTGGTGGTGCTGGACGACATCACCAACCCGGAGGCTATAGAGGCGTGGTGGCCGGACCGCTCTCGTAACGGCTGGGTGCTGGCCACTACCCGGCGTGACGACGCCCTTCTCAGCGGGCAGGGCCGTACCCTCGTCTCTCTCGGCCTCTACGGCGAGGAGGAGGCACGGGCGTATCTGCGCCGCCGTCTCGCCGACGCCGGCCGCCCTCAGCTCTACGACCCCGACCTGGCGGATGAACTCGCCGCCGAACTCGGGCATCTCCCGCTGGCTCTCGGCCATGCCGCCGCCTACCTCATCAACACCCGCCGCACGATGAGCAACTACCTCGCACTTCTCCGGGACGCCGGCAGCAGACTCGGGGATCTACTCCCGCCGAGCGCGGACACCGAAGGCTACGGACGCCCTGTCACCACCGCTCTGCTGATCTCCCTCGATGCTGTTGAGGAGGCCCACGCCAACGGCCTCGCCCTGCCTCTCCTGCGACTTGCCTCCGTCGTGGACCCTCTTGGCCACCCCGTCGCGCTGTGGACCACACCCCCCGCACTGGACCACCTGCGCACCACACGCCCCTCACGTCGCCGCCGCATGCGCCGGCACCACCCGGTCGTCACCGAACCGGATATCCGCAGCGCACTCGAATGCCTGCGCACCTACGCCCTCATCGCCCAGGACACCGACACCGGACCAGTGCGAATGCACGCACTGACCGCCCGCGCCATCCGTGAGACCATCCCGCCGGACACCCTCCCCGACATCGCCCGCGCCGCAGCCGACGCCATCCTCAGTCTCTGGCCCGACCTCGACCACGAGGACCGGGAACTGTCGGCAGCGCTGCGCGCGAACACCATTCGCCTCGACCAGCACACTCGCCCGGCCCTGTGGCAGCCCACCACCCACTGGTGCATCCACCGAGTCAGCGTCAGCCTCGCCTCGGCGGGCCTCTACAACCAGGCAGTCGAATACAATTTGGGCACCGTTCATCGCAGTGATGATCTCCACGGTCGCGACCATCCCAATTCCCTCGGCGTTCGCCACAGCCTTGCCAACTCCTACGGCGACGCCGGGCGTATCCAAGAGGCTCTCGATCTGCGAGAACAGGTTCTGGCCGACCGTGAACGGATTCTAGGACGCGACCACCCAGACACACTCTCCGCTCGCAGCAGCCTTGCCAAC
>NZ_JBHUUW010000012.1:0-94374 GCF_042670825.1 Streptomyces sp. NPDC057137 | reverse complement strand
GCTCTCGATCTGCGAGAACAGGTTCTGGCCGACCGTGAACGGATTCTAGGACGCGACCACCCAGACACACTCTCCGCTCGCAGCAGCCTTGCCAACACCGGGGCGTCTGCCTCGTCACCTCGGGCGGGTCCCGCGGTGGAGTCTGCCAACCCAAGCTGAGATGCTCCGTGGCCGTGACCATCAGGTCCTACTCAGGGTGGTCGTAACCGAACCTCTCCAGGTCGATCAGAATCACCCGGCCAAGTGCGGTCCACCATGAGGTTCTGTAAGTGGGCGTCCCCGTGCACGGGCCCCTTCCGCGACTCGAAACACAACTCCCCAACCCGGCCGCGGAGTTCACGCGCGCGCTTACGCAGGAACGCACGGTCGTCCTCCGGTATGTCGGTCGCCGCGTTGATACGTCGGTCTGTCCGGTCCAGCACGCCGAGGTGAAGCCTCCTCCCGCGCTCCGCTCAGCACCGGACGGCATGCCCCCCACCAACTCCCTCAGATACCGCCGACCTGCCAAGCGGACCACCGTGCACAGCGTTCGACAGCAACCACCGGAGCGACCGTCCCCGCAGGCGGCGAAGACAGGCGAGACCAGGGTGTGACCAACTCGTATAGAGCCTCAGCAAGAGTTGACTTCGACCACGACGCGGGCCGTACGGGCACGTACCGTACGGCCCCCGGCGACGCCGCCTCCCGCATCTCGTACGCCGACTTCGCCGTCGCGCTGATCGACGAGATCGACAGCCCGCACCACCACCGCACACACATCGGCGTCGAGACGCGCTGACCCGTATCGGAACCGCTCCCGGTGAGTGAGGATGGCCGGGACCGGCACGCGCGGCCGGTCGCGGGAGTCGGAGGGAGCGGGTCGTCGTGCTGTTGCGACAGCTGGAGTACCTGGTCGCGCTCGCCCGCGAGCGGCACTTCGCGCGGGCCGCCGACGCCTGCTTCGTGTCGCAGCCCTCGCTCTCCGCCGCGATACGCAAGCTGGAGCACGAACTGGGCGTACCCATCGTGCGCCGCGGCCGGCGCTTCGAAGGGCTGACCCCCGAGGGCGAGCGGGTACTCCTCTGGGCGCACCGGATCCTCGCCGAACGCGACGCGCTGCACCACGAGTTGTCCGTCATGCGCGGCGGCCTCACCGGCACGCTGCGCCTCGGCGCCATCCCCACCGCCCTGACCGCCGCGTCCCTCCTGACGACGCCCTTCTGCGAGCAACACCCCCTCGTCCGCGTCTCGCTGGAGACACTGTCGTCGCGCGACATCACGCGCCGGCTGACCTCGTTCGAGCTGGACATCGCGCTCACGTATCTCGACGACGAGAGCCTGCGCCACGTACGCAGAACACCGCTGTACGAGGAGCGGTACCTGCTCCTCACACCCCACGACAGCCCGCTCGCCCAGCAGCGGTCGGTGCGCTGGGCCGAGGTCGCCGGAGTGGCCCTGTGCCTGCTGTCGCCGCAGATGCGCAACCGCCGGATCATGGACGAGTACTTCGCCGCCGAGGGCGCGAGCGTCACCCCGGCCATCGAGACCGACACCGTCGCGGGTCTCTACACGCACATGGCGGCGGGCCGGTGGTCGAGCGTGATCTCGCACGCCTGGCTGCATATGTTCGGCGTCCCCGACGCGATGCGGGTGGTCCCGCTGGTGCATCCGACGCACGGCCCGCGCGTGGGCCTGGTCATCGCCGACCGCAGCCCCGAACCGGTGCTCGCGAAGGCGCTGTTGGAGACCGCGCGGCGGGTGAGCGTACGGGAGGTGCTGAACGGGCTCCTCGACGCGCACCTCGCGCCGACGGACAGAACGGCGAAGCCGCAGCGATAGCCGGTGCCTATCCCGGCATAGAGAAGTTCGCTTTGCCAGGGCAGACGCCAGGACCCACCGTAAGAGGCACCTTCCGAAGCACGCCCGCAGCAACGGACGAGGAGCCGCAAGTCATGGCAAAGATCCTGTGTGTGCTGTACGACGACCCGACCGACGGCCAGCCCACCACGTACGCCCGCGACGACCTCCCGGTCATCGACCACTACCCGGGCGGCCAGACCACCCCCACCCCCGAGGGCACCGACTTCACCCCCGGCCATCTGCTGGGCAGCGTCTCCGGTGAACTCGGGCTGCGTTCCTTCCTGGAGAGCCGCGGCCACACCCTCGTCGTCACGTCCGACAAGGAAGGCGCGGGATCGGTCTTCGACCGCGAGCTGGTCGACGCGGACATCGTCATCTCGCAGCCGTTCTGGCCGGCGTATCTGACGGCGGAGCGCATCGCCACCGCCAAGAACCTGAAGCTCGCCGTCACCGCCGGCATCGGCTCCGACCACGTCGACCTGGACGCCGCCATCTCGCACGGCGTCACCGTCGCCGAGGTGACGTACTGCAACAGCATCAGCGTCGCCGAGCACGTGGTGATGACCATCCTCGGTCTCGTACGCAACTTCATCCCCTCGCACCAGATCGTGCTCGACGGCGGCTGGAACATCGCGGACGCCGTCAAGCGCTCGTACGACCTGGAGGGCATGCAGGTCGGTACCGTCGCGGCAGGCCGCATCGGGCTCGGCGTGCTGCGCCGGCTGGCCCCCTTCGACGTCGGGCTGCACTACACCGACCGCCACCGCCTGCCGGAGTCCGTCGAGCAGGAGCTGAACCTCACCTGGCACGAGTCGACCGCCGCCATGGTGCCGCACGTCGACGTCGTCACCATCAACGCGCCGCTGCACCCGGAGACCGAGGGCCTGTTCGACGACAAGCTCATCGGCACCATGAAGCGGGGCGCGTACCTCATCAACACCGCGCGCGCGAAGATCGTCGACCGCGACGCCGTGGACCGCGCGCTGCGCAGCGGTCAGCTCGCCGGTTACGGCGGCGACGTCTGGTACCCGCAGCCGGCGCCGGCCGACCACCCGTGGCGCACCATGCCGCACCACGCGATGACGCCGCACATCTCGGGCTCGTCGCTCTCGGCGCAGGCGCGGTACGCGGCCGGCACGCGGGAGATCCTGGAGTCGTACTTCGCCGGGAACCCGATCCGCGACGAGTACCTGATCGTGGAGGGCGGGGCGCTGGCCGGTACGGGAGCGCACTCGTACTCCACGAAGGAGAGCTGAGAGCCCCGCCTGATCTCGTCCGACCCCGCCTGACCTCGTCGCCGGAGGCGCTTCCGGCGCCGGTCAGGCGGTCAGGCGGTCAGCCCGTCAAGCGGTGCCGAAGGACGACGACCTCACCCCGCGCGCCCGCAACTCGGCCACCACCTCCTGGCCGTCGGGGACATGCCTGGCCTCGTAGCCGCTGAGAACGAGATGCGTGAGCCCACCGATCTCCAACAGCGGTGCCAGCGTGGAGATTTGAAGGGTGTACGAGGCCCGGAAGTCCACCTTGTTCAGGGCGGGAAGCTTCGCGAGTGCGGAGACGTCGCGCAGCCCGAGCGAGTAGCCCTTGATGGATTCCACCGACGTGCTGCCGATCAGAAAGTCGTAGTCGGGCCACGACTGATACTTGAACTCCAGCTCGCGAAGCGCTGTCATCCCTCCCAGCGGCGGCGCCTTGAGCCGGTCGCAGCACTCGATCCTGAGCTTGCGCAGGGTGGGCGAGTCGACGAGGGAGCCCAGCGACTCCAGTTGGCCGAGCTGCTCCAGCCGCAGTTCCGTCAGCGGAGCCCGGCCGACCAGACCGGCCAGGTCGTGCAGGACCTCGCACCCGTAGATCTGCACCTGCCGCAGCTCCGGCAGCTCCCCGACCCGGCCGAGACCGGACAGTGCGGGGCAGTTGCGTACGTCGAGAAAGCGCAGGTCGGGCAGGTCGGGTGCGCCGTCGAGGGTACGCAGGGCCGGGATCCGGTCGAGCAGCAGCATCCGCACACCCGGCAGGTCGGGCAGGAACCCGAGGTCGGATCCGCCGGCGACATTCGTCAGGAAGAGGCGGCGCGGGGCGGGCGCGCCGGCCAGCGACATGAAGTCGGACAGCGCCATGCAGTCGCGCACCCTGAGCAGTTCGAGTCGGGTCAGTGCCTCGACCCCGGCGACGGAGGTGAGCCGTTCGCAGAGGGCGAGTTCCAGGGTCCCCAGTCCGGGCAGGCCCGATATCGCCCGCAGATCGGTGAGTTGGTCGCACTCGGTGAGGATCAGCTCGGTGACGTCCGGGTGGTGGCCGAGGCCGTCCAGTGACCTGAGGCGGCGGACCTTGTCCATACGCAGCACGCGCAGGCGGGGCATCGCGTCGATGCCCTTGAGGGTGGTGAGGTGGGTGCAACTGGTGAGGTCCAGCTCGGTGACCGCGCCGACATCCGTCAGGGCGGACAGATCCTTGATACCGGTCCAGCCCAGGTCGAGCGTGGCGAGCCGGCGCAGCCCGCTGAGCGGGCGGATGTCGCGCAGCCCCCGGCAGCCCTGAAGGCTGAGGGATTCCAGGTCGGGCAGCGCGGCGCCGAGTCCGGAGACGGACGCGACGCCCGTCATGCTGAGGTCGAGCCGGCGCAGCGCGCGCAGTTTCAGCAGCGGGCCGATGTCCTTGACCTTGCGGCAGCGGTGCAGGCGCAGACTCTCCAGCGCGGTCAGGGCGGTGAGCGGCGCGAGATCGTCGACGCCCGAACAGCCGCCCAGATCAAGGCTGATGAGCCGGGTGTACTCGGCGAGCGGCGTCAGGTCGGTAAGCCCGGTGCAACGGTCCAGATGGAGCGCGCGCAGGACGGGGGCGAGATGCCGCAGCCCTGCGGGGAGGACCTTGCTCACCTTGAGATCGGTGCGGTTCTCGCGCGCGTAGGCGGGGACGAGGAGTTGTTCGGCGAAGCCGTCGGGGTCGGCGACCTTGGGCCACATCTTCAGGAGCAGGTCGGTGCTCGGCTCCCCGACGGCGGCGAACCGCGCGGCGAGCGCCAGGGCCTGGGCGGGGTCGACGGCCGGGGCGCCGGCGCCCCGGACGAGCAGGTCGCGTACGGCCTTACGGGCGCGCGGGGCCTTCACGGTGGCCAGCAGCTCACGCAGGGAGTCGAGTTCAGTCATGCCACCGCAGAATAGGCGCAGGGTCCGACAGTGCCGCCCGGAAGGGGTGGCACTGTCGGACCCTGCGGACTACTACTTCACCTCGCCGATACGGCCGAGGAAGTGTGCCGCGCCGTCCTCCACCCGGTGCAGGAAGAGACCGTTGGCGAGGACGAACGCACGCGCCGCGTCATCGAATTCAATGGTCCTGGACAGGCCCTTGAAGGTGACGTCGCGCAGCCTGGTCACCATGGCGCCCCGCTCCACGCCGGTGGCCACCAGTTCCCGCATCCCCTGGGCGACGAAGTTCAGCGCGTCGTACGCCTCCACGGCGAACGGCTCGACCGCGAACAACCTGAGCGCGAACAGCCCGTCCTTACCTGGCTGTTCGCCCCCGCGCGGACCGTAGCGCTTCTCGTACGACGCCACGAACCCTTTCGCGGCAGGCAGTTCGGCCGGGTCGACGTACGTCGTGACGAACACCCACCCGTCTGCCGCCGCACCCGCCACGGCGGTGAACTCGGCCCGGAGCGCCGGCTCCCGTGCCATCCGTACGCCCCGGAAGCCCGCGTCCGCCAGCGCGCGGGCAAAGAGAGCCGCCCGCCGCGGCGACGTCCCGCCGTACGCCACCGAGTCGGCGCCGAAAGTTCTCACGGCGGCGGCCACCGGCCCGAAGTCGTCGCTGTCGGCCGGCACGGTGCGGGTGGTGGTCGTGCCGCGCCCGTCGGTCAGCAAGTGGGCCAGTTCCAGGACGAGTTGCTCGCTGACCGGGCCCGCCGCCCGGTCGTCGACGAGAACGGTCCTGCGGGCGTCACGGGCGCGGACGAGGTAGTCGACGAATCCCACGCTCAGGGAGTTCCGGTCCGGTCTGAGTTCGAAGAACGCCCGCTCGCTCGCCGTGCTGAACGCCTCGGAGTCGCAGGAGACCGTGACAAGGGAGAGCAGGGCCTTCTGGTAACGGGCGACGACCGCCTCGGCCCCCGCGGTCCCGGTCGGGCCGATCACCGCGTGCACGTCGCGGTCGGCGGCGAAGGTCCCCGCCACCTCCACGGCCCGCTTCGCCTCCCCGCCGTCGTTCAGCACCCGCAGCGCCAGGTCGAAGGGGCGGTCCGCACGGGAGTTGTGGTCGGCGACGGCCAGCCGCACGCCGCGCTCCTGTGCGCGGCCCGCCGCCTTGTCCCGGCCGGAGAGATCGGCCTGGAGCCCGACGGTGTAGCGCGGCAGGGAGCTGTTCCCCGAGGAATCCGAGGAATCCGAGGAGTCCGAGGAGTCGTCGGAGCCGTCCGGTGGCCGGGACGCCGCCCAGGCCGCCAGGCCGCCGCCGACGGCGACGACCCCGGCCGCCGACGCGAGGGTGAGCAGCCGACGGCGCGAGGGCCGCCCGGAGGTGGCTGATGCTGTGGGGGCGGGGGCGGCTGTGACCGTCCGCGCGTCCGCGTCCGAGTCCGCGTTCTGGGTGGGCGTCGCGTCCGGAGCCGGGTCGGGCAGGGCCAGCACGGCGGCGGAGCGTTCGGCGATCAGCCGGGTCAGCGCGGCCGGCAGCCAGCCGGGCGCCGCTCCCGCCAGGTCCCCCAGCGCCGCCCGTACCTCCTCCGAACTCGGCCTGCCCTGCGGGTCCTTGGCGAGACAGTCCGTGAGCGGCCCGAGCAGTTCGCGCGGTACGCCTTCGAGGTCCGGCTCCTCGTGGACCGTACGGAACAGGACCGCCGCCGATGAACCCGTACCGAACGGTCTACGGCCCGTCGCCGCGTACGCCAGCACGCATCCCAGCGAGAACACGTCACTCGGCGGCCCGAGTTCACCGGCGCGCGCCTGCGCCTGCTCGGGCGACAGATAGCCGGGCGAGCCGATCACCACGTCGCTCGCGGTGAGGGCGGTGGCACCGGTGGCCCGTGCGATCCCGAAGTCGATGAGCCGGGGGCCGTCCAGGGCCAGCAGGACATTGCCCGGCTTGACGTCACGGTGCACGAGCCCCGCCTCGTGCACCTCGGTGAGTGCTTCGGCCAGCCGGGCGCCGAGGACACGTACGGTCTCCGCCGCCAGCGGCCCGTGCGACGTGACGGCCTCCGCCAGCGAGGGACCAGGCACGAAGGCCGTGGCCAGCCACGGTTCGCGCGCCTCGGCGGCTGCCGCGACGACCGGCACCACCCAGCGCCCGGTGAGCCGCCCCGCCGCCTGCGCCTCGCGCCGGAAGCGGACGCGGAAGCCGTGATCGGCGGCGTACTCGGCGCGGATCACCTTCAGCGCAATCAGTGCGCCACCCGGCGAACGCGCCAGATACACCACGCCCATGCCGCCCGCGCCGAGCCTGCCGAGCAGCCGGTAGCCGCCGACGGCGGGCGGGTCGGCCGTCTTCAGCGGCCGGAACGGCTCGCTCCCAGCCATGCGTTACGCGCCGGTGGGGGCAGGGCCCAGGAAGCGGAACGCCCCGTCCTTGACCTCGTAGAGGAACACGCCCCGACCGGCGAACGTGCCCTCCTTCGGATCGAACGCGAACGTCTTCGTGATCCCCTCGTACGTGCTCTTGCGCAACAGACCCACCAACTCGGCCCGCTTCGGCGGAGTCCGCACGCCCTGCACGCTTTTCGCGCCCTTCACCAGTTCCCGGATGACGAGGTTGACGGCGTCGTACGCCTCGGCCGCGTAGTACGGCGGAGCGGCGCCGAAGCGCTCGCGGAAGGCGGCGCTGAAGTCCGCGGCCTTCGGGGTGTCGGCGGCGGAGACGAAGGAGGAGGTCAGCAGCCAGCCCTCGGCCGCGTCGCCCGCCAGCTCCAGGAATTCCGGGTCGAGCACGGCCTGCGACGCGAGTCTGGGCCCGTCGAATCCGGCCGCCGCCAGCTCCCGCGCCACCTTCGCCGCGCCCGGCGCGTACCCGGCGTAGACGAAGGAGCCCGTACCGGCCTTCAGGATGTCGGTCACGACGGGCTTCATGTCCTCGACGTTCGCCGGGATCACGCGGGGGTAGGCCGGCATGCCGGAGTCGCGCAGCAGGAGGGAGGTGATGGTGGCGGACTCCCAGGCGTACGTCTGCGCCGTACGGTCCTGGAGCAGTCCCGGCCGTCCCATCTCCTTTTCCTTCGAGGCCAGTTGGGCGAGGTGGACGGCGATCGGAATGGACAGCGCGGCGTCGCCCGGCCGGCAGTGCACGAGGGACCGGGGCTTCCGTGAGGTCATCATCATGCCGCCGGCCGAGAGGGTCAGCAGCGGCAGCAGGCTCTCGTCGTACGCGCCGACGACCTGCTCCGCCGTCACGTCGGTGGTGGGACCGAGCACGGCGAGTACGTCGGGGTCCTCGATCAGCTTCTTGGCGGCGGCCGGGGCCCGTTGGGCGCTGCCTCTGTCGTCGGCGGTCTTCAGCGCGAGCGCGAAGGGCTTGTCCTGGGTGGGATCGCTGTCCTTGCCGTCTTCGCCGCTCCCGCCGCCCTTGCCATCCTTGCCGGGCTTTCGGGCGTTGTACTGCTCGATCGCCAGCCGCGCGCCCTGCTCCTGCGCCCGGCCAGCCGCCTTGCCCGCGCCGGAGAGGTCCGCCTGGACGCCGATGGTCCAGCGCGGGCCGGAGTCCTCGTCCGTACGGGAGTCGTCGTCCCGCAGTACGGCCCAGGCCCCGCCACCGCCCGCGACGAGCGCGGCGCCGGAGAGGACCAACAGGCGTCGCCGGGAGGGTTTTTGACGCCCCTCAGGGTTCTCGGGGTCGTCGGGGTCCTCGGGGTCCTCCGGGACCGGCGCCCGACCCGACTCGTCGGTGTCCGGGGTCGTCCCGCCCGCGACCGTCGGCTCGATGTCGGGCAGCGCCAGCATCTCCGCCGCGCGGTCGGCGATGCCCCGTACGACATCCTCGGGCAGCCAGTCGGCCGGATCGCCGTCCGGGTCACCGTCCGGATCGCCCTCCCGGTCACCGGCGGGGACGGCGTCCTCGACAAGCCGCGCGCCGATCCGCTCGGCCGTGGGCCGGTCCGCCGGGTCCTTCGCCAGGCAGGAGAGCAGGAGTTGGCGCAGCTCGGGGTCGTCGTCCCCCCACGCTCCCCCGATGTCCGGCTCGTCGTGCACCGTGCGGTACAGCAGCACGTCCGCCGTACCGCCGCCGAACGGGGGCCGTCCCGTCAGCGCGTACGCCAGCAGACAGCCCAGCGAGAACACGTCGCTCGCGGACCCCACCTCCGCGCCGCGCGCCTCGGCCTGCTCGGGCGCGAGGAAGCCGGGCGTGCCGACGACCATGTCGGGCGAGGTGAGCGCGGTCTCGTCGGTGGCGCGGGCGATACCGAAGTCGATCAGGCGCGGACCGTCCACGGCGAGCAGGACATTGCCCGGCTTGACGTCACGGTGCACCAGCCCCGCCTCGTGGACCGCGCCCAGCGCCCCGGCGAGCATCCTGGCCAGGGCCCGCACGCTGCGCACGGGAAGCGGTCCGTGCGCGGTGACCGCCTCGCCCAGCGACGGGCCGGGCACGAACGCGGTGGCCAGCCAGGGCTCCGCCGCAGCCGCCGCCGCGCCGGTGACCGGCACCGCCCACGGGCTGGACACCCGGCGGGCCAGGTCGACCTCGCGGCGGAAGCGGGCGCGGAAGCCGGGGTCGTCCGCGTACTCGGCCTGAATGACCTTGACGGCGGCCAGCGCCCCCGTCTCCGTACGGCCCAGATAGACCACGCCCATGCCACCGGCGCCGAGGCGGGCCAGCAACCGGTGACCGCCGATCGACGCGGGGTCGGTGGGCAGCAGGGGCTCGGTCATTCCGACACCTCCAGTTCGGCCTGGACGTCGACGAGCATGGAGCCCGTTCCCTCGGTGACGGCGGTGTCGATCTCCTCCCGCGTGCGGCCCTCGGCGCCCTTGCCGACCACCGAGACCGTGACCTGGCCGAGGCGGTTCTGGCCCCATATGTAGTAGTGCGGGCCGCCGAGTTCGTCGCTGCGGTACTCGCCGTGCTCGGAGATCACGTCGTCGCTGGAGAGATTCCCGGCACCGAGCGGCAGGCCCGCCGACAGCAGTCCAGTGATCCGCTCGTCGTTGCTGAGCCGCTGCTCGGGGCAGCGCAGCGCCTCTTCGAGCGTGCGTGCCATCTCCCACTCCGCGTCGGCGGCTTCGCGGTGCACGACGACGGTGGCGGCGATCCGGATCGGGCCCTTGCCGCCTTTCGCGGGCAGTTCGCTGTAGCGGGTGAAGCTGGTCAGTACGGAGGGCGGAAGCGGCTCGCGCTGCCAGACGCAGTCCCCGTCGAGCACGGCCAGGGAGTCGGGGTCGCTCTCGTACGGGCTCCGCTTGACGTAACCGCTCCCCCAGCGGCCGGGCTCGGCGGCGACATCGCGGGCCAGCCGCAGGGCCTGGGCGCGGGTCCGGGGCCGTCGGTTCTCGTCGGGGACCCAGCCCAGCCCGGTGCCGGCCGACGGAGTCGGCGTCGGCCCCCCGTCGCCCTTGGCCTCCGCGCCCGGCTCGGTCGAGCCGGCCTTCGTCGGACCAGGCTTCGTCGGACCGGGCTTGGTCGAGCCGGGCTTCGTCGGGTCCGGGTCGGAGGCGTCACCGGTCCCCGAGCACCCCGCCAGCAGCGCCCCCACCGCGAGAGCGACGACACCGCCCCGTAACCGCCCGGCGCCGGCGCCACCCAACGTGAACTCCCCTGTCGCACACCTCACTTGAGACCCCCTGTCCGTTCCGAGCGTATCGAGTGGGACGCACGGGAGCTACGGCTCAGTTCTCGTCAGCAGAGACCCCTCAGGCCCCGGCTCCGTGCCGCTCGCTCAGGCCCCGACCTCGAACGAACGCAGCCACAGCTCCAATGTCAGGACCAGCCACAACTTGCTTCCCTGGCGCGGCAGCAGCGTCCCCTCCCTCCGTAGCCACGACCGGATCGTGTCCTCACGGAACAGGCCACGGGCCCGCGCCGACCTGCCGAGCAGCAGGTCGTGGCCCAGCTCGCGCAGGGGCCCGTCCAGCCACTGCTGGACCGGTACGCGCATCCCGCTCTTGGGCCGGTCCACGATCGTCGGCGGCAGCAGGTCCCGTACCGCCTCCTTGAGGATCCACTTCTCGCTCGTCCCCGCGAGCTTCAGCCGGGCCGGCACCCGGAACGCGTGGTCGACGACGGCGCGGTCGAACAGCGGTGCGCGGCCCTCCAGCCCCTGGGACGCGGTGATGCGCTCCACCTTGGTGAGGATGTGGTGGGCGCCCTTGGTCCGCAGGTTGGTGTGGAGCAACTGGTTGAGCAGGCTCGTCATCCGGCCCTGACTCAGATACGGCGCCAGCAGCTCCGTCACGGGCGGCGCGTCCGCCAGCTCGGCCAGCACACCGGGCGTCAGCAGCACCGGCAGGTCGCCGTGGCACTTGCGGTACGAGTCGACGTAGGCCCGCGCCCGCGAGTCAACGCCCGCCTCGTCGCGGTGCAGTTCGTGGATGAGCATCGGCAGGTTCTTGGGGCCGCCGAAGACCGGGTCGCCGCCCTCCCCGTTGAGCACCACGCTCATGCCGTCCGCCGCGACCGCCTCGGCGAGCATCAGGTTGGGCACGGTGAGCGGGTCGCCGACCGGGCTGTCCAGCAGCGCGACGGTCTCCGGCAGCCGGGCCGCGACCGCCTCGCCGGGCACGGTGAGGACCTGGTGCTCGGTGTGGCAGTGGGTGGCGACCAGTCCGGAGTAGGCGAGTTCGTTCGGGGCGTCGCCGCCGAAGCTGATCGAGTACGACCGGACGGCCTGGTCGTGCAGTTTGGCGGCGAGCGCGGTGACCAGGCTGCTGTCCACACCGCCGGAGAGCAGAACGCCGACCGGTTCGGCCGTCGGCAGCCGCCGCGCGGTGGCGGACTCCAGCAACTCGCGCAGCTCCCCCGCGTGTTCGGCGGCCGGACGCTCGTCGACGACCTCGGCCGGCTCCCAGTACGTCTCCTCCACGGTGGAGCCGTCGGGCTTCAGCCGTACGCACCGCCCCGGCAGCACCTCGTGGATCCCGCGCAACAAGGTCTCCCTGCCGGGCAGATACGCGAAGGTGAGGAACGACCGGACAGCCGGCAGATGCAGCCCGGTGTCCAGCGCGGGCCAGCGCTGGAGCGCCCGCAGCGAGGTGGCCGCCGCCCACGCGGCCCGGTCGCCCGTGCCGGCGCGGGCGTGGAAGAGGGTGCGGGCACCCATGTGGTCCCGTACGAGGACGAGTTCGTCCCGTTCGGCGATGGCGAGGGCGAACATGCCGTCGGCGGCGGCCAGCCCGGCGGTGCCGAACCTGACGTACGCGCGCAGGAGCAGTTCACCGTCGGAGCAGTCGCCCGGGACACCGTCCGCACCGAGCCGGGAGCGGAGTTCCGGCGCGTTGTGGAGCGTGACCTCGCCGATCGCGTACACGTCGCCCACCCGGTACGGCCCCGCCGCCGCGCCGGGCCCGTCGAGCAGACCGAGCGCATGACGGCCGTCGTCCCGCGTCCGCACGGGACGACCGCCCATGGCCGCCACCTGCCCGGCCGGGTCGTCGGCGGTCAGACACGCACACCAGCGGGACATCGCATCCCCCTTCTTCTCTTCTTCTCTCTGTTTCTCAACTCCTGCGGCCTGTCGGCCCATCGGCCCCGAGAGGCCGGAACACCCCCGGCTCAGCCGAAGTCGTCGTCGCTGTCACCGGAGCCGGATCCGTCGCCCCAGTCCCCGTAGCCACCGTCGCCCCCACCTCCGCCGCCGTCGCCGCCCGACGCGCTCGCCTCGGCCTGCCGGCGCAGTTCCTCCTCCTCTTCCGGGGAGAGAAAGGTGGGCGGCATGGTCAGCGCCGCGCCGACGACGGCACCGGCGGTCACCGCGCCCAGGACGGTGCCCAGCCGGCCGCCGAACGACGTCCGGTTCACCGTCAGCACCCCGTCGCTCCACAGCGTCCGGCCGTAACCGGCCTCCCTGCCGTAGAGGGGCCGGCGCCCGTCGGCGTACACGCGCTTGACGATGCGCCGTCCCAGCAGCTCGTCGGTGCCCGAACCACCGCGCTCGTCCCGCCACTGCACGACGCGACCGCCCCGAGCACCGCCCACCGCACTGCGCCACTCCTGGCCGCCGTCCGAGTAACGCCGGTGGACCGTGCGGTCGGCGAGCAGTTCGTCGGTGTAGGTGATCTCCCGCCTCTGCGGCTGCGGCACTGCGGTTCCTCTCATGCGGTGGGCCAGCTCAGGAAACCTGACCGACGTACCTGACGAAGCTCGGTCAACTGCGAGCGCGGCGTGCGTACTTCCCGTACGAGACGGTGCACCGTACGGAGCAGTGACGCCGGGTTCACGGCGGCGACCTCCACGAATCTGCCGCGTCGCAGCCAGTCGCGCTCCCAACGACTGAGCTGAAACGCGAGCCCCTGATCAAGAACGGAACCTACGCCCGGACCTGGACCCGAACCCGGACCCAGCCCCTGACCGGGACCGGAACCGGGACCGGCTGCGGGAAAGGCCGTCGGAACGGCCGCGTACGCCGGGCCACGCCCGTGCACCAGATGCAGTGCCCCCGCCTGCCGGGGCCGCAGCCCCAGCGGGACGACCCGCACCCCGTCCGGTATGTCGACGGACCGGGCGAACCGCGCGGGAAAGGTGAGTCCGCGCGCGCTCGCGTCGTGCAGGAGATAGACCGTCGCCCGCTCCGCCAGCGCCAGCATCCTCAACACCCCCTGGTCGAGGGGTAGTTCGGAGGCACCGTACACCGGGCACGCCGACTCCATCGGCACCCCGTTGGCGCGCAGCATGGCGGCGATGTCGTCGGACTCGCACACCAGCACTCTCGGCAGCCCGTAGTCGAACAGGTCGGGTTCCGGTGTGTGCCGTCCGGCCGTCTGCCGGGGCTTCGGCACGACGGGTGGCAGCAGGCCGTCCACCGAGCCGGGACCGTGGCGCCGCAGCGCGGCCAGGTACGCGTCGTACGTCAGCGCCGGGGCAGAGGTGAAGTGCGCCCGCCGGGGCGCCCGGTGCCACGGCATCAGCACCCGGCACACCTCGTAGTACAACTGCCGTTCGGTGAAGCGGAGTTGTCCGGGCGCGGCGGCATTCTCCGCCGCCGTCCGCAGCACGCGGTCGAGGATCGCGTCCTTCATGACGCCGTCGGCCAGGTGAGGAACCCGACCTGCTGCGCCCGGCCCCGGTCCGGGTCGGCCAGCCCCTCCGCCCGGTCCACCGCCCGCGCGACCACGGCCAGCAGCTTCGCCGGCGGTACGGCCGCGAGCGGGGACCACCAGCCACGGGTCAGCCAGTCGGCCTCCTCGGCGGTCAGCGCCGACGACGACGTACGTATCGCGTCCAGGTCCCCGGAATCCAGCGGCTTCCGCAGCCGTACGGCGTTCTTCTTGTCCATCACCGTGCGCGGCAGCATCCCGGCGACCACGACCCGGCCACCGAGCGCGGCCCTGGCCCTGGACGCGAAGGCGAGCCCCGCCGGGCTGGCGTCGTGCAGCACTATCCCCACAACTCCCTTTTCACCAGGCTGAGTCGGGCCGGTGGATATGTTCCGGAGCTGGTCGACCGACTGCACCAGCGCGAGCGAGTGCGTCTTGTGCGCCCCGTTCAGCGTGAGGCAGGCCAGCACGTTGCGGTCCGGGCAGAGGATGGCCAGCCTCGGGCCCGGCCCGCCGACACCGGGGATCACCGGGTACTGGGCGCGTCCCTTGTCCGTCAGCCCGGCCGGCGGCCCGCCGTAGACGGCGACCCAGCGGTCGATGATCGCGGACCGGAAGACCTCGGTCGACATCGGCACCCGCACCGTGCCGGTCCGCTTCGCACGACGGGAACCACGGGCAGTCAGCAGGAGACTCAGCGCCAGGAACACCACGCCCACCAAGACGACGGGGCGCACCACATCCGGATCGAACCCGGAGCTGCCACTGATCACCACCACGAGGAAAACCGTCAGGACCACGAGGAAGGTGGCGATGCATCCGTACGCCACAGCCCCGGCGGGGGTGTGGTTGCGCGCGGCGGCGTACCAGAGCTGGGTGGGCGTGTAGCGCAGACCCTCGCCGTTGCCGAGCTTCTCGATGAGCTTGCGCATCCGGACGTCGTGCAGGCGGAACGTGTTGTCCTTCGGTTCGAGCGCGAAGGTGCGCTTGCAGACCGAGCAGGTCCTGCCCCCTCGCTCCCGGTAGCGAAGGCTTTTCTCACAGTGCGGGCAGATCACAGCGGCCCCCTCCAACTGCCCCGGCAAGCGCATGGTTTCGTTATGTCGACCGGACAGATCCTAGACGACGGAGCTTGATTCACATGTCCAATTCCCATACAAGAATGAAACACGAGGCGAACGCGGAGAACGAGGTCCACGACGTCGCCGAATTCACGGATGCGGCCAGGAATGTCGTCACGCCGGTGCTGCAACTCCCCGAAAAAATCGCCCTGGCCGTGGTGAATGCCTTCACGAAGGTCGTGAGAGACGCGAAGAGAAGCGAATCAGCCACTACCCAGAACAAGGATGGGATAACCCGTTTCCAGACTTTCGAGGAGGGCGATGTCTATATGCTCGAAGCACCCTTCGACGATTTCTTCGCCGATCGCTATCTGATGGATTTCTACAATGTGGAGGAGCGCGGCGTCTGCTCCCGCATGCATCTGCACACCGGTCTGCGCTTCGTGCGGATGATGACAGGCCCGGACACACGGATCCGGGTGAGCAGCCTCTCCCCGTTCGAGATCACCGGCGTCGCCGGGGTGACTCCCTTCTCCTTGCGGTCCTTCGAGGACGAACTGCCCGACACCCCACCGGGTGTGGAGCGGACCCGCTACAACCTGGTCGTGCCGCCCTGCTCCTTCGTGGACATGCAGATCCCGCGCGGGGTGAGCCACCAGTTCAACGCCGTCGGCGAGCACGCCGTGATCGATTCCGTGCACCCCGAGGAGTCCGTGGAGACATTCCGCGAAAAGATGTCCGGGTTCAAGATGATGGCCCAGACGGTATTCCTCGCGGACGAACTCCCCGCATCGGACACCTGCGCGGATCTCCCCACATGACAGCGGACGGCTACACGTCGCCCTCGGACGACGTGGAGGTCGTGGACGTCGTGGAGAGTCGGCGCAGCCATTCCGTCATCAGTGCCACTTCGGCCGTACTGAGCCCCGACTCCGGCGACCGCCCCAGCAGCACGTTCAACTGGGCCGCCGCTGCGGGCAGTTGTGTCCTCGTCGCAGCCCGCGTGCCCGCACCACCCTCCGCCTCCGCCGCCACGTCCGGGGTGAAGACGGTGGCGTGCACGGCGTCGCGAACCCGCCGGGAGGTGTCCCTGTCGGTGAAGGTCGAGGGACGGGCGACAAGCATCAGCGCCACCCCGACGTTGGCCGACATGACGACCTGGGCAGCCGCCTCGGGCGCCAGCCGCAACTTGCCGTCCGCCGCGGCCCGCCGCAGATCCCTGGTGAGGATCTCGTGGGACTCCAGGGCCGCCGCCGGCGGCGTACGCATCGCGGGGGAGTACATCAGCCGGTACAGATTCGGGTTGTCCAGCGCGAACTCCACATGGCTGTCCCAGCCCTTGCGCAGATCCTCTATCGGATCGTCCTCCGGCGCGCGCTGCCGCTTGGTCTCCAGGTACTTGTCGAAGCCGTAGTCCACGACGGCGGACAGCAGCCCTTCCTTGTCCCCGAAGTGCCGGTAGAGCGCCGGGGCACCCACCTGCGCGGCCTCGCACACGGCCCGGGTGGAGACGTCCCCGTTGGGCGACTCGGCGACCAGTCGGGCCGCGACTTCCAGGATCCGCGCGCGTGTGCTCATCGCGGACGACCGTATCAAGGGCCCCGTAGCGCTGTTACGCACGAGGAGCAGCCGGGGCAGTAGGAGCGGCGTGAGCAGCCGAACCGGTGGCGGCATGAGGAGTGAGAAGGTCGCCCAGGCCGATACGGGTGAGGAACTCGGCCCGTATTCGGTCCGCGACCCGGCTGACCTCTTCCGAGCCGTCGTTCGCGGGGTCCACATGAACCCGGAACGGCCTTGTGCCGTACGGGGCGTCCACCACGGCGACGATGGCGTCGGCGACCTGGGACACGTCGGCGTCGGCCGGCGCGAGGTCGGCCAGGCGCTGCGCGACCTGGTCCATGAGACCGGCGTACCGCTCCTCGTAGGCGGGGACGACGTTCTGCTCGGCCGGGTGGCCGCCGGTGATGAAGTGGTTGGTGCCGGAGGTGAAGGAGCCGGGCACCACGATGCTGGTCTCGATGCCGAAGCGGGCCAGCTCGGCCGCGTACGAGACGGCGAGGGAGTCCATGGCGGCCTTGGCGGCGAAGTACGGCGCGAGATAGGGCGGAGTGCCGCCGCGACTGGACGTGGAACCTATCCACAGGACCAACCCATGTCCCTGGGCCCGGAGATGGGGCAGTACGGCCCTGTTGACGCGCTGGGTGCCGAGCACGTTCGTGTCGTAGACGGCCATCAGCTCCTCCGGCGTGAACGCCTCGGTGGGCCCGGTGACCATGTGGCCCGCGTTGTGCACGATCGCGTCGAGCCCGCCCGCCTCGGCGAGCACGGTGGCTGTGGCGGCGTCGGCCGACTCCTGGGACAGCACGTCCAGCTCCACCGTACGAAGGTCCACTCCGTGCTCGGTGGCGTACGCCCGAGCCTCGGCGACCCGGTCGGCGTTACGGCCCGTGGTGTCGCGCATCGCGGCGTAGACGGTGTGCCCCGCGCGGGCGAGGGAGCGCGCGGCGAGCGCTCCGAAGCCGGAACCGGCGCCCGTGATCACGATGGTTTTCGCGGTGTCACCCATGACGGAACTCCACTCCTCGATCGATAGGAAGAAACAGAAGGAACAGCTCGGAACAGAAGGAACCCAGAACAGAACGAACAGATGGAACAGACGGGACTCGGAAGGAGCGGCGGCCGTGGGCCGTCAGATGATGCCGCCGTTGGCACGCAGAACCTGGCCGTTGACCCAGCGGGCCGGTCCTGCAAGGAAGGAGACGACCTCGGCGATGTCCTCCGGGCGGCCGAGCCGCTCCAGCGGGGCCTGGGCGGCCAGGTTCGAGATGGTCTCCTCGTCCTTGCCGTCCAGGAACAGGGCGGTGGCGGTCGGTCCGGGCGCCACCGCGTTGACAGTGATGTCACGTCCGCGCAGCTCCCTCGCCAGGATCAGCGTCATCGCCTCGACCGCGCCCTTGCTGGCCGCGTACGCCGTGTATCCCGGGAAGGCCAGGCCGAGCACCGAGCTGGAGAAGTTGATGATCGCCCCGCCGCTCCGCAGCCGGCGCGCGGCCTGCTGGTCGACCACGAACGTGCCGCGGATGTTGGTGCGGTGGATACGGTCCAGCGCGTCCAGCTCCGTATCGACCAGCGGCGTCACCGACATGACACCCGCCGCGTGCACGAGGACGTCCACGCCGCCGAAGGCTTCCTCCGTCGCGTCGAAGAGCGCCGACACCGCGACCTCGTCGGCCACGTCGGCGCGGAAGGCCATGGCCGTACCTCCCGCCTCGGTGATGGCGGCCACCGTCGCCTCCGCCTCGGTCCGATTGCCCGCGTAGTTGACGACGACGGCGTGCCCGTCCGCCGCCAGGCGCTCCGCGCTCTCCCGGCCGATCCCGCGGGACCCGCCGGTGACGATCACTACTCGACGCGCTGTGCTCGGCTGCTCGCTCATGACGTTGCTCCCTGGATAGCGGTGTTCGCCTTCCCGACAACAACAACGCTAACATGTTCGACGTAGCATCGCTACCCCTCTCCGTAACATCGCTACGCACCGCGCCGACATGACCGCTACGACCGCTACGACCACGACCGTCGCGCCCGCTCTCCGGGGCCGACGGAGTGATTCGAAAGAAAAATCCCGCGAGCTGTCGAGAAGCCGTCATCGGCTCCGACGTCCCCTGTGAGAGTTGCCCACGAGGGGTGACAGCACGGCACAGCAAAGGGAGCGACATCATGAAGTACCTGGTGATGGTTCAGGGTTCGCAGGCCGACTACGACGCGATGAACGGCAAGGCGTCCGAGCACAGCGCGGCCTGGAACGAGAAGGACATGCAAGAGATGTTCGCCTTCATGGGGGCGGTCAACGACGACCTCGCCGAGTCCGGTGAGCTGATCGACGCGCAGGGTCTGAGCGCGCCCTCGCAGACGCGCTTCGTCGGCGCGGACAAGGACGGCAAGCCGGTGATCACGGACGGCCCGTACGGTGAGACGAAGGAGCTGCTGGCCGGCTACTGGGTGCTCGACTGCGCGAGCCTGGAGCGGGTCACCGAGATCGCCGCGCGCGTCGCGGCATGCCCCCAGCCCGAGGGCGTCCCGTCCTACCCGGTCGTCATCCGGCCCATCCAGGAGGGCCCGCAGATCGACGGCTGAGACACGGTGCGCGCCCCGGTCCGACGGGGTGTAATACGCGGTGTGAAAGCCGGAACACACGACGGAACAAACGACGGCACGAACGACGCCGCGAACAACGCCGCGAACGAGGGCACGGGCCGACCGACCGGCCCCACCACGACCGAGGACCTGCTGCGCCTGCACGCGCCGCAGGTCCTCGGCGCGCTCGTCCGCCGCTACGGCCACTTCGACCTCGCCGAGGACGCCGTACAGGAAGCGCTCATCGCCGCCGCCCAGCAGTGGCCGGCCGACGGCCCGCCCGACAACCCCCGCGGCTGGCTGATCCGAACCGCCTCCCGCCGTCTCGTCGACCAGTTCCGCAGCGAAGAGGCGCGACGCAGGCGCGAGGAGAGCGTCGCCGCGCTCACGCCCAGGGACGCCTTCACCACGCCGCCGCCCGGTGAGAGCCGGGCCCCCTCGGAGGACGACACCCTCACCCTGCTCTTCCTCTGCTGCCATCCCGAACTGCCCGCCGCCGGCCGGACCGCACTCACCCTGCGCGCCGTCGGCGGTCTGACCACGGCCGAGATCGCCCGCGCGCATCTGGTGCCCGAGGCGACGATGGCGCAGCGCATCAGCAGGGCGAAGCAGAAGGTCAAGGGCGTGCCCTTCCTGCAGCCGGGCCCCGAGGACCGCGACCGCCGGCTCGCCACCGTGCTCCAGGTGCTCTACCTGATCTTCAACGAGGGCCATACGGCCACCTCCGGCAGCGAGTTGCGGCGCGCGGACCTCGCGTACGAGGCGATCCGGCTGACCCGGGCGGTACGGCGGCTGCTGCCGACGGAGGGCGCCGTGACGGGCCTGCTCGCGCTGATGCTGCTCACGGAGGCGCGGAGCGCGGCCCGCACGGGACCGCACGGCGAACTCATCCCGCTGGACGAGCAGGACCGCGCCCGCTGGGACCGCGCCGCGATCGACGAAGGTACGGCGCTGGTCGAGGAGGCGCTGTCCCAAGGACCCGCCGGTGCCTACCAGTTGCAGGCCGCGATCGCCGCGCTGCACGACGAGGCGGCGAGCACCGAGGACACCGACTGGCTCCAGATCGTGGCGCTTTACGACGAGTTGCTACGCCGCGCTCCCGGGCCCGAGCCGATGGCCGAGCTGAGCAGGGCGGTGGCCGTGGCGATGGCGCACGGCCCGGCGGCCGGACTCGCGGAACTCAAAGGTCTGGAGCAGGAGTTGGCCGGACACCACCGGCTCGACGCGGTGCGGGCCCATCTGCTGGAGAAGGCGGGCGACACGGAAGGCGCCCTGGCCGCCTACCGGTTGGCGGCCGAGCGCACACTCAGCGTGCCGGAGACCCGCTACTTGATGATGCGGGCGGCCCGCCTGCGCGCCTGACGCCCGCGCCCGTCCCCGCGCCCGCGCCTGACACCCGCGTCTGACGCCCGCCCGCCCCCACTACAGCACTACAGCGGATCGCCGAGCGGCCCGAACTCCGCGACCAGCGACCTCGCCCAGTGCGCGGCGAAGTCCGGCCGCGTACCGTCCTCGTCCGTGAAGCCGTACTCCTCGTACAGCCCCCACGTGGCCAGCGCCCGCCCCGACTTGGCCATGATGTCCGCGTCGGCGGCCAGCGCGGCGACCGCGCGCCCCAGATACGCCGGGCTCTCGGAGTGGGCGAAGTTCGGGTCCTTGGCCACCGCGTCCCGCCAGGTCTCCTCGGTGACGCCGAGGCCCTCCAGCATCGCCTCGGAGCGCAGAAAGCCGGGCGTGATCGCGACGGCGGCGACGCCGTACGGCTTCAACTCGGCCGCCTGCGCGACCGCGAGGCGGATCACCGAGGACTTCACGAGGTCGTAGAAGAAGGTCCCCCGGTAGCGGGCGGTGTTCCCGTCCGTCACCTCCACGACCAGCCCGCTCCGGCGGGCGACCAGCAGCGGCAGCGCGTAACGGCTGGTGATCACATGCGTGTCGACCGCCTGCCGCAGCAGCCGGAACCCGGCGTCCAGGTCCTGCTCCCACAGCGGATGCTCCCAGTCGGTCAACGGGTCCCCGCCCCAGACGGAGTTGACGAGGATGTCCAGCCGCCCGTCCTGCTCGGCGGCGATACGGTCGACCAGGGCGCGTACGTCGTCGGGACTGCTGTGGTCGGTACGGACGGCGATGCCGTGCCCGCCGGCGGCGGTGACCAGATCGGCCGTCCCCTCGACGGTCTCGGGGCGGTCGAGGTCGGAGCGCCCGGCGGAGCTGCTGCGGCCGGTGACGTACACCGTCGCGCCGGCCGCGCCGAGTTCGACCGCGATGCCGCGCCCGCCGCCCCGGGTGCCGCCCGCGACGAGGGCGACCTTGCCCGCCAGCGGGCGCGACGCCTCAACCGCATCCTTCATGATTCCTCCTGGTCAGCGGGTACGAGCAGGGTCCACGGGCAGGTCAGCGGGCGGATCAACAGGCAGGTCAGCGGGCAGGTCCACATGCCGAACCACAGGCCGAACCGTGTGCCGGGCCAGCACCTCGTCGATCTCCTGCCGCATCCGCTGCGCGAGCGTGCCCTCACGGTCGAGTGCCCAGATCAGCCCGGCGCCGCCGGCCATCGCCTGTACGGAACGGGCCAGCGGCCCGACGTCCGTCCCGCCCCTCAGCTCCCCCGCCGCGACGGCGGCGGTCAGCAACTCCTCGACGGCGCGCCGCTCGGCCCGGTGAACGGTGAGGGCGTGCGCGTGGAACTCCGGATCACTGAGGTCCAGACAGAGGAACGCCAGATGATTGGCGTACGTCTCCGGAGTCGTCATCGGCTCCATCGACTCCACGAGCAGCGCGGTCAGCGCGGCGAGCGCCGAACCGTGCGCGCGGCGCAGCCGCTCCGGCGCCGTACGGGCCTCGGCCTCCGCCCTCTCGGCGGCCCGCTCGGCGAACACGAGCAGCAGACCGCGCTTGGACCCGAAGCGCTGCATGAGCGTGCCCGGTACGAGGCCCACCTCGCGGGCCACCGCCGCGAGCGTGAGCCCGGCGGGGCCGACGCGTCCGACGACGTCGGCGGTCGCGCGCAGGATCGCGGCGTCGTCCACGCCACGGGGGCGTCCGACCACGGTGACTCCTCCCTCACTTAATAAATGCACGTTCATTCATTAAATAGGACACCGACCAGAACGGCAACAGAACACCGCTCTGCCCCGCTCCATCCCGCCCCGCCCCGGACCGAAAACCGAGGCGCGGCGGGCCTGGACGACAGGTACCGGTTACGGCGTCAGCGCCTCCGCCGGCAGCCGGATCCGGGTCGCCGAGGTGCCGGGACCCTTGGGGGTCGGGGGCAGCCAGCGGGTGATGCCCGCGCGGTCGTGGAGCAGGTCCGACTCCTTGTACCGGTCGCAGCCGGCGTGCCAGACGAGGATGCCGGAGAGCCAGTTCTCCAGCTCCTTCACATAGCCGTCGAGGACCGCGCGCGCCTCGTTGTCCAGGGCGAAGTCGTCGTACAGGACGGGGAGTTCGTTGGCCGCGACGTGCTGGAACTGGCGCATGCGGCCCTTCATCAGGTCATGGACGATCGCGACGCCCGTCGGGTAGTCGCAGTTGAAGAAGGACTGCACCACCAGCACGCCGTTGTGGACCTCGCCCTCGAACTCGATCTCCTTCTGGTACGAGAAGAGGTCGTTCATCAGGCACGCGTAGTCCTGGGCCGCGTTCTCCAGGGACCTCATCGGACCGCTGCGGTAGATCTCCGGCGGCACCACCTGGCCGTGGCCGATCCGGGACAGGCTCATCGTCATGTTGGAGCCGAAGGTCTGGCGACGCATCTCGATGTAGTCGACGGGGTCTGGAATGCGGTTCTGGATCTGGTTGACCAGCTCCCAGACCCAGCTCGCCGTCATCTCCTCGACGGACGCGCGGAAGGCCCGGCGGGCGTCCGCGTCCATCGGGCCCGCCGTGCGGACCCACAGGTCGGCCAGTCCGCGCTCCAGCCCGCTGAGCGGTGGCGGGGTGTCCAGCGTCTCGATCGGCATGAAGAGGGACAGGCGTTCGTTGCAGACCTTCGCCGCCGCCAGATTGCGGGTGTTGCCGTACACGACGGGGAAGTAGTCGTCGCCGTACGTCCCCCAGGCCAGCCAGTCCGAGGTGAGGTCGAGCCCCTCGGGGGTGGCGTCGGGGTGGATGCCGGCCGCGCAGAGCGGGAGGTCGATACGGCGGATCCGGTCCTCGTCCCAGACGTCCGAGCCGGGGACGCCCGGCTGGCCCTCCAGGATGCCCATCCGGCCCGCCCATTCCACGACGTGCTCCCGCGACGCCTCCAGATACGGACTGAGCCTCGCCGTGAAAGGCATCTCGAACTCGGGCAGGATCGACGGCCCCACCCGCTGGTACGGCACATGGCTGTGGCCGCGCACCCTGGCGGGCGCGCCGTTGCCGAGGCTCTTGAGATAGTCCGACGCCGCTGTCCCGCGCCCGACCGGGGTCAGCGAGAACAGCGGCCCCGCCGTCTCCCCCGCCCCGGCCCTGCCGCCCGCCTCCGCGCCGTTCATGTACCGGCTGGAGCGCATGTGCCACTCGTGGCCGCCGGACTGCCAGTCCTGGAGGCCCTTCACATACGCCAGGGTCCCCGCCGCCGCGACCGGATCGATGCCCTTCTCCACGAAGAGCGGGCCCAGCTCGGTCAGCGCCGTGTTCTCGAACTGGTGGAGGCGCGACGTCAGCAGGTCGTTGACCGCGTCGGCCGCCTCCTGCGTCGTGCAGCCCAGGAACGTCTCCAGGACGAGCACCCCGTTGCTCAGCTCGCCCTCCTCCTCGATCTCCCGCTGGTACGAGAAGAGGTCGTTGCGCAGATGGACCCCGTCGGAGAACGAGTCCCGCAGGACCCGCATCGGACGGGACTCGGCGATCTCGGCCGGCACCTCCGCCCCCGCCGCGTACTCGATGAGCCCGGCCGACCACGGCGCCCCGCCGACCTTGCGGCGCATCTCGATGTACTCGACGGGATTCGCGATCCGCCCGGCATTGATGTTGGCGAGCTCCCAGAGGGATTCGTTGAGCAGATTCTCCGTGCTCTCGGCGAACCGCGCCCGCCAGTCCAGGGACATCGACGGGACCGTGCGCTCCCAGAGATCGGCGAGACCCGCCTCCACCGGATTGGTCGCCTCGGGAAATCCGTCGGCTAGATCCATCGGCATGAAGGCGGCGAGCCGGTCGAGATACGCCTTGCCGCCGGCACGGTCCGGCGTTCTCTTGAAGATCTCCAGGAAGTGGTCGTCGAAGAAGAAGACCCACACATACCAGTCCGTGACCAGCGACAACTGCGGCCCTGTGCAGTCGGGATGGGTGTACGAGCACAGCAGCGCGTAGTCGTGGGCGTCGAGATCGCTCTGCTCCCAGATTCCCGAGCCCTCCAGCATCCCCATCTCCCGTGCCCACGTCCGGGAGTGCTCCCTGGCCTCCTCCAGACGTGGATTGATACGCGCCGGATAAGGCATGTAGAAATCCGGCAGTTCAAAGGGCTGTGTCACTGGTGCGCGGCCTTTCCCGAGGATTCCGGAGGATTCCGGCAGCTGTCCGTGTCCAGCCCTACCCCTCGCCCCGTACCGCCATCCGCGCCACAAAACAGTCATATGAACACACCGTCAGGGCGTGGCCTCCCTGAAATTTTCCATGTCCCGGTCCACCATCGGCCCATGAGCACGACGATTCGCATCGCACAGCAGCCCGAGGCCGACGAACTCCTCGGCCGCAGCCCGTTGGCCGCGCTGGTCGGCATGCTGCTGGACCAGCAGGTGCCCATGGAGTGGGCCTTCTCGGGGCCGTACACCATCGCCGTACGCATGGGGGGTGACGATCTGGACGCGCACGCGATCGCCGCGTACGACCCCGAGGCCTTCGCCGCGCTGCTCTCGGAGAAGCCCGCCGTGCACCGCTACCCGGGGTCCATGGCCAAGCGCGTGCAGCAGCTCTGCCAGTTCCTGGTCGCGCACCACGACGGCGACGCCTCCGGGGTGTGGCGAGATGTCGCCACCGGCGCCGAACTGCTCAAGCGGCTGACCGAACTCCCCGGCTACGGCAAGCAGAAGTCGCAGATCTTCCTCGCGCTGCTCGGCAAGCAGTACGGCGTACGGCCCGAGGGCTGGCGCGCGGCGGCCGGCGCGTACGGCGACGAGGGGTCGTTCCGCTCGGCGGCGGACATCACGGGTCCCGAGACCCTGGCCAAGGTCCGTGCGCACAAGCAGGAGGCCAAGCGCGCCGCCAAGGCGGCGAAGTCGGCGGAGTCGGCCAAGGCGGCGAAGTCCCCGGAGAGCTGAACGGACGCCGACGGGCGCGCGGCCGACGAGCATGATTTGTGGCACATCTGTTCCCCTACAACGCCCCAGGTCGCTAACTTTCGGTAGCTCACTTCGCAACGCTCCTGCTCGTCCGCACTCGTTCGCATCGGAAGGACCCCTGTGAACGCAACGTCCCGCAGACTCATGGCAGTCGCAGCCGCCACCGCGCTCGCCGCCCCGCTTCTGCTGTCCGCATCCTCCGCCTCCGCGCACAACCGGCCCGACCCGGCGAGGGACGCGGCGAAGCTCTCCAAGAAGCTCGTCAAGGAGGCGTCCGGCAAGGACGCGTACAAGCACCTGAAGAAGTTCCAGGACATCGCCGACTCCGCCGGCGGCCACCGCGCCGCGGGCTCGCTCGGCCACGACGCCTCCGGCGCGTACGTGTACAGCCTCCTCAAGAAGGCCGGCTACAACGTCTCGTACGACACCTTCGAGTTCACGTACATCGAGACGCAGGCCCAGACGCTCAAGGTCACCGCGCCCACGCCGCGCGACTCCGAGATCACGGCCATGTCGTACACGAAGTCCACGCCCAAGGGCGGGATCGAGGCGGCCCTCGCCGTCGTACCGGTCGACGCGACCACCGGCTGCGAGGCCGGCGACTACGCCGCCGGCGCGTTCACCGGCAAGATCGCGCTCATCCAGCGCGGCGGCTGCGACTTCGCGGTGAAGCAGCAGACGGCGGCCGCCGCGGGCGCGGTCGCCGCGATCGTCTCGAACAACACCGAGGGCGCCCTCAGCGGCACCCTGGGCGACCCGGCCGCGGCCAGGATCCCCACCGGCGGTGTCACCCAGGCCGAGGGCGCGAAGCTCGCCGCCGAGGCCGCTGCCGGCCCTGTGACGGTCTCCCTGGACATCCGTCAGCTCCAGCAGAAGCGCACCACCCGCAACGTCATCGCCGAGACCAAGGGCGGCAGCGCTGCCAACACCGTGATGCTCGGCTCCCACCTGGACTCCGTCACCGCGGGCGCGGGCATCAACGACAACGCGTCGGGCTCCGCCGGTCTGCTCGAAGTCGCCCTGGACCTCGCCAAGTCGCGCGAGAAGCCCGCCAACAAGGTGCGCTTCGCGTGGTGGTCGGCCGAGGAGCTCGGACTGCTCGGCGCCGAGGACTACGTGAAGGGCCTCAGCCCCGAGCAGGCCGAACAGATCAAGCTCTACCTGAACTTCGACATGATCGGCTCGCCGAACTTCGGCCAGTTCGTTTACGACGGCGACGACTCGGACGGCGAGGGCGCGGGCGCGGGGCCGGAGGGCTCGGCGCAGTTGGAGAAGGGCATCACCGACTTCCTCGACAGCAAGGACTACCCGCACGAGGGCACGGACTTCTCCGGCCGCTCCGACTACGGGCCGTTCATCGAGGTCGGCATCCCCTCCGGGGGAACCTTCACCGGTGCCGAGGGCATAAAGACCGCGGACCAGGCGGCGAAGTTCGGCGGCGAGGCGGGGGTCGCGTACGACCCCTGCTACCACGCGGCCTGTGACGACCTCGACAACATCAACAAGGAGGCGTTCGACGTCAACATCGACGTCATCGCCGACGCGGTGGGCCACTACGCCCACGACCTGAGCCCGCTCACCGCGACGGCCAAGGCGGATGCCTCCGCCAAGCTCAAGCGCGGCGCGGCCGACGGCGACACCGGTGTCGGTGCGTCGAACGCCCACGAGCACGAGTCCCGGGCCTGACCGACCGACGGCCTGACGGCCCGACCGACTGACAGCCACTCACCGCGGGCGCCGAGGGAGCGAGTTCCCTCGGCGCCCGTCGTGCGTCGTGGCTTGGCCCCGGCTTCGTCGAGCCCTCGTCGAGCCTCTTCAGGAGGCGATCAGGAGCCGATTTGGACGGCGACGTCACCGGACGGGATGGTTCCACTCATACGTCGCTCCTACTTTGAACCATATGCATCCTTTTGCACCACCGCGCCATGGCTGCGCCCGGAGGCGCTCGCCCGGTAGGCTTTCCGTGTGATCTTCAAGCGCATCGGTAACGGGCGGCCGTATCCCGACCACGGCCGGGAAAGCACCCGGCAGTGGGCGGATGTAGCGCCGCGCCCGGTCCGCCTCGATCAGCTCGTCACCACCAAGGGCCAACTGGATCTGGAGACGCTGCTCGCCGAGGACTCGACCTTCTACGGAGACCTCTTCGCGCACGTCGTGAAGTGGCAGGGCGACCTCTATCTGGAGGACGGACTGCACCGCGCCGTCCGCGCGGCACTCCAGCAGCGGCAGGTACTGCACGCGCGCGTGCTCGAACTGGACCTGGGCTGACCTGACCGCCCGTCGAACCGCCTGAACCGTCCGAACCGTCTGACGGGCCCTCAACCGGCTCGGGACTGAGCCTTTCGGGGCCTTTCCGGCCTCTACGGGCCCAACCTATTGATCATTTAGTAGGAATCACTACCGCCGCGCACTACGCTGCGGCCATGAGCATGCTCACCCCCCCAGGCATGGGCGGCAAATATCGCATTACGGGTGCCAAGTACCCCCGCATGCGCCGCCCCCGTCACCGCCACAGGATCGTGCTCGCGGCCATCGCCGCGGTCGTCGCCCTCGGCCTCGTCGGCTGGGGGACCGTACAGCTCATCGACGTGTTCACGGCGGACGACGGTACGAAGAAGAAGACCACGACGGCCTCGGACCGGAACCGTAAGCCCGGCTGCAAGCCGTCCCAGTCGGCCGTGGCCGCCAAGACGCTCCCCAAGCCGGCCCAGATCAAGGTCAACGTCTACAACGCGACGCCGCGCGCGGGACTCGCCAAGACCACCGCCGACGAGCTGAAGAAGCGCGGCTTCGTCATCGGCAAGGTCGGCAACGCGCCGGCGGCGTTCGACAAGAAGATCCCCGGCACGGGGATACTGCTCGGCGCCCCGGCCGCCGCGGACGGGTCCTTCACGGTGCTCGGCGCCCAGCTGAAGGGCGCGAAGCCCCAGCACGACGCCCGGCAGACCAAGGACGTGGACCTGCTGCTCGGCACGGCCTTCAAGACCCTGAACGTACAGAAGGACGCCGACCGGACCCTGGCCACCCTGACCAGGCCCACGACCGGCGCCCCCTGCTGACCCGCACCAGAAACTGAGGGCTAGTCGACCGTCCCGTACAGGCGGTCACCCGCGTCGCCCAGCCCCGGAACGATGTACCCGCGGTCGTTCAGCCGCTCGTCGACCGCCGCCGTGACGACCGTGACCGGCGTGCCCGCCAGCTCGCGCTCCATCACCTCGACGCCCTCGGGCGCCGCGAGCAGCACCACGGCCGTCACGTCGTCCGCGCCGCGCTTGATCAGCTCACGGATCGCCGCGACCAGCGTGCCGCCGGTGGCCAGCATCGGGTCCAGGACGTACACCTGCCGCCCCGAGAGGTCCTCGGGCATCCGGCTCGCGTACGTCGACGCCTGAAGCGTCTCCTCGTTACGGATCATCCCGAGGAAACCGACCTCGGCGGTCGGCAGCAGCCGCACCATTCCGTCGAGCATGCCGAGACCGGCCCGGAGGATCGGCACCACGAGAGGCCGCGGGTAGGACAGCTTCACACCCGTGGTCGCCGTCACCGGAGTCTCGATGTCGACCTGCTCGGTGCGCACGTCCCTGGTGGCCTCGTACGCGAGCAGCGTGACCAGCTCGTCGGCGAGGCGTCGGAAGGTAGGGGAGTCGGTGCGCTTGTCGCGCAGCGTGGTGAGTTTGTGCGCGACCAACGGGTGGTCGACGACATGAATCCGCATGCCTCCACAGTAACCGCGGCCCGGCCGACGGCCCCCGCTGGCATCAATCCCCCGCTCGCAGGGAAGGTGATGGGGCACGCGTACAGGGGTCACAGTCAACCGAGTCGTGGGGTGGTGGGGCGGCGATGCCGGACCGGCAGCGGCGGAATCCGCAGGAGCGCGACGGCGACCGGCCGGCCGGCACCGAGCCGGCCGCCACGCCCGACAGCGAGCCCGACGCCCCGTCCGACACCGTCTCCGATGCCGCGTCCGACACCGTCTCCGACGGGAGCGACGCGGCCCGCCGGCGGCGGCGTGCGCAGTTCCTGCGGGAGTTGAACGAGGCCAAGGCCCTGCGCGAGCGGGTGAAACCTCGGCAGGCCCGCGCGGCCCGGATGCGCCAGCAGATGCGGATGCGGACCTTCCGCTGGTAGTCGCGCGGGAGCCACCCGGCGGCCCTCCGACCGTCGCGGGACGGCCACTTGGGCATCGGCCGACGCCCTCCTCACGGCCCTCCCACACCCCCGCCGCGCCCCCGCCCCGGCACGCGTCCACCCCGGTCCAAAAAAATGCCTGCACGACGCAACGGCGGAAGACCTCTCGCAATCGCCGGGTTTCTGCCACGATTCCGAGTAGTGGGCGGGGCAGAGCGCAGCGCACCGCCGAATCGTCACCTCTGACCAGTGGGAGAGTCACGGTGTACTTCGCCGCACTGCTCGCGCGCACCGAAGACGGGTGGGAAGCGAGCGACACAGAGCTCGACGACGTGGAGACCTTGTCGGATCTGACCGATCTGGCCCGCGAAGCCTCGGTTGACGAGGACACGGTGCTCGTCTTCATCGAGCAGGAGGACGCCTGGTTCGGCGTGCTCCGCGTGGAGGGCGAGGAGGATCCTCGCATCTACGTCTCCGACGCGGCCATGGCCGCACGCTCCTCTTACGGGGAGATCCTCACGGACGAATTGCTCGGCGGGGACGATGACGACCTCGCCGACGCCTTGGACACGCTGGACCTCGACGGCACCGAGGACGGCGAGACTGAAGAGCAGGAGGACACGGAGCACTCGGACGGGAGCACCGGCCCCGCCGACGCGGCCGGACCCGGAACGGTACCGGCGGGACCGGCGGGCGACCGCGCGATCCTCGCCGACCTGGGCCTCTCGGAGGCGGAGTTGCTGGCACTGGAGACGGACGCCATGTCCGAGATCGCGGACGCGCTGGGCGCCTCCGAGGTGCTGGAGACCGCGCGCTAGTGACGGAGCACGACCCGGTGCGTGAGCCGTGGCGGGCGCCGATGCGCCTCGCCCTGGAACAGGCCGCACGCGCGGCACCGGCCGGCGATGTGCCGGTCGGCGCCGTCGTGCTGTCCCCGGACGGCTCGGTCCTCGCCACCGGCCACAACGAACGCGAGCTGACGGGCGACCCCACCGCGCACGCGGAGGTCCTGGCGCTCCGCCGGGCGGCGGCGAAGCTCGGCGCCTGGCGGCTGACCGGCTGCACGCTCGTGGTGACCCTGGAGCCGTGCACGATGTGCGCGGGCGCGCTCGTACAGTCGCGGGTGGCCCGCGTCGTGTACGGGGCGCTCGACGAGAAGGCGGGCGCGGCGGGCTCGCTCTGGGACGTCGTACGGGACCGCCGCCTCAACCACCGCCCGGAAGTGATCCACGGGGTGCTCGCCGACGAGTGCTCCGAGCTGCTCACGGCCTTCTTCCGGGACCGCCGGATTATCGATTTCTGAGCACGGGCCACCTTGGGCTAAGCTCTCTCTCGGTAGCGTGTCCGAGCGGCCGAAGGAGCTCGCCTCGAAAGCGAGTGTGGCGTAACCCGTCACCGTGGGTTCAAATCCCACCGCTACCGCTTGTATGACGAAGGGCCCGGTTCATTGAACCGGGCCCTTCGTGTTGCCGCGGGTACCGCGCGGCGGTCAGCGAAGCCGGGCGATGACCTTCGCGAAGTCGGTCATGTGCGGTTCGAGTACGGAGAAGTAGGTCAGGCCGTACGTCTCCCAGTAGCGGTGCAGTGTCTCGGTGATCTCGTCGGGCGAGCCCGCCAGTACGTTGGGGAGCCGGCGGATCTGGTCCTCGGTCAGGTTCGGGGCCAGGCGGCGGGCTGCCGTCAGGTCCGGGGTGGCGGCGGACGGGGGCGTGAGGGCCACCGCCGATACGAACAGGTTCAGCTCCAGGTGGCCGAAGCGGGCGCCCGCCTCGGCGCGGACGTAGTCGACTCGCTCGGCCAGGACCTGCTGCGGGTCCCCGCCCGGCGGTGTCCTGAGCGACATGACCGGGAAGCCGACGATGTCCGCCTCGCGGGCGGCCAGCCGCAGCACGCGGTCGCCGATACCGGCCACCAGCAGCGGTGGGGCGGGGCTCTGGCGGACCGCGGGCACCTGGTCCGAGGTGGCGAACAGCCGGTGCAGTTCGGCGACGGTGTGCGCCAGGTGGTCGACCCGTTCCGCGGGGGCGGGGTACGGCAGCTCCGCCGTACGGAACTCGGCCTCCGCGTAGCCCGCGCCGAGGCCGACCTCAAGCCGGCCGTCGGTGAGCTGGTCGGTGTCGGCGATGTCCCTGGCCAGCAGCGCGGGCCGGTAGAAGCCGGCGTTGAGGACGAGGGTGCCGAACCGCAGGGTGGTGGTCGCGTCGGCGGCGGACACCAGCGCGGGGAACGGCGCCGGCATCCCCATGTGGTCGGGGACCTGGAGCACGTCGTAACCGAGGTCCTCGGCCTGTCGGGCCTTGGCCTGCCAGGCCGAGCGCGATCCGGTGGCCAGCATGCTGACGCCGAAGCGGAAGGGGCGGGTGGGCATGGCTTCCTGGCTTCCTTTCGATGGGACCGATGTCCCGGGAAGTTCCCTTTTGGAGCTTTTCGTCATAATAGTCGCCCACGCGACAGGGCCCGGCCTCTTCAAGAAGAGGCCGGGCCCTGCTCGCCTACTTCCCTACGGGAAGTTCACGATGTTCGACGGGATCGTCGACGTGCCCGACGTCGGCGCTCCGGTGCTGTTGATCACGTGGTTGTACTGGCCCATGCCGCCGAGTGAGACGACCAGGATGTTGTGGAACTTCACCCCTGGCTTCACCGGTGCCTGGAATCCGTGCTCCTGACGGATGTTCGGATCCGACGTGTAGTTGCAGTAACTGCCCATCGCCCAGCCCTCATGGGTGACGACCGAGTCGTCCACCTTGTAGCCGGCGTAGCCCTGGATGCTGCCGTTCTGGATGGAGGCCTGGTTCGGGGCGTCGTACGCCTTCTCGTTCTGGAAGAAGATCGTCCGGCCGCGTTCGCCGCTCCATCGCACGTCGTACTTGTTGAAGTGCTCGACGAACAGACCGGTGGCGAGGACGTCGTCGCCGTTCACCTGAAGTCCGTAGTCGGCGCGGTTGGTCTCCCAGCCCACGCCTTCACCGTGGTCGGCCCGCCAGATCCAGGTGTGGTCGATGATCGTGTCGTCGCTGTTGATGACCATGCTGGTGGTGGCCTTGCCCGGACCGGCTCCGCCGATCCGGATGAAGACGTCCTGGACGGTCGTCGGGTTGGCGGAGTGGTCGGCCGACGCGTTCTGGGGGCCGACCTCCAGCAGCGTCGGGGAGTTGACCGGTCCGGCGTCGATCAGGAAGCCGGCCAGCTTCACGCCGTCCACGTCGGCGACCTTCATCGCCGTCACCCCGTTGTCCGGGATGATCGTGGCGTAGCCGAGGCCGAGGACCACGGTGTTCGCCCGGTTGACGTTGATGGACTGGTCGACGTGGTAGATGCCCGGGGTGAAGAGCAGGTGCAGGCCCTGGGCGAGCGCCGCGTTGATCGTGGCCGCCGAGGCGCCCGGCTTGACCACGTAGAACTGGTCGAGCGGCAGGGACTCGCCCTGCGGGGTGCCGTTCCAGGAGACGCCGCGCGCGTTGGTGCGCTTGGCCGGGACGAAGACCTTGTACGTGTTGCCGTCCAGGTAGAGGAACGGCTTCTCGCGGGAGGTCGGGGTGTTGTTCAGCGTGGTGTACGGCGGGTTCGGGAAGGACTGCGCGGGCGCGCCCTCGACCCCCGAGAACGCCATGTTCCAGACGCCGTTGCCCCAGCCGCCGATGGCGCTGTCACGGGTGTACCACTGCTGCTGCGAGTACGGCGTGATCTGGCCGTCGACCTTGCTGTCGGCGATGTAGCCGCCGCTGGCCCAGCCGTAGCCGTTCGGGGCGAGGTTGAGCCCGCCCTTGACGTGCATACGGCGGAACGGGGCCGCCTGCGCGACCGCCCAGCGGTTGCTGCCGCTGACCGGGGTGACCGCGAGGTTCTCGGCCGAGCGCCAGAAGTTCTGGGTGGCGTTGCCGTTGAACCAGCCGGCGTCGACGGTGATGTCACCGTTGATGTTCGTGTCGTCGGGCTTCAGGCCGAGACCGGAGATCGAGGTGTAGAAGCCGAGTTGGGCGTTGAGGTTGTTGTACGTGCCCGGCTTGAACAGCAGTTGGTAGCGGCCGGTGCCGAACTGGGCCGACTCCTGCTGCTGGAAGATCTGGTCGAGCGTGCCCTGGATGTTGGGCGTCGAGGGGTCGAAGACCTTGACGTTGGGACCGAGGTCACCGCCGCCCTGGATCGGACCGCCGGGACCGGTGCCGCTCTCGCCGTACACCTGGAACTCCCAGAGGGAGTAGCCGTACGGGGTGGCGCGGGTGGTGCCGGTCAGCTTCACGTAGCGGGCGGTGCCGGAGACGTTCAGCGTCTCGTTGCCGCCGGGGCCCGTGGTGGTGGAGTACGCGCTCGTCCAGCTGGTGCCGTTCGTGGACAGCTCGATCTTGTACGCCTTGGCGTACGCGGCCTCCCAGCGCAGTACGACCTGGCTGACCGCGACCGAGGAGCCGAGGTCGATCTGGATCCACTGCGGGTCGGCGGCGGCGCTCGACCAGCGGGTGCCGTTGTCACCGTCGACGGCGGCGCCGGCGGGGGTGCCGCCGTTCTCCGTGCTGGAGACCGTCACCGGCTTGCCCTGGGAGAGCAGGGTCGGTGCGGCGCTCGCGGCGGTGGTGGTGGGGATGAGCATCAGCAGGGAGGCGACCAGGGTGGCGGCGATGGACGCGGCTATGCCGCGGCGGCGCACCGACGCGGGTCTCCGGAACACCGGAAGAACGGACAGCGGAGCGTGCATGGGCAGGTCTCCTGAAGTCTCGGACGACGAGGGGGAGTTCGGGACGCGCTGCGGAGAGAACCGGCAGAAACCCGGAGAGCGCTCTCTCGTTACGGCAGATGGTTCTCCCGTGTTTCGTACACGTCAAGAGTTGTGCACGCACCGGCCGTCACCGGTTGCCGTCCGATCAACAACTAACCGACCCTGCGGGGCTTTTGCTCCGGTTCGCGATGTGTCTTGCGGAGTGTGCGTTCAGATCCTGACGGCGCGGGCCGGGCGGTCGTCGCGTACGGCACGCCGGTTGGGCGGCGGCGATCGGGCGGCGAGACGACGTGACCAGAAGCGGTCACACGGGCGATCGAAATCGGCCTCCGAACGGGCCCATTCGTACGGTTAGACTCACGCGATCACACCGGGGACAGCAGGGGAGGCAGCGCCGATGGCGCAAACAAAGAAGATCGTGCTCTATGTGCTGGCCGTCTTCGTGCTGTACACGATCATCACCTCACCCAAAAAGGCGGCCGACCTCGTCGAGGTGGGCTTCGAGGGCATATCGAGCGCCGCCGAGGGTGTCGGCGAGTTCATGACCGAGCTCGTACAGTAGCCGCGGGCAGCGGCCGCGGCCGATGACGCCGTGAAGATGACGCCGTGAAGACGGCGCCGTGGCCGATGACGCCGCGACCGCGCCGCACACCGAACCCGCCTCCGCCACACCTGGGAGAAGCCCGTGATCCGCCACCTGGTCCTCTTCAAGCTCAACGAGGGCGTCTCGCGCGACGAGCCCCGGGTCGTCGCCGGCGCGCGGGCCTTCGCGGAGCTGGGCGGCAAGATCCCGGAGCTGGAGTTCTGGGAGTGCGCCTGGAACATCAGCGACCGGCCGATCGCCTACGACTTCGCCATCAACGCGGCGGTCGCCGACGCGGGCGCGCTGACGCGCTATCTGGAGCACCCCGACCATCAGGCGGGCGTCGGCCTGTGGCGCGAATTCGCCACCTGGGTGATCGCCGACTACGAGTTCTGATCGGTTCCGACCGGCTCCTGTCGTCACTTCCGACCGGGTATTCCCACCCTTGGTCCTCCTGGCCCCATGCCTCACCGGCATGGGGCTTTTCGAGTTTGAACAGCCGATTCCTCGTCAACACGGAGTTTTCTGGTGCTTGCACACAGTGGGCATGTCTTGTGATGCTATGACCGCTTTTGACGGATGAGTTGACCGTAGTTGACCGCAAAGGGGTGGCGTGACCGTGCCGGCCAGTACAACGCCTCAAATGCCGCCCCAGATCGAACCCCGAGCTGAGGCCCCCCTCGTCGAGACCCCGAGCGAGAGCGAACCCCGGCCGTCGACACCGGGGACCCGCGGCGCCGACACCAGGGCGCTGACGCAGCTGCTCTTCGCGCAGATCAAGGATCTGGAGCGCGGCAGCCCCGAGCACACCCGGCTGCGCAGCGCGCTGATCGAGGCGAACCTGCCGCTCGTGCGGTACGCGGCGGCCCGGTTCCGCAGCCGTAACGAGCCGATGGAGGACGTCGTCCAGGTCGGCACGATCGGGCTGATCAACGCGATCGACCGGTTCGACCCGGACCGCGGCGTGCAGTTCCCGACCTTCGCGATGCCGACCGTCGTCGGCGAGATCAAGCGGTACTTCCGCGACAACGTGCGGACCGTCCACGTACCGCGCCGGCTGCACGAGCTGTGGGTCCAGGTCACCGGCGCCACCGAGGATCTGACGACGGCTCACGGCCGCTCCCCCACCACCGCCGAGATCGCCACGCGGCTGAAGATCTCCGAGGAGGAGGTCCTCGCCTGCATCGAGGCGGGCCGGTCGTACCACGCGACATCGCTGGAGGCGGCCCAGGAGGGCGACGGGCTGCCGGGCCTGCTCGACCGGCTCGGCTACGAGGACCCGGCGCTGGCCGGCGTCGAGCACCGCGATCTGGTCCGGCATCTGCTCGTCCAGCTGCCCGAGCGGGAACAGCGCATCCTGATGCTGCGCTACTACAACAACCTGACGCAGTCGCAGATCAGCCAGGAACTCGGTGTCTCGCAGATGCATGTGTCAAGGCTTCTGGCGCGAAGCTTCGCGCGTTTGCGATCCGCAAACAGGATCGAGGCGTAGCTCTTCCGGGTAGTAACCCCGCAGCGCCCCCACCGGCAGCAAATTCGCATACCCCCTTATTCCGGTGCAGATATGTCGACTTGGCGCTACAGCGTGTTGACGACATGTGACATTCTGCTGGAACCGCGTTTGCCGCAGTCCCACCGCCGGTATTCAGGTGGAGGCTGCGTTCCTTCGACGGGAGCGGCCACCGCGACCGTCAGCGACCTCAAGGGGGTGGCATGTCCGTAGAACAGGGCAGCTCGAAGGTGCTCACGCTCAACAAGAGCGACCAGGCACCGCCGGCACCGGACGCACCGGATGCTCTCGACCGTGTGGCCGAACCACCGCGCGTGTCCCAGCCGGAAGCCATCGACACCCGCACTCTGTCCCGCTCCCTGTTCCTGCGGCTCGCCGTGCTCGCACAGGACAGCCCGGAGCGCACCTACGTACGTGACACCCTCATCGAGCTGAATCTGCCACTGGTGCGTTACGCGGCGGCGCGCTTCCGCAGCCGTAACGAGCCGATGGAGGACATCGTCCAGGTCGGCACGATCGGCCTCATCAAGGCGATCGACCGGTTCGACTGCGAACGGGGCGTGGAATTCCCCACGTTCGCGATGCCGACCGTCGTCGGTGAGATCAAGCGCTTCTTCCGCGACACGTCGTGGTCCGTGCGCGTGCCCCGCCGGCTCCAGGAGCTGCGGCTGGCGCTCACGAAGGCCAGTGACGAGCTGGCGCAGAAGCTCGACCGCTCGCCGACCGTCCCCGAACTCGCCCTGGTGCTGGGGGTGTCGGAGGAGGACGTGGTCGACGGCCTCGCGGTCGGGAACGCGTACACGGCCTCCTCGCTGGACTCCCCGTCACCCGAGGACGACGGCGGCGAGGGCTCGCTCGCGGACCGTCTGGGGTACGAGGACACGGCCCTGGAGGGGGTGGAGTACCGCGAGTCGCTGAAGCCGCTGCTGGCCAAACTCCCGCCCCGCGAACGGCAGATCATCATGCTGCGCTTCTTCGCGAACATGACGCAGTCCCAGATCGGCGAGGAGGTCGGCATCTCGCAGATGCACGTCTCACGCCTGTTGACCCGCACGCTCGCGCAGCTGCGGGAAGGGCTGATCGCGGACTGAGAGAGGGCGTCACCGCGCGCGCGACCCTCGTCGGGGTGTCGACGCAGCGGTGGCGCCCCGCATGGAGCGGGGCGCCACCGTCACACGTGAAGGCCCGCCGTCAGGCGTGCAGGCCCGCTGTCAGCCGAGCGCGAGCCAGGCGACCGCGCCCAGGATCACGATCACGGCCACGACGCCGACGATCAGTCCGGTCTTCGATCCGCTCTGCTGTGGCGCCTGTCGACGCGTCGGCTCACCCTCGTCGACAAAGGCGCGGAACATCTGGGTGTTGCCCGCGGGGTCGGGATTTCCCTCGGGGCCCTGCGGGGCATGGGGGTTGTGTGCCATGAGCCAGGACCCTAGCGAACGACGCACCCCCGCCCAACCCCCGGGGCCGTTCCAAGCCCAACTCCGGCCTCTCGGTGCCCTCCCGTCCCGTGTTCGCCATTGACCTCGCACATGCGAAGCCTTTTGGGTTCCTTTACTCCTGATGCCCACTTTTAGTTTGCCTTCAGCAACCAACTGCTTCTATGGTTGCCCTAAGCAACAACATAGGTGCGACAGGTGCGCGAGGGGTCCTCGGAGGGGTCATGGCCGCCAAAAGTCAGTACGCGGAACTGGCCCGCCAGCTCAGTGCCATCGGCGCCGTGAAACGGGGACTCTCGCGCGTCCTGCCGCCCGACTGTCCGGGCGGCTCCGCCGCCGTACTGACCCTGCTGGAGCGGCACGGCGAGATGCGGATGAGCCGCCTCGCCGAGCTGCTGGCCGTGGACATGTCCGTGACCAGCAGGCATGTGGCCCACGCGGTGGAGCGCGACTGGATCGAGCGCGCACCCGACCTCGCCGACCGGCGGTCCCGCATCCTGCGGCTCACACCGGCGGGCCGCGAGCTGCTCGACGAACTCGCGCGCCGGACGACCGACGTGTTCGCCCGCGCGCTGTCCGACTGGACCGACGACGAGGTCGGACAGCTGAACACCATGCTGGCCCGCCTGCGGGAGAACTTCGGCGACTGCCGGCCCGGCCGTTAGTACGCGTAGTACGCGCGCGACGACAGACGCACAGACACACAGACACAACAGAAGTAACAGCGGCAACAGACGTAAGACAAAGGAATTCAATGGCTACGACCACCACACCAACGGGTGTACGGGGCGGCCACGCCAAGCACGGTGGCGGCTCCCCCGCCCCCGCCGCACCCGGCACGCCGATGACACACCGTCAGATCATGGAGGCGCTCTCCGGGCTGCTGCTCGGCATGTTCGTGGCGATCCTCTCCTCGACGGTCGTCACCAACGCCCTGCCCGAGATCATCTCCGACCTCGGCGGCGGACAGAGCGCGTACACCTGGGTGGTGACCGCGTCGCTGCTGGCGATGACGGCCACCACTCCCCTGTGGGGCAAGCTCGCCGACCTGTTCAGCAAGAAGCTGCTGGTCCAGATAGCACTGACCCTCTATGTGGTCGCCTCGGCGGCGGCCGGACTCTCCCAGAGCTCGGGAACGCTGATCGTCTTCCGCGTCATCCAGGGCATCGGCGTCGGCGGTCTCACCGCCCTCGCCCAGATCATCATGGCCGCGATGATCGCCCCGCGTGAGCGCGGGCGCTACAGCGGCTACCTCGGTGCGACCTTCGCCGTCGCCACCGTCGGCGGGCCGCTCATCGGCGGAGTCATCACCGACACGTCGTGGCTCGGCTGGCGCTGGTGCTTCTACGTCGGCGTCCCGTTCGCGGTCATCGCGGTGATCGTGCTGCAGAAGACCCTCAACCTCCCGGTGGTCAAGCGCAAGGTCAAGATCGACTGGACCGGCGCGTTCCTCATCAGCGCGACCGTGTCGCTGCTGCTGCTCTGGGTCACCTTCGCCGGGGACAAGTACGACTGGGTCTCCTGGCAGACGTACACGATGCTCGCCGGCACGGTCCTGCTCGGTGCGCTCTTCCTCCTCACCGAGTCGCGGGCCAGCGAGCCGATCATCCCGCTGCGTCTCTTCCGCAACCGCACGATCACCCTGGCCTCGCTGGCCTCCCTGTTCGTCGGTATCGCGATGTTCGCGGGCACGGTCTTCTTCAGCCAGTACTTCCAGCTCGCGCGCGACAAGTCGCCGACGATGTCCGGCGTCATGACCATCCCGATGATCGGTGGTCTCTTCCTCTCGTCGACGGTCTCGGGTCTGGTCATCACCAAGACGGGCCGCTGGAAGGCGTGGCTGGTCACCGGTGGTGTGCTGGTGACGGCCGGTCTCGGGATGCTGGGCACCATCCGGTACGACACCGAGTACTGGCACATCGCGATCTTCATGGCGATCATGGGCCTCGGCATCGGCATGATGATGCAGAACCTGGTCCTGTGCACGCAGAACCAGGTCTCCCCTCAAGACCTCGGCGCCGCGAGTTCCGTCGTCACCTTCTTCCGCTCACTCGGTGGCGCGATCGGCGTCTCGGCGCTGGGCGCGGTGCTGGGCAACCGGGTCGCCGGTTACGTCAAGGACGGTCTCGCCGACCTCGGCCCGGAGGGCGCGGCGGCCGGTCACGCCGGTACGGGCGGCGGGGGCATCCCGAATCTGGACACGCTGCCCGGCCCGATGCGGACCGTCGTGGAGGCGGCGTACGGGCACGGTGTCGCCGATGTCTTCCTCTTCTCGGCGCCGGCCGCGCTGCTCGCCTTCTTCGTGACGCTGTTCATCAAGGAGGTCGCGTTGAAGACGCGTGCCGCCGGTGACGCGGTGGAGAGCCTGGAGAGCGCGCCGGCCGTTCCGGCGGGTGTTCCGGTGGAGTCGGCTGTTCCGGCGGGTGTTCCGGTGGAGTCGGCTGTTCCGGCGGCTGCTCACACGGCCGTTCCGGTGGCCGTCGGCGCCGAGGCGCCTGTCACCGTCGCCGCCGAGGCCACCACGACCGTCCTCGCGGCCGGTACCCCGGGCAGCCCCGGCATCCCGATCCACGGCGTCGTACGCGGCGGCGAGGGCGGGGCCGTGCCACGGGCGGCCGTCACCCTCATCTCCCCGGCCGGGCGCCAGTTGGGCCGCGCGGTCGCCGGTGACGACGGCGGCTACACGGTGGACGCGCCCGAGTCCGGCCCGTACGTCCTGATCGCCTCGGCCGACGGCTTCCAGCCGCAGGCCGCGACGGTGACCGTCGGCGCCGAGCCGCTGGCGTACGACATCCTGCTCGCCGGTACGAGCGGCCTCACCGGCTCCGTACGGAGCGCGGAGGGCGATACGCCCGTCGAGGGCGCGATGGTCATCGTGGCCGACGCGCGCGGCGATGTGCTGGCGACCGGCAAGTCCGCCGAGGGCGGCGAGTTCGCCTTCACGGAGCTGCTGCCCGGCGCGGTGACCGTCGCCGTGAACGCCACCGGCTTCCGGCCGCTGGCCCTGCCGGTGGACATCGGCGCCCAGGGCGTGACCCGCGTCGAGGCCGTGCTGCGGTCGGGCGCGCTCGTCCAGGGCACGGTCCGGGCGGGTGCCGACCGGCGTCCGCTGCCGGACGCGCGCGTCACGCTGATCGACGCGGCCGGGAACGTGGTCGCCACGGCGACGACCGGGGACGACGGGGCGTACGGCTTCGCGGACCTGGACGCGGGCGAGTACACGGTCATGGCGACCGGCTACCCGCCGGTGGCCGGTGCCCTGACGGTGGCCGGGCACGGCGTCGACGGCCACGACATCGAGCTCACGCACGCGGGTGAGCAGCCCGCGTAGTCCACGCGCGAGCGAGCCGAAGCCCCCGGACGGGGCGCGTCCCCCAGCGGAGGCGCGCCCGGTCCGGTGGAAAGGGGTCCCGGTGATGGTGGCGGCAGCCTGGGGACGGTGCGCCGCCACCGCGCCGGGACCCACCCCTTGGCCCGTGGGGCGGCCGGACCTGACGGGCCGCACGAGCCTGACGGGCCGCACGGGAACTGCGAACGAGGAGAGAAACGGGATGGGACTTCGCGCACAGGTACGGACACCGGACGGCTGGGCCGTCCAGCACGCCGCCGTGACCCTGACCGACAGAACCGGCGCGCAGGTGGTGCGCGCCGACGCGGACGCCGACGGGGCGGTGGCCGCCGACGTAGCGCTGGCGCCGGGGCCGTACACCGTGATCGTGACGGCCATCGGCTACGCGCCCGCCGCCGCGACCGCGTTCGTCACCTCCAGCGGTGTCGCCGACGCCGGGACGGTCGTCCTGACCCGGCAGGGCGGCGTCCAAGTGCCGCCGCCCGGTGTGTGGAACCTCGACCCCGCGCACTCGTCGGTGGCCACGGTCGCCCAGCACCTCGGGATCTCCAGTGTGCGGGGGCGCTTCACGGAGTTCGGCGGCCGGATCGAGATCGCGGCGGTACCGGAGCACTCGCGCGTGGACGCGGTCATCGACGCGACGAGCATCGACACCGGCAACGGCATGCGGGACAAGCACCTTCGGTCGCCGGACTTCCTGGACGTGGAGCGGTACCCGGAGATCACGTACCACAGCACGGGGATCAGCCAGTCGGGTCCGGACCGCTGGTCGGTACGGGGTGAGCTGTCCCTGCACGGAGTCGTACGGAAGGTGGGGCTGGACCTGTCGTACCTCGGGACCGGGCCCGACCCGTGGGGCGGCGTGCGGGCGGCCTTCCGCGCCACGACGGAGCTGCGGCGCGACGACTTCGCGATGAACTACAACCAGGTGGTGCAGGCGGGGATCTCCGCGATCGGCACGACGCTGCGGGTGGAACTCGACATCCAGGCGGTGCTGGAGGTCGCTCCGCAGGACGCGGCCGGGTCGTAGGCTGCGCGTCATGGCACCCAACATCGCGACCAACACCACCGTGGCGCTCGAAGAGTTGCTGGAGTTCGTCCGGCCCAGGCACCACGCGATCCTGCTGACCACCCGTTCCGACGGCCGCCCCCAGGGCTCGCCGCTGACCTGCGGTGTCGACGACTCGGGGCGGATCGTCGTCTCCACCTACCCGGAGCGCGCCAAGACGCGGAACGCGAAGCGTGACCCGCGTGCGAGCGTGATCGTCCTGTCGGACACCTGGGACGGGCCGTGGGTGCAGGTCGACGGTACGGCGGAGGTGCTGGACGTCCCGGAGTCGGTGGAGCCGCTGGTCGAGTACTTCCGCAACATCTCGGGGGAGCACCCGGACTGGGACGAATACCGCGAGGCGATGGTGCGGCAGGGCAAGTCGATCATCCGCATCACGCCGGAGCGCTGGAGCCCGATCGCGACGGGCGGCTTCCCGGCGCGGCTGGCTCCTCCGGAGTAGCCGGGCCGGGCCGGGCCGGGGGCTCGGCCGGAGGCGCTCAGCCGCGTGCGCGCATCGCCTCGATGCCCGCGATGAGGACTTCGAGCGCGAACGTGAAGTCCCGTTCGCGCATCTCCTCGACGGTCTCACCGCCGCGCGCCGCCATCAGCTCCTCGGCCTGGTCGAAGCGGCCCCGGTACTCCGGCTGTTCGTGGATCGTCCCCATGGCGTGCCGGTAGTACTGATCCTGGGTCATTCCCGCCTCGGCGCACCGCTGGACGAAGTGGCCCTCGATCGTGCCGAAGCCGTACACGAACTGGAAGACGGCGGACAGCGCGCCCATCTGGCCGTGCGCGGGCAGGCCCGTGCGGCGCATGACCCGCTGTACGGCGGCGGAGAACTCCATCGAGTGCGGGCCGATGTTGAGGAACTTGCCGACGAGCGGCGAGACCCAGGGGTGGCGCACGAGCAGGGCCCGGTAGCTGACGGCCAGCGCGCGCAGCTCCTCGCGCCAGTCGGCGCCGGCGCCAGTGTCCGACTCGGCGCCGGCGCCAGTGTCCGACTCGGCGCCGGCGCCAGTGTCCGACTCGGCGTCGGCGTCCGCCGGTTCGAGCGCGTCGATCTCCGTGTAGACGGAGTCCAGGGCGAGTTCGAGGAGGTCGTCCTTGGTGTCCACGTACCAGTACAGGGACATCGCCGTGACGCCCAGTTCGGCGGCCAGCCGCCGCATGGAGAACTTGGCCGGGCCCTCCGCGTCGAGCAGCCGTACCGAGACCGCGATGATCCGTTCCCTGTCGAGCCCGGTGGGATGGTCGGAACGATCGCTCTTACGGCCGCGGGCGGCCGGCTTCCCCTCCAGCCAAACGCTGGTCCGCGGGGGCTGCTTGGCCTTGTCGGCTGTCGACTCCATGGTTGAGCCTCCTCGGTTCCTCGCCCCGTTCGTGGCGGTCCGATGCTATGCCGCGGGCAACTCCGACCGGTCCGTCCGCTCCGCGCGGCGCAGCAGCAGCGCGGCGAGCAGCCCGCCCGCCAGTACCGCCACCGCGCCCACCAACTGGCTTGTCTCCAGCCCGGAGGCGAACGCGTCGGAGATCGCGGCCCGCTCCGCGTCCCCGCCCGGCCCCGACTCGACGGCCGCGAGCGCGGCGGGCAGCGAGGAAGCGCCCACGGCAACCGGCACGAGCGCGGCGAACCGGGAGTTCAGTACGGCTCCGAGTACGGCGACCCCGAGACCGTTGCCGAACTCGGCGAGCGTGCCGTTGACGCCCGCGCCGACGCCCGCCTTCTCCGGTGGGATCGCGCTCATGATGGCGTTGGCCATGACGGGCATCGAGAGCGCGACGCCCGCGCCCATCACGACGAGTCCGACCAGCATCCCGCTGTAGCCGCCGGCGCCGAGAACGGCGATCGCCGCGAGACCGGCGGCCACCAGGGACATGCCGACGGCGATGGTGGCGGGCGTGCCCAACTTCCCCGCGAGCCAGGGACCGAGGCCCGTGAGGTTGAGCGCGACGACGGTGACGGCGAGCGGCGCCGTACGCAGACCGGCGTCCAACGGGTCGTATCCGAGGACGAATTGGAGATGCTGGGTGAGCAGGAACAGCGAGCCCGTCATGCCGAAGGCGACGAGGACCGCGCCCGCGACGGCGCCGACGAAGCGCTGGTTGCGGAAGAAGTGCATGTCCAGCATCGGGTACGGGATGCGCGACTCCCAGGCCACGAAGGCGCCCAGGACGAGCACGCCGACGGCCGCCGGGAGCAGCACCTGGCCGGACGTCCAGCCGTGGTCCGGGCCGGAGATGATCGCGTACACGACGGCGGTCATGCCGATGACGGAGAGCAGCGCGCCCAGGAGGTCGGGCCGGTCGCCCTGCCGGCTCCTGGACTCCGGTACGAGCGCGACGACGGCCGTCAGGCCGAGCACGACGACCGGGATGTTGATGAGGAAGATCGCGCCCCACCAGAAGTGGTCGAGCACGGCCCCGCCGAGCACCGGTCCGGCCGCGAAGCCCACTGAATTGACCGTCGACCAGAGGGCGATGGCCTTGATGCGCTCCGCGTCGTCGAAGATCTGGACGATGACGGCGAGTGTGGTGGTGATCAACAGGGCGCCGCCGACGCCCATTCCGGCACGGGCGGCGATCAACTGGCCCGAGGACTGGGCGAGTCCGGCGGCCAGCGAGCCCACGCCGAACAGCGCGAGGCCGGCGATGAGCATCTTCTTGCGGCCGTAGCGGTCGGCGGCGTTGCCCGCGGTGAGCAGGAGGCCGGACTGGACGAGGGAGTAGGCGTTGATCATCCACTGGACGTCGGCGGTCGACGCGTGCAGCTCGGTGGTGAGGGAGGGGATCGCGACGCTGAGCACGGTGTTGTCGAGGAGCACGGTGAGCTGGGCGAGGCAGATGACGCCGAGGATCAGCCAGCGCTGGGGGTGGCGGTCGGGGACCGGCGAGGGAGGGGTGGTGCCGCGGGTGCCGGCGGCCGACGCCTTCATACGGAAACTCCTTTACGGTGTACGGGACCAACCGGTCCCGTACACCGTACAAGAAACTCCTTTACGCCGTATAGCTACTTTGCGGCGGTCAGGTCGTAGAGGGTCGTGTCACCCACGGTGACCTCCTTGAACGTGGCCTGCACCCAGGTGGAGATGGACGAAGCCGTACCGTTCTGGCCGCCGCCTCCGCCGCCGAACCCGCCGCCTCCGAAGAAGTAGTGGATCTCGCCGTCGGCGACGTACTTCTTGAACTGGTCGAGCGTCGGGGACGGGTCGCTGCCGTTGAAGCCGCCGATCGCCATCACCGGTTCCCCGGTGGCGAGTTGGTTGGTCGCGGCGTTCTGGGAGCCGGTCGTCGCGGCGGCCCAGGTGTAGTCGCCGGCGTCCTTCTGCAGCGCCGCGACGACCTCGGAGCTGACGGCCTGGCCGTCGAGCAGACCGGCCATACCGCCACCACCGCCGCCTCGGCCACCGCCTCCGGCGCCTCCGGCCCCTTGCTGCGCCGGGTTCTCCTGTGCGGCGCCACCGGGCTGCCGCGCCTGACCGGGCGGCTGCTGGCCCCCGCCCTGGGGAGCCCCACCGCCCTGCGGAGCCTGGCCGCCGCCGGGACGCTGACCCCGTGCACCGTCGTCGCCACCGGCGCCACCGCCCGCGGGACCACCACCGCCACCGCCGGGACCACCCGGGCCGCCACCGCCGCCGAATCCGCCGCGCGCGGCCGCCGGACCCGCCGTCACGATCGAGCCCGTGTGCGGGGTGTTGACCGTGGACAGCGTGTACGCGAGCGGCGCCGCCAGTGACGCGGCGATCGCCAGCACGACGGCGCCGACGGCCAGCCGGGGAGCGAGGGTACGGAACCGCCCGTCCCGTCCCAGCCGGCCCACGACCGCCAGCGCCACGGCCGCGATCAGCCCGCCGACCAGTACGGCCCAGCGCAGCCACGGCACATAGTCCGGCGTCCGGCCGAGCAGCACGAACGCCCAGACCGCCGTCCCGGCGACCGTCACACCGAGCGCGGCCGACGCGAGGGCCCTGGCGCGCTCCTCCCACAGCAGCGTCACGCCCATGCCGACCAGAGCGGCGATGTACGGCGCGAGCGCCACCGTGTAGTACTCGTGGAAGATCCCCGCCATGAAGGTGAAGACCCCCGCCGTCATCAGCAGCGCACCGCCCCAGACCAGGAACGCGGCCCGCGCGGTGTCCGTGCGCCTGGCCCGCCAGGTCAGCACCACGCCGACGACCAGCAGGAACAGCGCGGCGGGCAGCAGCCAGGAGATCTGACCGCCGATGCTGTCGCTGAACATCCGGCCGATACCGGTCTCGCCGCCACGGCGACCGCCTCCCCCGCCGCCGCCACCGCCGACACTGCCGACCTCGTCACCGCTGATGCGGCCAAGTCCGTTGTAGCCGAAGGTGAGTTCGAGGAAGGAGTTGTTCTGCGAGCCGCCGATGTACGGGCGGGACGCGGCCGGCCACAGCTCGACGATCGCCACCCACCAACCGCCGCTGACGATCAACGCCAGCCCGGCGGCGGCCAGTTGGCCGAACCTGCGCCGTACGGACGTGGGCGCGCACACCGCGTACACGAGCGCGAGCGGCGGCAGGATCAGGAACGCCTGGAGCGTCTTCGTCAGGAACGCGAATCCCAGCGCGACACCCGCCCACACCAGCCAGCGCGTCCGCGCGCCTTCCAGCGCGCGGAGCACGCAGTAGACGGTGACGGTCATCAGCAACGCGAGCAGCGCGTCAGGGTTGTTGAAGCGGAACATCAGCGCGGCGACGGGCGTGAGCGCGAGCACCCCGGCCGCGATGAGCCCGGCCGACGCGCTGAAACGGCGTCGTACGGCCGCGTACAGCACGGCGATCGTGCCGACGCCCATCAGCGCCTCGGGCACCAGGATCTGCCACGAGCCGAGGCCGAAGAGTCGTACGGACAGGGCCATCGGCCACAGCGCGGCCGGGGGCTTGTCGACGGTGATGGAGTTCCCCGCGTCGGACGAGCCGAAGAAGAGGGCCTTCCAGCTCTCGCTGCCGGCCTGAACGGCCGCGGAGTAGAAGGAGTTGGCGTAGCCGGAGTCGCCGAGACTCCAGAGGTTGACGACGAGCGCCGCGAGCAGGAGGGCGAGGAGGGCGGGGCGTACCCAGGGCGCGTCCTCGGGCCTGCCGCGGCGCAGCCGCGTGAGAAGGGGTACGGCGGGGTCGACAGGTCCGGCGGTCGGTGCGCCGGTGGCGAGGGCGTGGGTCATCGGGCGCTCCGTTCCTGGGCGTTCTGGTCGCTCCGGGTGTTCTGGTTGCTCCGGGTGTTCTGGTCGCTCTGATCGCTCTGGATGTTCCGGGCTTCCTTGGCCGTGGGCTGTTCGTCGCCGCCGCGCCGGTCGGGGAAGACCCACGCGCGGAAGAGGAGGAAACGCAGCACCGTCGCCGCGAGGTTGGCGGAGATCAGTACGGCCAGCTCCGTGGCGTGGGCGGGACTCCCCGAGGCGGCGTCGAGCGCGGCCAGCGAGCCGCTGGTCAGCGCGAGACCGATACCGAAGACGACAAGACCCTGCGCCTGGTGGCGTACGGCGCGCTCCCGGCCCCGTACGCCGAACGTCAGCCGGCGATTGGCCGCGGTGTTCGCGACCGCCGAGACCAACAGCGCGGCAGCGTTGGCCGCTTGAGGCCCGGAGGCCGTACGGAAAAGGGAGTAGAGCAGCAGATAGAAGAGGGTCGACAGCGCGCCGACGACGCAGAAGCCGACCAGTTGACGGGCGAGTCCGCGGGGGACGCCGCTGATCGCGCGGTCCCGCGGGTCGTCGCCGAACGGACGCGCGAGCCGGTCGAGCGGCAGCGCGCCGACGGCGAGCGCGCGGCCCACCCGCCAGACGCCCTTGAGGTCGTCGACCGCCGTACTCACGATGTGCACGCGGCTGTCCGGGTCGTCGACCCAGTCGACCGGCACCTCGTGGATCCGCAGCCCGGCGCGTTCGGCGAGCACCAGCATCTCGGTGTCGAAGAACCACCCGGTGTCCTCGACCATCGGCAGCAGGCGTTCGGCGACCTCGCGCCGTATCGCCTTGAAGCCGCACTGCGCGTCGCTGAAGCGCGCGGAGAGCGAGGACCTGAGGATCAGGTTGTACGCGCGCGAGATGAACTCCCGCTTGGGGCCGCGCACGACGCGCGACGAGCGCGCGAGGCGCGAGCCGATCGCCAGGTCCGAGTGTCCCGAGATCAGCGGCGCGACGAGCGGCAGCAGCGCGTTGAGGTCGGTGGACAGGTCGACGTCCATGTAGGCGAGGACGGGCGAGTCGGAGTGCGACCAGACGGTACGCAGCGCCCGCCCGCGCCCCTTCTCCTCCAGCCGGTACGCGGTGACCTCGGGGATCGTCGCCGCGAGCCGGGCCGCCACGGCGGGCGTGCGGTCGGTGCTGGCGTTGTCCGCGACGGTGATGCGGAAGCCGTACGGGAAGGTGCGGGCGAGGTGGTGGTGGAGTCGGTGTACGCACGACTCCAGGTCTCGCTCCTCGTTGTGGACGGGGATCGTCACGTCGAGCACGGGGACGCCGGTGGGGGCCCTGGCGTCGAGCGCTTCGACCGGGAGATGTTCCCTGGCCGGGAGGCTGCCCCACGGGGTGTCGGTGTCGGTTCTCATACGACCGACACTCGGCGGTCAGGCTGTCACGGCAGTGTGGTGAGCCTGTGCTGCGGCTGTGAGTCCGTGCCCGGGGCGTCGGGGGCGTTGACGTCGTCGCGGATCGCGGGTAGGCGCACCGTAAAGACGGTGCGGCGGCCGGGTTCGCTCCGTACGCGGACGTCGCCGCCGTGCGCGGTGACGACGGCCTGCACGATGGCGAGGCCCAGACCGGTGGAGTCGCCCGCCGGTCCCGGTGCGCGGGTGCGGGACGCGTCGCCGCGCGCGAAGCGCTCGAAGACGTGCGGGAGGAGGTCGGGCGGGATGCCGGGCCCGTCGTCCGCGATGTCGACGAGGACGCACGGGTCGGGGCCGGCTGTGGTGCGCACGGTCGCCGTGACGGTCGTCCCCGGTGGGGTGTGCTTCCGGGCGTTGGCCAGGAGGTTGACGAGCACCTGATGGAGCCGGGGGCCGTCGCCGCGTACGTGTGCGGGCTCGTCCGGCAGCTCCAGCCGCCAGTGGTGGTCCTGCCCGGCGGCCCGCGCGTCGCTGAGCGCGTCCACGACGAGCGGGGAGAGGTCGGTCGTCTCGTACGCGAGCGGCCGTCCGGCGTCGAGCCGTGCCAGCAGCAGCAGATCGTCGACCAGCCCGCTCATCCGCTCCGCCTCGGCCTCGATCCGGCCGAGTGCGTGCCGGGTGTCGGGGCCGATGTCCTCCCGGCCGCGCCGGGTGAGTTCGGCGTAACCACGGATGGAGGCGAGCGGCGTCCGCAGCTCGTGGCTCGCGTCGGCGACGAAACGGCGTACGCGCGTCTCGCTCTCCTGCCGCGCGGCGAGTGCCGAACCGACGTGCCCCAGCATCCGGTTGAGCGCGGCGCCGACCTGGCCGACCTCGGTACGCGGATCGGCCTCGGTGTCCGGCAGCCGCGTCAGGGGCGCCACTTCGCCACTGTGCAGGGGGAGTTCGGAGACGAGGGTGGCGGTCGTGGCGACGCGCCGCAGCGGCCGCAGGGCCACTCCGACGAGCACCCCGCCCGCGATGCCGGCGGCGACGAGGCCGGCGACGGTGACGAAGACCTCGACCATGATCAGGGTGGCGAGGGTCTCCTGGACGTCACTCAGCGGGACGCCGACGAGGAAGGAGCCGTTGACGCCGGCGACGTACTCGACGCGGTAGTCGCCCAGGTCCGCGAGGGTCACGGTGTGCGAATCACCGTCGCGCGGGACCGAGGCCAGGGCGGCAGTCTCGGAGTCGGTGAGCGCGTGCCCGGTGACCTGCTGGCCCGGGTCGTCACCGCTCGTCTGGGCGCTGATCATGCCGGTGCCGACGTCGCTCGGGCCGGTGCCGGTCAGCTCGACGCCGACCGTGCCGATCGGGGCGCCACCGCCGGTGATGGTCCTGAGCGGCTCCGGCTTCTTCACGCCCGACATCCGGGGCAGCGGGGCGGCGTCCGGCGGCCGGTCGGCCCGCTTGGACGGCCCGGCGGCCCGTTGGGCGACCGCGTGGACCTGGGCGTCGAGCTGGTCGTACTGGTACGAGCGGAACGCGATCGTCGTCACCGCGCCGATGACCGCCGCGACGACCGCGATGAGTGAGACCGCGGACACGACGAGGCGGGTGCGCAGCGACCAGCGTTTCGGGGTCCGCTTGGAGGCGCGTTTCGCGGCGCGTTTCGGGGCACGTTTCGGGGATCGCTCCGAGGCGCGTTCCGAGGTCCGCTCGGAGCCCCGCTGCGAGGTGCGTTTCGGGGTCCGCTCGGAGTCCCGCTGCGAGGTGCGCTCCGAGGCTTGCTCCGATTTTGTACGTGCGCCCCGTCGCCGTACTCGCTCCCATACCGCCACGGCTACTCTCCCGGCTTGATCAGATACCCCGCCCCGCGCCGCGTGTGGATCATCGGCGGCCGTCCCGCGTCGATCTTCCGTCGCAGATACGAGATGTACAGCTCCACGACGTTCGCCTGGCCGCCGAAGTCGTACGACCACACGCGGTCGAGAATCTGGGCCTTGCTCAGCACGCGCCGCGGGTTGCGCATCAGGAAGCGCAGCAGCTCGAACTCCGTCGCCGTGAGGTGGATGGACCGCCCCGCCCGGCTGACGTCGTGGCTGTCCTCGTCGAGGGTCAGGTCGCCGACGACCAGCACCGATTCGCTGCGTGCGGAGGCGGTGCCGGAGCGTCGTATGAGCCCGCGGAGCCGTGCCACGACCTCCTCCAGGCTGAAGGGCTTGGTGACGTAGTCGTCACCGCCCGCCGTGAGCCCGGCGATCCGGTCCTCCACGGCGTCCTTCGCGGTGAGGAAGAGGACGGGCACCTGCGGCAGCTCCTGGCGGAGCCGCCCGAGAACGGCGATGCCGTCCATGTCGGGCAGCATCACGTCCAGCACCACCGCGTCGGGCCGGAACTCCCGCGCCGAGCGTACGGCCCCCGCGCCGTCACCGGCGCTGCGGACCTCCCACCCCTCGTAGCGCAGGGTCATGGACATCAGCTCGGCGAGCGAGGCTTCGTCGTCCACGACAAGGACCCGGACGGGGCTGCCGTCCGGCTTGATCATCTCGGTGCGCCCCCTGGGCGAGGTGACGGTCATGGTGCCCACACTGGGGAACGCGCGTGAGAACGACCTTGCCGCTTCCTGTGAATTCCCTGAGAACGCGGCCGACTCGGGTAAATCGGCAGAAAAGGTTCATAGGGCGGTTCACGCGGCGGTTCATACGGCGGTTCATTCGGCGGTTCATACGGCGTCCTCCCCGACGATGCCGGTGAGGCGGCGGGCTTCGCGTCGGCCCGCGTACCGCTCCTTGCGGTTGCCGCTCCTGGCCCACTCCTGGCGCTCCTCGATGTGGGAGCGCACCTTGCAGCCGGCGCAGCAGGGCCGGCCGATCAGCGCCGCGAGGGTCCGGGCCCACCGGCAGCGGGTGTCCGTGTCCTCCCGCGTGGGGCGGGGCGGCAGGTCGCAGGGGCCGTGACGGTGGTCGTGGACGGGCAGGGGGTCGTGCTCCGCGTGGCGGACCCACGGCGGCTTCGTCTTGTCCGTACGGGACATCTCGTTCCTCTCGGAACCCGCCGCCCGTGCTCCCGGGGTTTCCGGGCGAGCGGCTAGGTCGTCCGCGTCACGGCGTCACGCTCCTTCCTGTCTTGTACGGGGCTGCCCACGAAGGTGAACAGCCTTTCAATGTAGGGGGAATGGTCACCCCTGGGCCACACCTTCGGGATCCAGCCCGAAGAGGCGGACCCCGTTCCCGTAACAGACCGCGCGCGTCCAGGCGTCGCCCAGCCCGAGCCGTTCGAGGACCTCCAGTTGGTGGAGGTACGGATACGGGATGTTGGGGAAGTCCGACCCGAGCAGGATCCGGTCCCCCAGGTCCGCGAGCCGGGCCTTGGCGTCCGCGCCGGCCGGGAAGGGCGCGAAGCCCTCGCTGAAGTCGGTGAAGGCCATCGTCGTGTCGAGCAGGACCCCGTCGTACCGGTCGGCCAGGTCCAGGAAGTCCTCGTACTCCGGCATCCCCATGTGCGCGACGACCAGCCGAAGCCGCGGATGACGCGCGAGCAGCCGCCCGACGGGCTCGGGCCCGGTGAACTTGCCGGGCTGCGGCCCCGATCCGCAGTGCATGACGACCGGCACACCGGCGTCGGCGAGCAACCCCCAGACCCGGTCGAGGCGTTCGTCGTTGGGGTCGTAACCCCCCACCTGCAGATGCGACTTGAAGATCCGCGCGCCGGACTCGACGGCCTCGCGTACGTACGTCTCCACGCCCTCCTCCGGGAAGAGGGTCGCGGTCTGGAGGCAGTCGGGCGTCCGCGCGGCGAATCCGGCGGCCCAGCCGTTGAGCCAGTCGGCCATGCCGGGCTTGTGGGGGTAGAGCATCGAGGTGTACGCGCGGACGCCGAACGCGCGCAGGAGCGCCACGCGTTGGTCCTCCTCGTGCCGGTAGGTGATGGGCCACTCCATGCCGGTGAGGGGGCCGGCGCTGTCGAAGTACGCCCACACCTTGCGCAGGACGCGGTCGGGCATGAAGTGCGTGTGTATGTCGATGAGTCCGGGCAGCGAGAGCCGTTCCCGGAACTCCCTCACGGCCTGGATCTCCGCGGCTGCTTGATCATCCATCCCTCTACCCTCCGATCCGGCGGCCGTGCTGTCCAGGGGCACCCGGAGGTGCGGCCGGTCCGGTCCCGGTCAGAACAGCCCGTCCTGTACGGAAGCACTCGTGCCCGTGCTCGCCAGGTCGCGCACGGGGACGGTCACGCCACCTCCCGTAGTCGGCGTGACTCCCGTGAGTTCCCAGCCCCGCACGAGCCGGGTGTCGAGCACGAGCACGCCGCTGTCCCCGCACTCCAGGTGCAGATCGGGCCCGGCGGCGGCCACGAGCCGCCCGGCGACGCGCCCTCCGTCGACCAGTTCGCCGATCACGCCGGTCACGGGCGGGGTCCCGGCCAGCCCGAACACGGTCAGGTGATCGACCGGTTCGAGATCCGCCCGCTCCAACGACTCCGGCCACCCGGCGAGCGCGACGGCGCGCCCGTACAACTCCCGTACCTCTTGGGCCCGTTCGGCCTCTTCGGTAGGCAACGTGGCGCGTACGGCGCGCTTCGCGGCGTACGGAACGCGGTCCGGCACACCCAGCGCCGTACGCAGCAACTCCTCGGTCCGCCGCGCCGCCATCAGCGGCCCGCGCCCGAGCCGGGTGAAGACCACGGCCCCCTGTTCGAGCAGCCGCGCGGACCCGCGCGCCTCGGCGGTGATCCCGACCTTGACCATGCCGGGACCGAACCACGCCAGATAGACGGTGTACGGCTGGGGGTCGTCGGCGACGGTGTCTGCGGCCACCGACCGCGACCGGTCGAGCCGCGCGCAGTCCGGGCACTGCCCACCGGCACTCCGCCCGCTCACGACGGCACCGAGGGGACACGGCTGCCCCCGGACCCCGGCACAATGCCGCTCCCCGACGGCCCGGAACCCGAGTTCCCGCCCGTACACGAGCGCGCTGCGCCGCTCGCGCCCGCCGTCCCGCCAGACCAGCTCGCCCCCGTCGGGACTCCACCGCAGCCCGCCGCACCGCCACCCCATACGCACCTCCCGCCGATCTGCCAGAACGTCCGGATGCCCCCGCTTCCCCCACCCTGCACTACGTCCGCTGCCGGATCGTGGTGGTCCTCCCGGCCTGATCCCTCACTCGTCGCCCGCCTCGAAGCGCACGTCGCCGGCCCGTGCGACGACCTCGACCTCGCTCCCGAGCGCCCACTCGGCGACGCGCGACACGGTCGCGGCCGGGACGGTGTCACTGATGCCCTCGGCGGCGGGTGCGTCGTACGTGGCGTGGGCGTCGTGCGGCAGTACGACGCGGTACCCGCGCGCCAGCGCGGTCCGCGCGGTGGCCGACACGCACATCTCGGACATCACCCCGCACACGGCGATCCCCTTCACCCCGGCGCCCACCAACAGCGCACCGAGGGACGTCCCCGCGAACCCGTCGTCGTGCTCCTTCCGTACGACCACCTCACGGTCGCCTTCCACGACGGGCAGGGCGAGTTCCCACCCGGCGGTCCCGACCTCGTCGTCGGCCCCCGCGGGCCCGTCGTTCTGCAGATGCACGACGAGCACCCCGCGCTCCCGCGCCCGCCGCAGCATCCCCTCGACGGCCTCCCGCACCGGCCCGGCTCCGGGCACGGCGCCGTCCCCGGTGAAGAAGGCGGTCTGCACATCGACGACAACCAATGCCTGCACGTCAGCAACGTCACTCATCCCGCGATGATCGCCGCCTGCCGCCCGCCCCGACAAACGCTTAAGCTCCCGGCAGGGGGGGCGGACATGACGGACACGACTGAGCGCGACTGGGACGACGACACGGAGTACCACGCGGCGCTGGCCCGCGCGGAACGACTGACCCGCTTCGGCTGGACAACCATGACGGGGCTGCTCGCCCTCCTCGCCCTCGCGATGCTGGCGCCGGTGCTCGTGGCGGCACTCGGCATCCTCACGGTGCTGAGCATGAACTACTGACCGATGCCCCCACCCTCACCCTCATCGCCGAAGCGCCACGTCTCCCGCTCCATCTGGCTCGGCGGCGCTTCCGTGGCGATCTGGTTCTGCTGCCCTTTCTGGATGGTGGTCTGCTATCTCGCCCTTCCGCTGGGCGTGTCGGGCCTCTTCTACGGAGTCGCCCACCACCGCTCCCAGGACAAGGAGTTGCGAGCCCAGGCGCGTACGGGCCTGGTACTCGCCACGGTGGGCACGGCGGCGGCCGTCGGCTACCTGATCTTCCTCGCCACCCACCCGGACCTGCCGATCCAGGACTGACAAGTTCACTGGAGCCATGTGCTCTCCGGCCCGCCGAAGAGCGCGCCGGGCGCGGCGAGCAGCACCGTACGGAGCGGGGTGTCGATCCAGGCAGGATCGACGGCGACGCCCATCGTGCGCTCCATGAGCGCGAAGGATTCCGCACAGAGGGTGTCCATGGAGAAGACGACGCCTTCCGCCCAGGTGGGCACCTCGTCCTCGGGGTCCTCCAACTCGCAGGGGTCGAAGGCCCCGTCGACCCGACCGCCCACGGCGCGCATGACCTGCTGCCGGCCGTTGACGTCCCGATGGACACTGAAGAACTCGCCACCGTCCGCCGAGGCCCGCCGCCCGATCTCGGGAAGGCTGCCGTGGTACCCCCACTCGATGGCGACGACATGCTCCTTGCTGGTGACGACCCGCAGCAGCTCGTAGTCCTCGTAGAGATGATCCGCCTGCTCGTCGGCGGCCTCGGCGAACGTCATGAGCCGCGACTCCCCGGGATCACCGCCGAACGCCCGGATCACGTCGTCCTCGGACCTCCCGGCGACCACGGAGAAGGTGTACGCCTCCGGCGCGTCCGCATCGGCCCACGCGTACCGAGCAACGAGGTCGTCCCACACCGCGGCATCTCCCTGGGTTCAAGCGCTTTCGCCATGGTGACGGCGCATGGCGGCGCACTCTACAGACCGCCCGGTCGTGGTCAGGCCCGCGGAATGTCCCGCCCGGTCGGCCGGTACTCGATCAACAGCACCCGCCCGTCCAGGGTCCGCCGACCGACCAGCTCCAGATCGGCGGCCGCCACACCAGCGAAGAACGGTTCGCGGCCCGACGACCCCACGAGCAGCGGAAACGTCATCAGCCGCAGCCGGTCGACGAGCCCCGCGTCAAGAAGCTGCCGGGCGACGGAGAGACTCCCCATGGTCCGCAGCGGAACATCACTCACGCCCTTGAGCCGCGCGATCTCACCGACGAGGTCGTCACCGCAAACGCGGGTGTTCGGCCACGAGGCCGTCTCCAACGTCTTCGAGAACACGACCGCGTCCAACTCACTCATCCGCCGCCACGCCGCGTCCCGCGCCTCCTCGGGCAGCCCGGCCAGCGCCTCGTAGGTCCGCCGCCCGAGCACGACAAGCTGCGGCCGGGCCGACTCGACGGTGATCCACTCCTCCAGCTCGGGCCCGAAGTACCCGAAGTATCCCGGCGAGTTCTCCCCGCCGGCCCACCCGTCGGCCGAAATGAACACATCGACAGTCAATGTCTGCATAGCCGCCCCTCCCCATCCACAGGAGACGTCGAAGCCACGCGGGCTTTTTCGACATCGTCCCGAGCTCTGTGTCAGTGCGGTGGGTAGGGGCTGTAGATGATCCGGGGCCCGGCGGGACGGGGCGAGTCCATGTCGAGCTGCGGCAGTTGATACTCCGGAACAAGAAAGCTGCGATAACTCTCCGCAGCGGAGGACTCCCCCCAGTACACGGCCCCGGCGACAACAAACCCACCCAACAACCGCTCCCCCAGCACAAAGGCCCGATCCCCACGCCAGGGCCCCGGGACGACCTCACGCAGTTCCCGCTCCTCTTCGCCGGACGCCAGGCGAATGGTCAACGCCGGGTAGCCGTCCAGCACCGACAGGGCGCGGACGTCCTTGAAGACCACTTCCAGCGTTGTCGAGTACCCCGGCCCGCTGTCCTGCCGCCCTCTGAGCAGCAGCTGACTGTGCCCGATGATGTACGCGAACAACTCGACCGGCCGCGCGAAGCTCACCGGCAGATCGACCAGGCGGCGCTGCGAGGCCACGACATCACTCCATCAACACGCTCAGGGCCGGCCCGCCGCCGGACGCACTATCGTCACGCCCGTGAAGATACGGCGCAATGTTCGCGCGGTTCTACTCGATGACGATCACCTGGTGTTCCTGCGCCGGGGCTGGCCGGGCGGATCCACCTACTACGAACCCGACGACGCGAATCTCGAAACGGCCTTACGCCGCTAAGTCCTGGAGGAGATCGGCGCCACCATCGGCCCAGCCACCGAGTTCCTGACCATGACAGAGTCCGGCGCCAAGATCACCGTCGTCCGGCACTACTTCCGCGCCGACGTCCTGACCATGAACCCAAATCGCCGCAACGGCCCTGAGCTGGACGACCCCGACGTAGGGGACTTCTCACCGATCCGGATCCCCCTGACGGTCTCGGCCCTGGCAGCGCTCGACCTCCAGCCGCCCGAACTCGCCGAGTACTTACGCGCCCACGTCACGTCATGGGGCGCCTGACCATACGCCCCAACGCCCCTGGCCTGCCCCCTTCTCGGTCAGTTACGGCCTGCTGACGTTGCTGCACTTCGCCGCTGTACCGCAGTCACAGATCCACACAGGTTTCCGTCTCCGGGCTCCCTTGACGCAACACGACGTGGGCCGGCCGCATCGGCAGGCTACGGAGGATCGGCTCCATGACCCCGAAGAGCGCTTGGGCATCCGGCCCGTAGGCGTACACCGTGACCTCGCCGGCACCGAACTCGTTCCCGTCGACCTCACCGACTCCCCACTTCTCGACCTCGGCCGACATCACCCGCGAAGCTTCGAAGACCAATCCACGCTCAGCCGGCGAACCGAACCGATCACCACTCAAGCGGTAGCGGGCGATGACGGCCTGCTCCGACACCATCGACTCGGGGAGATCAGAGGACAGGTCCATCCGCACACGATCTCACCAGCCTCTGACACCGGCTCGGCGCCGTATCCCCCTGCGTCTGCCGTCATGCGGAGGCGTTGAGCAGACAGCTGAGCCGTTTCGCGAACGCGGGTGTACGGCCGCCGGTGCAGCCGCGAGCGCAGAGCGTCTACGGGCCGTCCGTGGGGTCGGGGCCCACCGGTGGGGTAATGCGCGGTGTGGCGGACCCGACCGCGTTTGAATGCGGGCCGTCCAAGCAACTCACTTCAGATCGGAACAGTCATACGACGCTCGCTCCCCGCACCCGCGCAGGCGATGGACACCGGGCGGCTCACGATCAAGAACCTTGCCAACGGCGGGTACCTGAGCGCGGAAGGCATGGCGGCCTGCGGCACCCAGGGCAGGTACCAGCAGTGCGAGTTCCTCCCCGCCACCCGAGCGCACCAGCCGCCGACACGGCACATGCCAGGGGTCGAACCTGCAACATCCGGATGAATCACCTGAGGCGCGATCCACATCTTTCGAAGTTCGGCGGACTGCGGATGTCGAGAACGTGCCATCGGCTCCGTCCCAGGGACAGCAGTGGCCACTTCCGGCCACACCAGGAAGAAGGAGAAACCAGCATGGCGATTCAGCGGATGGACAACGTCGGCATCGTCGTCGAGGACATGGACGCCGCCATCGCGTTCTTCGTGGAACTCGGCATGGAGCTGGAGGGCAGGGCAGAGGTCAAGGGCCTCTTCGCCGACCAGTGCACCGGGCTCGAGGGCGTCCACTGCGACATCGCGATGGTCCGGACCCCGGACGGTCACAGCCGACTCGAACTGGCGAAGTACCGCAGCCCCGCCGCGACCAGCGGACCGCACAACCCGCCGCACAACATTCTGGGCACGCACCGCGTCATGTTCGCCGTCGACGACATCGAGGACACCGTCGCCCGCCTGCGCCCGCACGGCGCCGAACTCCTCGGCGAGATCGCCCGGTTCGAGGACAGCTATCTGCTCTGCTACCTCCGCGGCCCGGACGGCATCATCGTCGGACTGGCCGAACAACTGCACTGAGAAGGAGAACCCGAACCTCGCCGGGCCGGCCGTCGAGTCATCCCACTGCGGACACCCGGCACACGTGCAGCTCGCTCCTCGCTCGCAACGTTACAACCTGTCCCGAATGAGACTGGTTGCCGCCATTCGCCGCCGCACGGCCCAACGCGAGAGGCCCCGGACTTGCCGTCCGGGGCCTCTCGCCTGCTGTGCACTCGGCAGGATTCGAACCTGCAACCTTCTGATCCGTAGCTCTAGCCGGATCGGTCAGCGACGTCCATACCGGTCGCTTCGAGGGCCCACAGGGACGCTACCGGACGGGGGCGGTTGCTGTGGTTGCGGTACAAAGCTGCTGTACCGCGCAGCCGCGAGCGCGGGAAAATCCCAGTCGAACACAAGCCGTGGCGCTTAGAGTGCTGGCGTGGCGAAAAGCAAGCACACGTGGTGGCTTGACGGCGACCTCGGTGAACTCGTCGTCGACGGATTCGGCGGCACCGGGCTCAGTGCTGACGATGCAGCAATGAAGGCGCGCGCGCAGGAGTCCTTGCAGCATGCCGAGTATCGCCTTGACACCCATCAAAATAGGTACGACCTGATCGATGCAGTCCTCGCACTAAAGAGGTCAATGCAGACGCGCCTGGAGCACCTAGACGTAATCTACGGATTCAAGCAATACCCGCACGCTAAAACACATGGATGGCTGGGTGTACTTGAAGGATGGGGGGCCGTTCGTCAGCGAATGCTGCGACGGATGAATCGCCTACGCAACGCAGTTGAGCATGACGGAGCCGACCCGCCCTCGCTGGATGAATGCGAGGACTATCGCGAGGTCGTATGGTGGTTCCTAAAGGCGACGTCTCCACTTTTGGAGCCGATCGCAGATATGGACTTCATTTGGGGACGTGCGCGAGGATCGTGCGATATCACCTACAATCCACTCAGGATCGACCTTCGAGGAAATTTCGCCCCGGAGCAGCTTTCTGATTCCTCACTTCCCGGCTGGATGGAGTTCCGGACCATGCCCGCCCTGGCGTTGAAGTACAAGGGTCAAGATACTCCCCTGTACGTCAAAGAGGATGGGAGATATTACGTCTGCGGCCACTCGGCAGATTGGGTCTCGGCGCAACCTTTTTTGAAGGCGGCACTGAGCGTGATGGAATAGCCGCGGAACTAGGTCGGCATAGCGGCTTTGGGCAGGAGCTGCCATGGGGCGAGAGATCGGGGGCCCGTAAGCTTCCCGCGACTCGGGCAGTCTCTGGACCTGCCCGCAATAGCCCGATGTGGGCCCCCGATCTTCGAGGCTCGCCCCATGGTGGCTGCCTAAAGCCGTGGAGCCGACCGTCCCAGCCACAGAGGGCTTCTCTCCCCCACTGGCGTTCGCTTCTGTCGCGCGACCGGCGTAGCCGGGGACCGGAGCGGGGCGGAGACAGGAGCGGCGGGACCCGGCGGGGAGCCGGGGAGCGCGCGGTGAGCGGAGCGAGGCGCCTTGAGATCGTAGAGAAAGTTGTTACTCACGCTGGTGGCGGGGCTTGGTGTACTCCTCTGTGCAGGCTGGGGAGTTGGTGTCCTGGCGGGTCGTGAGCCTGGGGCGCGGTCTCCGTGTTGGCCGAGTCGAGCAGCGCGGTGGCATCGCCCTTCGCGGGACGGTTCGTGTGGCATTCGCACTGGTAGCCGTACATAAGCACGGCCTTGGCCCGTTCATCGTGTCCGTCCTGCGTGGCGGGCCGAGAGCATGTAGCACGTCGTGGACCACTGAAGGTGGGCAACTCGCCCTGGTCGAGCGTTGATCGGGGCTGTCTATGACCCAGTGACGTCCAGAAGCGGCGTGTGCCGGTCCCATTGGACAGCGAGTCGTGGACTGCTCCGTCAACGCCGTTCATCGCCACGGATGGCTGCTGACTCTCGGTTGGGCCAGCAGCCATGATGGCAATTGGCTTCTGAAACAGCGCCGCGCCTCCTTCCTCCCTTCGGGAGAAGGCGGAATTCCCTCACCATCGCGGCGTAGCGTGGCAGCGTGGTAGCGAGCGAACAGAACCTTGGGAAGACGCTTCGGCGCCTGCGCCGGCTGGCCGATCTCACGCAGGAAGATCTCGCGGAGCGTTCCGGTGTCTCCGTGGACGTGGTCCGGCAGCTCGAACAGGGGCGGAAGCACTCGGCCCGCCTCCCCACGCTGCATGCCCTCGCGAACGGACTTGGGGTGGAGCTGACCACGCTCCTCGGGGACCCTCCCGCGGTCGCCACGACCGGTGAGGCCAACGGCCCACGTCTCGTGGCGGTACGCCGCGCGATCATGCCCCCGCTGTGGGGGCCGCCACCGTCGCCGGTAGGCCCGGACTTCTCCCTGGAACGCCTGCGCGAGCAGATCGCGGACGGCTGGTCGCAGTACCACGCCGCAGAGTTCGACGTCGTGATGAAGGCGCTTCCCGACCTGATCCAAGAAGCACGTTCCGCGTCGGTCTCCGGCACCGACGACGACCGCGCGGCCGGGTTCGCGGCCTTGGGCAAGGTGCTCCAGCTCGGTGGCCACGTCGCTATCCGCATGGGAACGACCGACCTCGCCCTGACGAGCCTGGAACGGGCGATAGAGGCGGCGGGGCAGTCCTCCGACCCGCTGCTCCTACCGATGATCGTCAACTCCACGGCGTGGGCGTACCAACGCCAAGGGCGCCTGGACGACGCGCTGTACGTCGCCAACCGTGCTGCTGACGATATGAAGGCGGCCGGCCACATCGATACCGCGGACGGGCTGAAAGTCTGGGGCGCCCTCACCATGAGCGCCGCCACCTCAGCGGCACGGAGCCGCGACTACGACCGTGCGGCATCGATGATGGAGACGGCGGAGAAGGAAGCCGCACGCGTCTCCAAGCTCCCGGCCGGTGACGACAACCGCATGATCAGCGTCTTCAGCCCGTCGTCGGTCCGTATCGAGCGCGTCCGCCTGGCCGTTCAGTACGGGCACCCCAAAGACGCCCTCGCGCTGGCCAAGGGCATGCGTCTGAGCAAGGACACACCACCGTCCTGGCGAACGTGGCTGCTGCTCGACGTAGCACGGGCGCACACGGACATCGGAGACGCCGCCGGCGCGGTGAAGACTCTGGAGTCCCTGAAGCGCGTGGCTCCTGAGTGGATACGCCACCACACCCTTGCGGTGGCCATCGTGCGCGACCTCTGGTCGCTGCCCAACCACCCCCCGGGACTACGGCCGTTGGCCGAGTTCCTGGGAGTCACCGAATAGCGTCGTGAAAGTGGGACGTTGCGTCCCTGTCTCTGCCGCCGGCATGTCGAAAGCCTGGTCAAGCAAGCGTCCCCGAACCGCGCTACACGGTCCGGGGACTGCCGACCGCTCAACCAGGGAGCAATCGACATGCGGAAACTCAGCCGCACGGGACGTGCGGAAACCGTGCTCAGCAGAAGAGCGGAGGCGGAGATCGGCAGAGCGCTGGAGCGCCGTGAGGGGTTCCAGAAGCAGGGTCTGCCGGTGATGGCGCAGGGTGCGTTGGACGCCCGGATCACGGTCGTCGTGAAGATGAGCGTGGCCGGCTTCCTGGAGTACGCGGCGAACGAGGCCCACGGCCGGTACACGGCGCACTTGGAGGTCTGCGGATGCCGGGCGGTCGGAGTCTTCTGCAAGCGCGGTGACGAGCTGGCCAAAGAGTGGCGCGAAGCTCGCGAGTTGGCAGGGGTGGACGCGTGAATGCCCCAGAGATCGGGCCTGCGGAGCGGGCGGCGCTTGAGGACACCATGGAACGGTCGGCCCTCGATCTGGAGACCCACCAGATGAAGTGCGTCCCGTGCCGGACACCAGGCGTCAGCTGCGGTCCGGGGGCCACCATCGCGTGGACCCACGAGGACGCGAAGCGCGCCCTGGGGCTCGAATGACCCTCGTCCAGGAACTCGAAGTCCAGGAAGAGAAGGCGTGGAACGCCTACCTCGATCACTCCCGGAACTGCTCCTCTTGCGCGACTCTCCACGCATACTGCGCCGTCGCCGCCGGGCTGCTCAAGACCGTCCGCGACCTCCGCGACGCGATCGGATGGGGTCCACGATGACCGCCATCGGCCGCACATTCCGGTCACTGTTCGTACTCGCGGCCGTGCCTGGGGGGTGCATTGCGGTGTAGGGCCGGTCGCCTCCGTGATGCAGAGGGCTCTCAGCCCGAGCGGAATCGCCGGCGCCGCGCCGGAACGGTTGCCGTCAACTGCTGCCGTCAAGGCACACGCCGGAGGCCCCATCGATTCCTCGATGGGGCCTCCGGCCTGCTGTGCACTCGACAGGATTCGAACCTGCAACCTTCTGATCCGTAGCTCCAGCGGAAGCGGTCAGCAGCAGTCATACAGGCCGCTGATGACCACCTGACGGCCACCACTGGGCGTTGCGGGTTGCTGTAGTTGCGGTACAGCGCTGCTGTACGCCGGTGCCGGGTGCGCTCCCTATTCTTCCTGCACATCGGCCTCCTCCGTGGCCGCAAACTTGCGGCGCATCATGTGTGCTGCTGAAACGACAGCGGCCAACACAGCGGAAGCGGTGGTCAGTGGACTGGCGAGGCTTGGGGCAAGCCAAACCGCTCCAGCTGTCAGAGCTCCAAGCGCCCCCAGCCCGCCCATACGCAGACGAAGCGAAGCCTGGGATCGGACGCCTATGGGACGTACATTCATGAGAGCACCTCTTCATGACGCGTGACGATGGTGTTGAGCGGCCTCCGGTGCCACGGGGGCCGCTCGCTACTTTCCAGCACTTCCGCCCGCGACCAGCCCGGGAGCGCAGTACCCTTTGGCCCGCATGACCCCACGGGCCCATCTTCTCCACGCATGAAAGGGCAGGTCACGCGAGGATGCCCTGAATCCAGCGTGCGGGCCTAAGGGTCGTAGGTGCGGTGGTGACCCTTCAGCCCGCATGAGGATCTGAGGCCAGGCGCAACCTGGGCCCATTGAGGCTGGTCAGCATGAATCTGTCGATCATCAACGTGCGGGCCAAAGGGTCGAACGAAGGGGGAGACGTGACGTCTAGGAACGTCAGTCGCCTGACTGAACGGCTGAGAAGGCTAGAGACGCTTAGAGCTCAGGTAGCAACGGCAAGTCAAGAGCTGGCCACCTTGCAAGGCGGCGGCGTGAAGCCATACATGATCAGGATTCGCACTGATCTATTCCACGGAAGGAAGGGGCGAAGGCCATCAATTAGCAAAGTCTCCGCCCCGAAAGGCGTGAACCTTCAGGTCTACCTATTGCTACTATTCGAGGCCCAGTGCAGGAAAAGAGTTGGAATTTCAGGCCCGTCAGAGATCCCGCTATTTCCCGAAGATCCCGAGGAGGTCTCTTGGGATAAGATCGTAGTATCTCGGGCCGTTGATAACTCGCACGGAAAATCCCGCACCACGGCAAGGCAAAACAAGCTGAGGCAGATCAAGTCCGCCTTTAACCGGCTGCAGGAAGAAGGCCTAGTTAAAGTGGTCCCGGACCCAAAACGAGGACCCGCACGAATCATCCCCCTGCATGAGTCGGGCGTTCCGGGAGGCGGTGACTCCTACGAGTACTCGATCCCGCATACCACGTACGCCACGGTTGGCATCCCGAGTAGCTTCTTCACCGAGGGGTGGGTGTACTGCCTAACCCCCTCAGAGATACACGTCTACTTCACTCTCTTGCACCTGCAGCGACGCAACCCTACCGAGCATCAGGAGTCAGGCGTCTACTGTGCTGGACTCGGCCGCACGCGCGATTACGGCATGTCTCGCGATGTGTATGAATCCCACCTTTTACTGGCTAATTTCGGCCTGATTCATAAGGTTCGCAATCCGTTGCGGCACGAGGATGGGAAAGTGAAGGCATTTAACGAACTTGAGAAGCGCGGATTACCCTTGCCTGCACACAGGTTCAGAGTGCGCCCGCTGCATGACGTGTTCACGCGAAGTGCCCTCGAATGCGTAACTCGGGGGATGAAATGGGAGCTTCAGGATCGAGCCAGAAAAGCAGCACCATTGGGGCGCTTCTGATACGAACCCAAGGTCGGCGGAGCGGCTTTGGGCGGGAGCTGCTTTGGGGTGAGTGATCATGGCCCCTTAAGCTTCCGGCGAGTCGGGCAGTCTGTGAGGCTGCCCGTTAAAGCACGACGTAGGGGCCATGATCTTAGAGGCTCGCCCCAAAGTGGCTGCCTAAAGCCGTGGAGCCGACCGCCCCAGCCACAGAGGGCTTTTCCGCACCAAAGGCGTTCGCTCTCCAGTCCGCACGACCGGCGTAGCCGGGGCCCGGAGCGGGGCGGAGACAGGAGCGGCGGGACCCGACGGGGAGCCGGGGAGCGCGCGGCGAGCGGAGCGAGGCGCCTTGAGATCGTAGAGAAGGTTGTTACTCATGCTGTTGGGCGGTGCTGCCGTACTCCTTAGTGCAGGCTGGGGAGTAGACGCCCTGGCGGGTGGTGAGTTTGAGGAACTGGGCCGGCCGGGCGGTCCATTGGATCGTTGTGGGGCCCTGCTGGAGTGTGAGAGTGATGGGCTCGCCTTGGACGAGGGCCTGGAGCGCGTCGTGGTGATCTTCCGACAGCCATTGCCACACTTCTTCGAACGCCTCGGAGTTGAGGGCCGGCGAGAGAGTACGCAGGGCAACTCTGATCCAGCGGACCGCCTGGAGCGCGGTCTCCACATCGACCGAGCCGAGAAGCGTGGTGGCGTCGCCGTTCATGGGATGGCTCGTGTGGCATTCGCATCGGTAGCCGCGTAGGAGCACAGGCGTTGGGCGGGTCATCGTGTCCGTCCCGTGGGGCGGGCCGAGAGCATGTAGCACGTCGTGTCGCCGTAGAGCCTGAAGACGTACGCCTCGCCCTGGGCAAGCGCTGACCGGGCTCGCTCGTGTTCGGGCTCGTCCAGGAACCAGTGGCGTCCAGGGGCGGCATAGTGCCGGTCGAGTTGGTCCGTGGCGTCCCGGACCCTGTCCCGTATCCATCGGACCGCGAGTCGTGGACTGCTCGTGCAACGGCCGCCGAGGTGGAGAACGGGGTAAAAGGCGGTCGTGTGCGCGGTGGCCTCGCACCAGTAGTCGGTCTCGCGCACGCCGGTCATCGCCATGGCCGGCTGCTGGGGTGGTGGGAGATGAGTTCCGCGGTGACGGTGAAGCCCTGGCCGGTGCCGTGGATGCTGACGTTGTGGGCCAGCGAGCTGACGATGTCGAGGCCCCGGCCGCGCAGTGCTTCCTTCTCCGCGTGCTCCACCTCGGGGGCCGTAACACTGCCTCCGGCGTCGGTGACGGACACCGCAATCACGTGGTCCGAGAGCGCGAGCGTGACCTGGAAGGCGCCGTTCTCCTCGCCGCTGGCCGTGTAGAGGAGTGCGTTGGTGCCCAGCTCGCTCACGATGAGCGTCACGTCGTCCGCCCTGGGGTGGCCGCCAAGGATGTCGCGGGTCCACCGCCGCGCCCGGCCGACCTCTTCGCGGAGACCAGGGCATGTCAGTCCCCAGACTCGGACCTTGCTCATATACTCGTGCATACAAGTTCCTTTACGCTGGTGGGCGGCCATGGACCGTTGTTCAGTGCTAGATGAGTTTCACGCCGTCGTGGGCACGTACAGCGGCGGGGGACATCGCGTCCAGGGCGTCGAGTACACGAACCGCGTACGCCTCGTCAGCCAGCTCAGCCGCCTCGTCGCGAGTGACCCAGCGCAGCGCTTTGGTCTCGTCGCCCGTGGTGGGCTGGCCGTCGATGGCCCGGCAGCGGAAGACGAGCGAGACGATCAGGCCCGTCATGTTCTTGTAGACGCCGGTCAGGGTCGCCGGAAGGGCGATCTTGATGCCGGTTTCCTCCAGGACTTCCCGCTGGAGGGCTTCGGGGAGGGTTTCGCCGGCCTCGACCACGCCGCCGGGCGGTTCCCAGTGCCCGTTGTCGCGTCGTTTGATCAGCAGGGCGCGACCGTGGTCGTCCACGATCACCCCGGCGACGCTTACGGAGTGGGGACGTTCGGCGGTGGTCACGTTCGGCAGTCCTCGTCCGGTTGGCTGACTAGGCTCTCACCGTAGCAACGGGACTCAGCTGCTTGTCTAGATATCTAAAGGAGTACATATGGCCGCTCTTACTCCCGGTCTGCTCGGCTCGCTGGACCCGACCAGTGACCGAGCTGTCTTCCGGCAGATCGCCGACCAGCTGCGGGAAGCCATCGACAAGGGACGTTTCGCCGAGAGTTCCAAGCTGCCCTCGGAGTCGGAGCTGGTCGAGCACTTCAGCGTGTCCCGTATGACCGTGCGCAACGCGCTTTCCATGCTCCAGAGCGAGGGACTGGTCTCGTCCGAGCATGGCAAGGGGGTCTTCGTCCGGCCCCGGCCCCCGGTACGCCGCCTGGCATCCGACCGGTTCGCACGGCGCCATCGCGAGCAAGGGAAGTCCGCCTTCATCGTGGAGGCCGACGCCGCCGGCAGCCGCCCAGAGGTGGACAACCTGGAGGTCAAGGAAGAGCGCCCGACCCCGGACATCTCCGCTCGGCTCGGCGCACCTCGGCGCGTCCTGGCCAGGCGCCGCCGATACCTGCTGGACGGCCGTCCCGTCGAGTTCGCCATCTCCTACCTCCCGCTCGACCTGGCCCGCAACACCCCCATTGCCCAGCCCGATCCCGGCCCCGGCGGCATCTACGCCCGACTGGAAGAACTGGGCCACACGCTCGACCACTTCGAGGAAGAGATCCGGGCCCGCATGCCTTCCCCTCCAGAAGTGAAGACGCTTCGGCTCGCCTCCGGAGTGCCCGTGATCCACCTGATCCGCACCGCCTTCGACACCAAAGGCCGCGCCGTGGAGGTGTGCGACACGGTCATGGCCGCAGACGCGTACGTGCTGAACTACCAACTGCCCGCTACGTAGGGGGAGCTGGATGTGCACGGGATGCTGACCGGGCCTCGGGCCAGGGCACTTCTTGAGACTCGGGTGCCCCACGCCCGTCCTACCGTTCGAGAACGAGGTGCCCAACTCAGCCGTCGGCCGGTGTCGCGGGCTTGTCTGCTCTCATGCGCGAAGTTGCTGTACTTCGCTGCTGTACGGCTCAACGCCAGAGGCCCCATCGATTCCTCGATGGGGCCTCTGAGCTGCTGTGCACTCGGCAGGATTCGAACCTGCAACCTTCTGATCCGTAGTCAGATGCTCTATCCGTTAAGCTACGAGTGCTTGTCGTGCTGGGCTTTTCGGGCCCGTCCGCGTTGCGAGAACAACATTACATGACCTGCGGCGTCACGTGAAATCCATTAGCCGGACCTGGGCTGAGCTGCGGAAACTCCCCGAAACAGTGGCCGGCAACGGCCGAAGCCCCGGCCTGGTGGACGGGGCTTCGGTGGGTGGTGAGCGGAGGCGGAGGGATTTGAACCCTCGATGGGATTTAAGTCCCAAACCGCATTAGCAGTGCGGCGCCATAGACCGGACTAGGCGACGCCTCCAGCACACCCGCGCGGGCGCGGGTGGTGCGTGTCAGATGATGACACAGCCGAGCGCGGTGTCACCAATCGCCGCCCACGGTACTAGGCGGGAAGCCCGCAGGGCAAAGCGCTTCTTCGCGCCCCTCGCCGGTGCGCAACGACTGGGCCTCACGCGCGTTAGTGATGCCGGGCGCGCACCGTCGGGCCCCTCGGAATCGTCTGCCGTCAGGAGCTCCCATGTCGCGTCGTTTCTCCCTCGTCGCCCCCGCCGCCTTCGCCGCCTCGCTCGTCGCCGTGGCCGCCTTCACGCCCACCGCCGTCGCCGGGCCGCTCGATCTCGCGCCGCTGCCGTTGTCGTCGCTGCTCCAGGAGCGGGAGCAGGACCGGCTCACCGTGACCGTCGTCGACACCAACATCACGCGCGCCGACGGCACATACGAGCTGCGCTGCGGGCCCGCCGGCGGTACGCACCCCGAGTCCACGTCCGCGTGTGCGCGGCTGGACGAGCTGGCCGGGGAGGAGAAGGACCCCTTCGCGCCGGTGCCCAAGGGGCAGATGTGCACCATGCAGATGGGCGGGCCCGCCACCGCCCGGGTCACCGGGACGTGGCAGGGGCGCAGCGTCGACGCGACGTTCAGCCGTAAGAACGGGTGCGAGATCTCCCGCTGGCAGAACCTCGTCCCCGTGCTCCCCGCCGCGCGGGGCTGAGCCGCGAGGGTGGCGGGGGTGGCAGGGGCGCACGAGGGGGGTGCGTACGGGGTGTGCACACAACCTTGGTGAGAGCTCCCCCTCATCCGCCGCGCCGCCATGCCCCCAGCCCTTAGACTCCCTCCAGTGACAGGCTGAGACTCAGAGGGGCAAGATGGGACCGGCCGTCCGCAAGGTGCAGTGGTTCAGGGAGGAAGCGTCGTCGTGAGCAGCAGGCCATCCCGAGGCGCTGCTCGCCTCGCGGCGATACTTGACGCACTCCCCGACGGGTTGGTGCTCGTCAACAGCAACGGCACCGTCGTCAACGCCAACACCATCGCCCTCGAAACCTTCGAAACCCCTGGTACGGCCCTGGTCGGGCGCGGTCTGCTCGATCTCCTGCCGGAGTTCGACCCGCGCCTGATCCCCGGTTCGATGCGCCGGCCCGAGGCTTCCGACGAGCGGGGCCGTACGAAGCCGACCCGGATGATCGCGCGGCGTACGGACGGCAGCGAGTTCCCCGTCGAGGTCACCAGCGCCAACCTGGAGGACGGCCAGCAGGCCCAGGCCTACAACGACCTGCACAACTACACCGGCGACGAGTTGCTGATGCTCGTCGTCCGCGATCTGTCCGGGACCGTCGACACCGAGGCGGAGCTGGCGCGTTCGCAGCGGCAGACCGAGATGATCCTGCGGGCCGCCGCCGAGGGCGTGGTCGGTACGGACACCGACGGCCGCGTCGTACTCGTCAACCCCGCCGCCGCGCAGATCCTCGGCTTCCGGGCCAGCGATCTGGGCGGCCAGGAGCTGCACCCGCTGATCCTGCACTCGCGCGGTGACGGCGAGCCGTTCCCGTACGAGGACTCCCCCCTCGCCGACACCCTCAAGTCGGGCCGCAAGCACCGCGTGCGGGGGCAGGTGCTGTGGGCGAAGAACGGCAAGCAGGTGCCGGTCGACCTGACCACCGCGCCCGTACGGGACGGGGAGCAGCTCGTCGGCGCGGTGATGACGTTCACCGACCGGCGTCCGTACGAGGAACTGGTCGAGACGCACGCGACCGAGGCCAGCGAGGCGGCCGAGCGGCACGCGACGGAGCTGGCGGAGACGATCGAGCGCCACGAGACGGAACTCGCCGAGGCCGTCGAGCGGCACACCGCCGAACTCGCCGACCGCAGCGACCGGTACGCGGCCGAGATCGAGGAGCTTGCGGAGCGGTACGACAACACGGCCCGCCGCCACCACCAGCTGGCGGCCGTGCTGGGCGGCGCGCTGCGCGGCCCGCTGGAGGAGCTGCGCGGTGAGCTGTCGACGCTCGCCGCCGACCCGGCCGGCCAACTGTGGCCCGAGGCCAACCAGATGCTGCACCACCTGTCGGCCGGCTACGCCCGGATGACGACGCTCGTGGACAACGTCCTCGGCTACCAGCGGCTCGACGAGGGTCTGGAGCAGCTGACCAAGGTCAAGGTGCTGCTCGACGGAGTCGTGGCGGCCGGTGTCGAGGGTGCGATCGAGCTGATCGGCCCCGGCCGGGCGCAGTTCGCGGTGCACGCGCCGCCCATCGAGGCGGAGGTCGACCCCGTACGGCTGGCGACGGCGCTCGCGCATCTCACGGCCGACGTGGCGGGCGTCGACTCGACCGGCCGGACGCGGGCGGTGCCGGGCGGCGCCTACGTCGACTCGACGATCGTGGTCGCGGCGGCGCAGCGCGGGGATGTCGTACGGATCGAGGTGCGCGGACCGTTCGCGGGCGGCGATCCGGTGCACGAGCCGATCGTGCGGGGGATCGTACGGGCGCACGGCGGGGTGTTGCAGACGCACGAGATGCCGGGCATGGGCGGCAGCGCGTACGTGCTCGAAGTGCCGCTCGGGGACGGGTCGGGGACGTTCCATCCGCCCACGCCCGAGGAGAGCCAGGCGCCGGTTCAGCAGGAGGAGGCGCCGGGGTCGACCGGTGGTTCCGGCCGGTCCGGCGGCGGTGGGCGGCGGCGTGCGCGGCGCGCGTCAACGGACGCGTTCCTGGGGGCTGCGGGCGAGGAGCCCGGGGAGCCCACGGGGCGGCGCAGGGCTCGTACGGAAGGGGCCCCCGGTCCGGACTCGCAGGCGCCTGGGCAGCAGGAACTCATCCCGGCGCAGGACTCGGGCGGGAGCAGCGGCGGTGGCGCCCCCGGTGGGGGTACGGGCCGCAGGCGCGGCCGGCCGAGCCCGGCGGAGAACGCGGCCGGCGTCGTACCCGGCGCCGAACTCGCGGTGTCCGGCCCCCAGGCTCCCCCTGCTCCCCCCGCTCCCCAGGCCGTGGCATCCGCCGCTTCCGAGGGATCGGTCGTGACGGCTGCCGAGGGCTCCCATCCGACCGGGCGCGCGGCCCTCGGCCAGGCCGTACCGCCGCAGGGCGTACCGCACGGCGCACAGCAGGAAGCCGCGGCGGCCGGTACGGGGCGGCGTGCCCGGCGCGGTGGCCAGAACGCGCTCCCGGCCCTGCCCGCCGGCCCGTCCCCCACGCCGCAGCAGGCCCCGCCACAGCTCCCGCAGCAAACCCCGCGGCAGGCCCCGCAACAGCAGGCGACGGCACAGGCGACGGCTCAGGCCGCGGCACCGCAGCAACAGCAGCCGGCCGTCCGCCGCACCCGGCGCGCGCTGGCGCCCGCCCAGCAGCGGCCCGCGCCCGCGCCCGTCGGCGATGCCGCGCCCCCCCGCGCGCAGTTCGCGCTCCCGCCGGCCGACGCCGACCGGGCGCCGGCGCCCGACGCGTCGGTGCCGGGGCGCCACGACTCCGCACGGTCGGACCCGCGCGCCGACCACACACCCCTGAGGCCGCACCCGGTCACGGCTCCGAGTACGGCTCCGACGGACCAACGGCGTGGTCGTACGAACGCCCCCGCGCCGGAGACCGGCGACAACGGCGCCCCGCCCGTGGGCCCCGACACGGACCCGGACATGGATCCCAACAGCTGGGCGCCGGGGATGCCCACCGCCTCCGGCGTCGGCGTGATGCCCGGCGGGCAGCCCTCGTGGCCCGTCCCCGGAGCCGTACCGGCGACCGAGCACGCCCACGCGGACGACGACGCCGACACCGGTGACAGCGGTGACAGCGACGGCCGCGGCACGGCCGACGGCTCGGCCGACGGCAGAACCCCCCAGGACCCCCGCGCCGCCCAGCCACTGCCGCCCGCCCAGCCGCTGCCCGAGGAGGAGCCGATGTCGGCGGACTCCACGCAGGGGCGAGCCTTCAGCGTCCGTACGCTCGGCCAGGGCGTGCCCTTCTCGCAGCAGATCACCAAGCAGCAGAACCAGACCCTCGGCGCCGGCCGCCGCCGCAGGCTGTCCGCCCCGCACGAGCCCGAGGAGCCCCGCACCGGCAACGGCACCGGGTCGTCCCCCTCCGGCCCCTCCCACGGCGGCCAGGGCGGCCCGCTCGCCCACGGCCCGCACTCGGAGGGCCGCGCCTACGCCATAGGCGCCCCGGACGAGGGCGCCGAGGGCCCCCAGCCGCTGGACGGCCCCGGCGGCGCGGTCGAGGTCGCCAACCGGCCCCAGCCCCGGCCCGTCGACGACGAACTGCCGCCCGAGCCGCTGGACAACCCGCGCCGCCTGCTGGTCTGGCCCGCTCCCGACGTCTCCACCCAGCAGGCCCTGAGCGACCGCGGCTACCGCCCGGTGATCGTGCACTCACGCGAGGAGGTCGACGCGCAGATCGCCGCCTTCCCCGCGGCGCTGTTCGTGGACCCGCTGACCGGCCCCATCACCCGTACCGCGCTCCAGTCGCTGCGCCAGGCCGCCGTCGCCGCCGAGGTCCCGGTGCTGGTGACGGCCGGGCTGGGGCAGGCGACGCGCGAGGCGGCGTACGGCGCCGACCCCGCCGTACTGCTCAAGGCCCTGGCGCCGCGCGACAGCGAACAGCACCCGCCACGCGTGCTGTTGATCGAGGAGAGCGAGGAGATCGCGCTCGCGCTCACGGCGACGCTGGAGCGCCGCGGCATGCAGGTGGCGCGCGCGGGGACGGACAGCGACGCGGTCACGCTCGCGGGCCAGATGCGGCCGAACCTGGTGGTCATGGACCTGATGCAGGTACGGCGCCGACGCGCGGGCATCATCGACTGGCTGCGCGCGAACGGCCAGTTGAACCGTACGCCGCTGGTCGTCTACACCTCCACCGGCATCGACCGCGCGGAACTGCCGCAGCTCTCGGCCGGGGAGACGGTGCTCTTCCTCGCCGAGCGGTCCACGAGCGAGGACGTACAGGCGCGGATCGTGGACCTGCTCGCGAAGATCGGCACCAACTGACCCTCGCAGGGAGCCAGTTGGTGCCGTGTCGTCGAGAACGCGCCGAGAATGATCTAGAGGCGCGTGACGTCCAGCTCCCCGTCCGCGTACTGCTTCCGGATCACTTTCTTGTCGAACTTGCCGACGCTCGTCTTCGGTACCGACTCCACCACCGACCAGCGTTCCGGCAGCTGCCACTTGGCGATCTTCCCGGCGAGGAAGGTCTTCAGCGCCGCGTAGTCGGTGCTCGCGCCCTCCTTCAACACGACTGTCGCGAGCGGCCGTTCGCCCCACTTGTCGTCGGGCACGGCGACCACGGCGGCCTCGGCGACGTCCGGGTGCGCCATGAGCGCGTTCTCCAGCTCCACGCTGGAGATCCACTCGCCGCCGGACTTGATGACGTCCTTCGCGCGGTCGGTGAGGGTGAGATAGCCGTCGGGGCTGATGACGCCGACGTCGCCCGTCTTCAGCCAGCCGTCCTCGCTGAACTTGTCCTCGGGCTTGAGCGGTTCGGCGCCTGCGCCGCCGTAGTAGGCGGCGGCGATCCACGGCCCGCGCACCTCCAGCTCGCCGGCCGACTCGTTGTCCCACGGCAGCGTGTCTCCGCCGGGGCCGGACAGCCGCGCTTCGACGCCTGCGGGGAAACGGCCCTGCGTGACGCGGTACGGCCACTCCTCCTCGGCGGTGAGACCGGCGGGCGGGTTGGACATCGTGCCGAGCGGCGAGGTCTCCGTCATGCCCCAGGCGTGGCAGAGCCGTACGCCGAGCTTGTCGTACGCCTCCATCAGCGCGGGCGGACAGGCCGAGCCGCCGATCGTGACGCGGACCATGGACGTCAGATCGCGCGGCCTGGCGGTGACCTCGGCGAGCAGCGCCTGCCAGATCGTCGGCACGGCGGCGGCGTGCGAGGGCTTCTCGCGTTCGATCATGTCCGCCAGCGGGGCGGGCTGCAGGAACCGGTCGGGCATCAGCATGCCGACGCCGGTCATGAAGGTGGCGTGCGGCAGGCCCCACGCGTTCACGTGGAACTGCGGTACGACGACAAGGGTCGTGTCCTTGTCGGTCAGGCCCATCGACTCGGCCATGTTGATCTGCATGGAGTGCAGATAGATCGAACGGTGCGAGTAGACGACGCCCTTGGGCTCGCCGGTGGTGCCGGAGGTGTAACACATGGCGGCGGCGGTGCGTTCGTCCAGCTCGGGCCAGTCGTACGTGGTGGGGCGGCCGGCGATCAGGTCCTCGTACTCGTGCACCTGGACGCGGCCGTCGGTCCCGGCGACGGCTTCGGCGAGCGGTCCCCGGTCACCGGGGCCGGAGACGACGACGTGCTCGACGGTCGGCAGGTGGGGGAGGAGCGGCGCGATGAGCGGCACCAGGGAGCCGTTCACCAGGACGACGCGGTCGGCGGCGTGGTTGACGATCCAGATCAACTGCTTCGGCGGGAGCCGGAGGTTGAGCGTGTGGAGGACGGACCCCATGGAGGGGATCGCGAAGTATGCCTCGACATGGTCTGAGTTGTTCCACATGAGAGTGGCGACCCGCTCGTCACGCGTGACACCGAGCTCGTCGCGCAGGGCGCCGGCGAGCTGTGCCGCACGCGCGCCGATCTCGGCGAAGCTGCGGCGCTGCGGCTCACTCTCCCCGGTCCAGGTGGTGACCTGCGACTTCGCGTGGATGGTCATCCCGTGGCGCAGGATGCGGGTCACAGTCAGCGGTACGTCCTGCATGGTGCTCAGCACGGCGTCCTCCCGGTGGGCGCTGGCGCTACGCGGCAGCGGCGCAGCGTGGCGTGGCGTGGCAGAAAGGTTTTGCGGAGATTCTGCGCACATACCACGTGGTATGTCACTACCCGGGAGTAGAAAAACACTGGGTGCGGAGCAGGACGGATCAGCGGACGGGCACCAGCTCCGGGTCCTGGCGGAGCTTCCCCAGCGCGCGTGACACCGCGCTCTTGACCGTGCCGACGGAGACCCCGAGCACCTCGGCGGTCTGGACCTCGCTCAAGTCCTCGTAGTAACGCAGCACCACCATCGCCCGCTGCCGGTCGGGCAGCTTCATCACCGCGCGCCACATCGCGTCGTGGAGCACCTGCTCCTCGGCGGGGTCGGGCGCGGGAAGACCGGTCGGCTCGGGCAGCTCCTCGCAGGCGAACTCGTCGACCTTGCGCTTGCGCCACTGCGAGGTGCGGGTGTTGACGAGCGCCCGGCGGACGTATCCGTCGAGGGCACGGTGGTCCTCGATCCGGTCCCAGGCGACGTACGTCTTGGTGAGCGCGGTCTGCAACAGGTCCTCGGCGTCGCTCGGATTCGCGGTGAGCGAGCGAGCGGTCCGCAGCAGCACGGGCCCCCGCGCCCGTACGTACGACGAGAAGGACTTGTAGGGCGGCGCGTGCGCATGGGACTGCTGATGCGGGTGGGCATGAGCGGGTGGATGTGAGTTGGGGTGGTACGGCGAGTACGAGGCCGCCTTAGGGGCGCTCGTGCAGAGGGGCGTGGTCATGACTCCACGCTAGGAGCGGGCCCATCTCAGGGGATCGGCCCCAGGTCCCGAAGCTTCGTCCGCCTCAGGGAGTAGGAGTGGTGCTTGGTCCACCTCCTGAAGATGGAGGAGGTGAGGACACTCGTCAGGGTCCACCCCGGAGACGGAGGGCCGCTGTCGATCTTCGACGCCTTGTCGCGTGGTGGCCGTGAGGCCTTGTGGGAACGGCGCTCCGGACGTCTCCGCAGGTGGGAGCGGTGCGGGCCGCGCACGCGAGGACGGGGGTGTCGGAGCCGTACACCTTAGTGAGGAGGGAAAGGCGGGCCACCGGCGGATGGTACTGGGGTGTGGGACGTCCACCCGGGGTTAGAGGGGGTGGGGGCATGCCATAGGAAGGGGGCCGGCACGCGCGGCGGGTGCGGGGCGGGCGGCGGGCGCAAAAAGAGGACGGTCTGCGCAACGGCACCGAAGTACCGTCGCGCAGACCGCCGCTCACCCCTCAGCCCTCAGCAGGCCCCCCGTCGGGCCGCGTATCACCAGAGATTGACGAAGTTCACCGCGATGTTCTCGTTGGACTGGTCGATCACCGTGAACCCGGAGCCGTTCACGTTGGCGGTGTTGTTCTGGTTCGACGCACCAGCGCCGGTCGCCACCTGCTGGGTCGTCGTCGAGTTGCCGGAGTTGTCGTCGCCCACACCACTGCCCACGATCGTGGCCACGCTGGCGTTCGATCCGTCGTCCGCGAAGTCATCGGCCGACGCCGAGCCGGTGAAGAGAGCCGCAGCGAGGGGGAGAGCGGCGACAGCGGCGAAGACGCGGGCGGTACGGAAGCTTGCCATGTCAGTTCCTCCAGGAACGAGATCTTCTGAACGAGAAGTACGGCTTTTGCCGGGGCAGTTGGCCGACCGCCTCGACGTTGTGCTCGACGTCGCGGACTCAGAATTGCCCACCGAATCCCCTGCGAACCAGCCCTGAGCGGGTTATTCCCTCGCAAGCGTGAGGACATGTCGATAAACCCCCTTCCCGACATCAACGGGCCAGTTCGGTAGGTATGCACGCGTACGGATCGCGCCACAGCCCTGCTCCCACAAGGGGTGAAGCGTTTCGGCACACTTTCGGCCAATCTTTCCCACTCCCCTTCTTCGAACAACAGTGCGAACATAGACCCATGGCCATCACCGCCCGGCACACGACCACCCTGGCCCTCGCATACGCCCTCTCCGCAGCGGAGAGCGGGTTCCCCGTCATCCCGCTGTCCTCCAGCAAGCTCCCCGCCCTGCGCTCGCCCCATCGGGACGAGCCAGGCGCAGGTCCCGGCAGGGGACCCGGCGGAGGCGCCCATCCATGCCGAGGTGAATGCGGCCGCCTCGGTCACGGCGTGCACGACGCCACGACCGATCCGGCGGCCGTACGGGCACTGTTCGCCGCCGCGCCCTGGGCGACGGGGTACGGCATCGCCTGCGGACGGGCGCCGCACCACCTGGTCGGCATCGACCTGGACGTCACGCCGACGACTTCGGCTGCGGCTACGGCCACGACCGCGACTACGGCAGACCCCACGCCGGACTCCGTGGCCGCGCTCCAGCAACTCGCCTTCCAACACCTGTTCACGCTGCCGGAGACCGTGGTCGTGCTCACCCCGAGCGGCGGCCGGCACATCTGGCTGTCGGGTCCGGCCGGCATCACGGTCCCCAACTCGGCGGGCCGCCTGGCGCCGGGAATCGACGTACGGGGCGCGGGCGGCTATCTCGTGGGGCCGGGCTCCGTCACCGCCCGTGGCGCGTACCGACTCGCCCCCGGCTCGGCCGGCCTCACCCCGGCGCCCTGCCCACGCGCCCTGCTGCGCTTGCTCACGCCCCCCGAGCGCGGTCGCCACGCGGGCCCGGGAGGCCACCGGGGAGGCCGGCCGCAGCAGGGCCACGGCCTGGTGCAGTTCGTACTCGCCGCACACGCGGGCCAGCGCAACACCCGGCTGTTCTGGGCGGCCTGCCGGGCGTACGAGCACGGCTTCGGCGAGTCGCTGGTGGAGAAGCTGGTCGACGCCGCCGTACGGACGGGCCTGACCGAACACGAGGCGCGCGCGACGATCGCCTCGGCGTCACGCCTGACGGCGGGCCCGGCGTAGCGTCGTACACGGGAGGGTCGTACACAGGTAGGTCGTACACGGGTAGAGGGGGCGTTCACCGGTTCGAACCGCGGTGAACGCCCCCTCCGTCTACCCATCCACCGCCCTACAGCACGTCGATGCTCAACGTGGCCTTGTTGTTCGCCTTGTTGGTGTCGTACACGGGGTCGATGTCGTAGTTCGACGTGGCCTTGACCACGCCGGACGTGTCGGCCCGCCGGCTCTTGTCGATCTTCAGGACGATGGCGAACGCCTCGATCTCCCCGACCTCCAGGGTGTAGTCGTCCTCCTGGCAGACGTACTTCGGGTGCCCCGGCTCCGAAGGACCGGTCGGCCCGTCGATCCCGAACGGCAGGCAGTTCTCGGGGACTTCGACGGCCGTCGTGCCCTTGGGGATGTTCACGAGGAGCGCCGGGTGGTCGTCGCTCTCGTTGTTCTGGATCCAGCCCGGTCCGTCGTTGCGGATCGAGGGTGTGACGATGACCTTGCTGCCGGGCTTCCCCTTGGCCTCGTCCCCCGTCGCGACGAGATCGGCCGAGCTGTCCGTGTCCAGCGCGAGCCGGCGGTTGGCCTGGTCGTAGCCCTCCCCCGGGTCTTCGCCGGTGCGGCTCGTGCCGTACTCGACGACCTCCATCAGCGCCTTCTTCAGCACCTTGAACTTCACCGGCACCGTGTAGCTCTCGCCGGGCGCGATGCCGACATCCAGCTCACACACGGCCTGCTTGACCTTGTCCCCGACCGTCGAATACGTACAGCCGTCGACGGGCGCGGTGAAGGCCAGCCCGCGGGTGAGCCGCAGCCGAAAGGTGACACCGTCGGTGGCGGCGGTGCCGTTGTTGGTGAGGGTGACGGAGTCGTTGCGGATCTCGCCGGGGCTGAGCTGATTCCCCGACAGCTCAGACACGGTCAGATCCGGCGTGATGGGCTCGTCCGCGTATGCGCCGGGCGCGAAGGCGAGCGGCAGGGCGGCGGCAACCGCGGCTGCGGCCACGGTTGTTGAGGTGAGGCGCGAGAGGCGCTTGTGGTGGCGCACGGTGGGTCTCCTCGAACGTACTCGAACGCGCAGAACGGGACGGTGTGTCCCGTTGGTCACCTGCTAGACACCGGAATTCCATGTCTGGTTGTGCGCGGAGATGTGGAGGAACGATGACCGGGTCGCGTGACGGCGCGCCTTGTCGGCGACGTAACGGCGTCGGCGCCCGTCCCCTCCCCCGAGGACGAGCGCCGACGCACATCGCGACAAGCCGTTCAGCGAACCGTTCGGGCGAGCCGTTCAGTGAGCCGTTCAGCAGACCTTGTAGTCGACGCGGGTCGAGTTGTACGAGCAGGTGTCCACCAAGGCCCCCGTCGACTTCTTGAGCGTGGCCTTGTCCCGGTCGTTGTTCCAGACGTACGCGGCCCGCCCCTGATAGCGGTTGGCCGCGGTGTTCGTGCCCGAACCCGTGCGCACGGTGACGGTCTTGCCCCGGGCGAGGGAGTAACTGCCGAACGTGTACTTGTGACTTGAGGCGTCGACGACCGTCCAGCCCGTCAGGCTGACGGCCCTGGTGGTGGTGTTGCGGATCTGCACGTACTCGGCGTTGAGACTGGCGTTGGTACGACGGTCCGTGCCGGGGCTGTCGTAGTAGACCTTGTACAGATGAACCGAGCCGACGGCCTGAGCCTGCGTCGGCAACAGAACCGTTCCGGCGACCACCGCGGCCGTGGCGACGGCGGTGGAGAGCGTGCGGGAATAGCGCATGTGCGTCCTCTGATCGAGGCCGGGCACCCCCCAAAGGGCCCGGCAGGCGCCCAGAGTATGACCAAGTGTCCACAACTGGTTCCCTTTTCAAGAACAAGGACATACCGACCGGTAGAGCCACCAACTCCCGTACAGTGAGCCCCATTTCGCTCCGCAGGAGTTGCGCGAGGACCGCTCCACCCCCACCGCTCCACCCCCACCGCGCCCCGGAACCGCACGACAACACGACAATGCGCCGAGGACGCGTGTCCTCTCCACAGGTCGGCGACGCGTGCGCGACCATCAGCTCGACCCGCACCCGACCAAGGAGGCGCACGACCGTGAGCGTCCAGGCCACGAACACCTTCCACACCAAGCCCGGCCGTGCCGCCGAACTCATCGCCACCCTGCGGCAGGTCCTGCCCGACACACTCACCCACGGCGGCTGCGAGGAGATCCGCCTGTGGCGCGACCAGGACCACGAGGACAAGGTGGTGTCCGTGACCCGCTGGACCACCCGAGGCCACTACGAGGAGTACCTCGACTGGCGGGGCAGACAGGGCGACACCGCGATGTTCCGGGAAATGCTCATCAAGGACATGGAGATCAGCTACTACGACGAGGTCTTCACCGTCGGCCAGGGCACGTAGACCCGTCCCGCGTGGAGGTCCCGCTTCGGGCTGTTGACCAGGGCGCCTGTCTACCGGGCGCCGCGCAGTTCGATCACCGTGATGTCCGGTGGGGCTCCGACCCGGATCGGGGGAAGGGAGGCCCCGACCCCGCGTGAGACGTAGAGCTGGGTGCTGCCGAAGGTGGCCAGTCCTGCCGTGACCGGCTGTGTCAGGGGGACGAGCAGGTTCCCGGGGAAGAAGCCTCCGCCGTGGGTGTGCCCGGAGAGCTGGAGATCCACGTCGTGTCGGGCGGCCTCGTGTACCTGGACGGGCTGGTGGGCGAGGAGAACGACGGGGTGGGAGGCGTCGCGGTCGGCGAGGGCCTTGTCGTAGTCGGGGGTGTCGTGGTGGCGTTCGCCTTCGACGTCGGTGACGCCGGCCAGGTCGACGGCTCCGCCCCGGTGGGTGATCAGGGTGCGGGTGTTGCGCAGGGTGGTGATGCCGAATTCGGTGAGGGTGTCGATCCAGGCGTCGACGTCGTAGCGGTAGTCGTGGTTGCCGGTGACGAAGTAGGTGCCGTGGGTGGACGCGAGTCGCGCCAGCGGTTCCGCGTGTCCTGCGAGGTCTTCGGCGCTGCCGTCGGAGAGGTCGCCGACGATCGCGACGATGTCGGGCGAAGTGCTGTTGATCAGGCGGACGTTGCGGGCGGTGTGGGCGCGGCCGAAGAAGGGGCCGAGGTGCAGGTCGCTGGCCATGGTGATGCGCATGCCGTCGAGTGACGGGTGGAGTCGGCGCAGGTTGATGGGCAACGTCTTGATGTCGGGTGGTCCCAGGCCGCGGTGGAAGCCGTAGCCGGTGGTGGCGGTGGCGGTCGCTGTGGCCAGCAGGGCGACCGAGCGGGCGAGTACGAGGCGGCGGCCGGCCATCGTCGGCAGGTCGGGGCATGGAGCGGGCGTGCAAAGGGTTACGTGGGCGCGCCCTCGTAGCGAGCGCGTTGTGAGATACCTCGGAACTTCGAGGACGGCGAGGACGAGCAGGAGGTAGGCGGCGCACGCGACCCAGGCGAACACCGGCCGGACGAGCCACGCGACGCGTGTGGGGTCGGCGTACTGGGCTGTCAGTACACCGGCGGGGACCAGGGCGGTCAGCGCCACCGCCGTGATCTGCCCACCGCGGCGCAGCCGGCGGGAGGCGGTGATGTTCTTGACGAGCCGCAGGTAGAGGTACCGGTGGGCGGCGGCCGCGACGACAACGCTCGTACCGGCGACGGTTATCTCCTGCGCGAGGGTGCTCATGCCGCTGCCCCTGGGGCGGGGGTCGCGGTGCGGGCGCATGGGCGGCGGGTGGGTTGAGGGTGCCTGGGCATGGGGCGGTCGCTCCTGGTGAGGCGTGGGTGATGAAGGGCGCGGGTGGTGAAGGGCGTGCGGTGGCCGTCCGGCCCGGCTGCTGATGAGTGCCGATGGGTGCTGATGGGTGCTGCGGCTGCTGTGCGCGGGATCAGTTGGGGCGGGCCAGGCCGACGTCGTACGCGAAGATGACCGCCTGGACGCGGTCGCGGACGTTGATCTTGGCGAGGATGCGGCTGACGTGGGACTTCACCGTGGACTCGGCCAGGTGGAGTTCGGCGGCGATCTCGGCGTTGGACGACCCGCAGGCGACGGCGGCGAGTACTTCGCGCTCCCGCTCGGTGAGGAGGGCCAGTTGTTGTCGCTGCTCGCGGCTGAGATGGACCGGGTCGAGGTGCTGCTGCGGCCGTACGGTGGTGAAGGCGTTGATCAGCCTGCGGGTCAGACTCGGTGAGGTGACGCAGTCTCCGGCGGCCACCGCGCGGATCCCGACCACCAGTTCCTCGGGGCGTGCGTCTTTGAGGAAGAAGCCCGCGGCCCCCGCGCGCAGGGCTTCGTACGCGTACTCGTCGAGGTCGAAGGTGGTCAGGACCAGGACGCGGGAGCGGCCTCCCGACGCGGAGATACGGCGGGTGGCCTCGATGCCGTTGAGGCCGGGCATGCGGATGTCCATGAGCACGACATCGGGGCGCAGTTCGGCGGTCATACGGACGGCGTCGTGTCCGTCGGCGGCTTCGCCGACGACGGTCATGTCGGCCTGGGCTTCGAGCAGCATGCGGAAACCGAGCCGCTGCAGGGTCTGGTCGTCGACGACGAGGACGGTGGTCATGTGAGGTGCTTCTCCATGGCGACGGTGGGGGCGCTGAGAGCGGTGTGGACGCGCCAGCCTCCCGAGGGGGTGGGTCCGGCACTGATCCGGCCCTGGTAGAGGGCGGCGCGCCGGCGCATACCGACCAGCCCCTGGCCGCCGGGGTGTTCGGTGTCCGCGCGGCGTGGCGGTCCGCAGTCCTCGACGCTCACGTGCACCGTGCTGCCGTCGGTGGTCACGTTCACCTCGACGCGGGTGTCGGACGCCGCGTGCTTGAGGGTGTTGGTGAGCGCTTCCTGGACGATGCGGTAGGCCGTGAGCTGCACTCCTTTGCTGAGCGCGGTCAGGTCGCCGTCGGTACGGAGCGTGGCGGCGGGGCCGGCGGCCCGTACACGGGTCAGCAGCGCGGTGAGATCGTCCAGAGTCGGCTGCGGGGTCAGCGGCACGTCTTCCGCCGTCGGAGGACGGTCGTCGATGACGATGAGGAGACGGCGCAGCTCCGCGAGGGCTTCGCGCCCGCTGTCGGCGATGATGAGCAAGGTGTCGGCCGAGCGTTCGGGCCGGATCTTGGCCAGGGCCGCGGCGCCGTCGGCCAGGCCGACGATCACGGCGAGGGTGTGGCCGAGGATGTCGTGCATCTCGCGCGACACCCGGGTGCGTTCGCGCGCGGCCGCCAGCCGCGCCTGCTGGTCCCGTTCGATCTCCAGGGCCACGATGTACGCCTTCGCCAGCCGCCCGGTCAGGGCGAGGCCCGCGCAGGCGGTGACGGCCAGCATGGTGAGCAGGGTGATCATCTCGGGTCTTTTGGCGTGCTGGAGATGCCCACTGCCCCAGAACGCCGAGGCCCACACGACGAGTTGGGCCGCCGTGACGGTGCAGGCGGCGGCCAGTTGGCGCGGCGTGCCGTAGCGGCTGACGTTGTACAGCGCGACGATGCGGGCGGCGTCGGCGCCGTTGAGTACGTGGAGGGGCAGGGCCAGCAGCGAGGCGCAGGTCGTCAGGGCGAAGACCAGGCCGGGGTGCCGCTCGCGCCACAGCAGGGGCACGGTGTAGGCGAGGGTGAGGGCGATCTCGCTGGGCAGGTGGGCGCGGTTGGCCGGGTTGAGCAGCGAGGGCAGGGCCAACAGGGAGCAGAACGCGGGCAGGGCCCACCGGCGCAGCCGCGGGTGCCGTTGGTCGAGCATCCGCCACGCGGCGAGCCCGCTGATGATGGACACCGCCACGCGCTGGTCCGGATCGCTGGTCAGCGAGTGCGGCAGCCGGGCGGCGGCGTACGTGGCGGTACGGGGGGCGGGCACCGGGGTGATCGGCTCGGGCATGGGAGGGCGCCTTCGTAGTAGTCGGGCGTCGCGGGTCCTTGCGGGTCCTCGCAGGTCCGGGTCGGTCCGAGGTCGGTCCGGTCCGTCCCGTCGGTCCAGAGGGAGAGAGCCGCCGCCCGTCGGCTCCGGGGCGGGAGACCGACGGACGGGGCTTCCGGGCGTTCAGCCGACGGGGGCAGCCGGCTCCGGTTTCTGGTCCGTGAGGGCAGCGGGCACGCCTGCGGCCTGGCCGGTGAGGACGGGTACGCCCGCAGCCCGATCTCGGTCGTCGAGGATGCGGCGCAGCTTCTCGCCCTCCACATCCACGTTGGGCAGGATCCGGTCCAGCCAGGCGGGAAGCGACCAGGCCCGGTCACCGAGCAGGGTCATCACCGCCGGGACGATGGTCATACGGACCACGAACGCGTCGAAGAGGACCGCGACGGCGAGCCCCATGCCGATCGACTTCACCAGGGCTACGTCGTCGAGGAGGAACCCGGCGAACACCGAGATCATGATGATGGCCGCAGCGGTGACCACGCGGGCCCCGTGCTGGAATCCGGTGACGATGGCTTCGGTGGGCGAGGCTCCGTGGACGTACGCCTCGCGCATGCCGGAGACAAGAAAGACCTCGTAGTCCATGGCCAGGCCGAAGACGACGCCGATCAGCAGGATCGGCAGCAGACTGACGATCGGCGCGGTCTCGTCGACGCCGAACACGTCCTTGAGCCAGCCCCATTGGAAGACAGCGACCAGCACACCGAGGGTGGCGACCACGCTGAGCAGGAAGCCGAGGGCGGCCTTCAGCGGAACCAGCAGCGAACGGAACACCAGCAACAGCAGGATCAGCGCGAGCCCGACAACGATGGCCAGGTAGGGCACCATCGCCTCGCCCAGCTTGGCCGAGACGTCGATGTTGAGGGCGGTCGGGCCGGTCACCATCACCCGCGCGCCGCCGTCCCCCTCCGCGGCCGTGCTGCGCTCACGGATGTCGGCCACCAGATCCACGGTGGCCCGACTGGTGGGGGAACTGCCCGGAACGGCGGTGATCAGGGCGACGTCACCGGCCTCGTTGAAGACGGGCGGTCGCACGGTGGCGACATCGTCGAGCCCATCCAGCAACGCGGTGGTGTCCTTCGCGGCCGCGTCGGGATCGTCGCTGCCGCGCGCGTCGACGACGACGGTCAGCGGACCGCTGAAGCCCGGCCCGAAACCCTTGCTGAGGGTGTCGTAGGCCATCCGCTGGGTGCTGCCCGGGGCAGCCATGCTGTCGTCCGGCAGGGTCAGCCGCAGCGACAGCGCCGGGAGGGCCAGAACGCCGAGGCCGACGACGGAGGCCAGGAGCATCTTCCAGGGATGGCGGGTGACGAAGCGGCCCCAGCGCACCCCCATCGTGGTGCGGCTGCCACGCTCTGCGGCGCGCGCCCGGCGTGCAGTCGGGGGTGTGGTCCCGCGTGCGGCCTTGCGCGTGGTCAGGCGCCCTCTGGCCACGCGCGTACCGGTGAAGCCCAGCAGCGCGGGCAGCAAGGTCAGGGCGACGAGGACCGCGACGGTGATGGCGAAGGCCGCGGCCAGCCCCATGGTGGTCAGCATCGCGATGCCGATGACGGACAGACCCACCAGCGCGATGATCACCGTCAGCCCGGCGAACACCACCGCGGATCCCGCTGTCCCCAGGGCCCGGCCCACCGCCTCCTCCGGCTGGTGGCCCCGCAGCAGCTCGCTGCGGTAGCGGGAGACGATGAACAGGGCGTAGTCGATGGCCACCGCCAGGCCCAGCATGAGGGACAGCGTCTGCGCGTTGGAAGCCATGTCGACGAACGACGAGGCGACGGTGATCCCGCACAGCGCGATTCCGACGCCGACGATCGCGGACAGCAGCGGCAGCCCGGCCGCGACCAGCGAACCGAAGGTGATCACCAGTACGAACGCGGCGACGAGCAGGCCGATCAGCTCCGCGGCGTTGCTCCCACCCTCGTCCAGAACCGCGTTGCCGCCGAGGCTGACGGCCAGGCCCGCCTCCGCGCCCTGCCGTACCACCTCGCGCAGAGCGTCGGAGGCAGCGGTGGTTATCTCCGCCTGCGGCACGGCGTAGGTGACCTGGGCGTAGGCGATGCCGCCCGAGGCGGACACCAGCCCGCCGGAGAACGGTTCGGCGACAGTGGCCACCTGCGGCGCCGTGCGCAAGTCATCGACCAGCGCCTCCACTTGAGCCTTGTGGGCGGCCGACGTCAGCTTCTCGCCGTCCGGCGCTTCGATGACCACGCGGGCGGTGGCACCCGAGGCGGACGCCTGCGGAAACTCCGCCTCCAGCAGGTCGATGGCCTGCTGCGACTGGGTGCCGGGAAGGGTGAAGTCGTCCGTCGTACTGCCGGAGACGCTGCTGATGCCGATGCCCGCGGCGATCAGCACCGCGACCCAGGCGAAGAGCACACGCCGGCGCTGCCGGAAGGCGAGCCGGCCGAGCCGGTAGAGAAAGGTGGCCACGAAAAGTACTCCCACCAGGAGAAATGAGGATGTGTGAAAGCGGGCCTGACAGGCACCGGGTGAAAACGTAGGAGTCAGGCGTGGCCGGCGTGAGCTACTCAAGGCTGAATCCGCGCCGGGGCCGGTACCCCGGTACCGGCCGGCGTCCTCCTTGAGACGGAGCCGCCAGGTCTCAGCCGAAGGCGCGGCCCGCCAGCAGCGCCATGGTCTGATCCCACAGCTCCTTCTGTACGCGGGGATCCCGCCCGGGTTCGGGGCACTCCAGCGGCTCGGCGTCGCGAACGGAGAAGTAGCCGCCGCTGGTGTGCGCGAACGCGGGGTCGGTGGCGAGCCGGACGATGATGCCCGCGCCCTTGCGCGGATCCCCGACGCGCAGCGTGCTCAACACCCGCCGCAGCACCCCGGATCCGGGCAGATCGCGTCCCAGGCCGGTGGCGTTGAAGCCGGGATCACAGCAGTTGACCGTGACCTTCGCGGGATCCAGACGCCGGGCCAGTTCCTGCGTCCACATGATCGTCATCAGCTTGGTCCGCCCGTACAGCGCCATCGACTCCCGGCGGCTGTACGGGGCGACATCGCGCAGGTCCTCCGCCGGTGCGATCGACTTCGCCTGCCGGGACGCCTCGGAGGCGACGTTGACGATCCGGGACGGCGCCGAGCCCAGGAGCCGGTCGGTCAGGGCGTGGGTCAGCACGAATGGACCCAGATAGTTGACCGCGGTCATGTCCGCGAAGCCTTCGGCGGTGGTGCGCTGCGAGAAGGCGTGCAGCCCGGCGTTGTTGACCAGCACATCCAGACGCGGGTAGAACGCGGCGATCTCCTGTCCGACCCGTCGAGCATCTGAGATCAGGCCCAGATCCGCGTAGAAGACGTCCACCGGCACGTCACCGGCCACCGCCTTGAGTTCACTCGTCATGGCGTCGGCCTTGGTACGGGAGCGGGCCACCAAGCCGATGCGGTAGCCGCGGCCGGCCAGGTCGATGGCGGCGATACGGCCCAGGCCGGAGGTGGCTCCAGTGATCACGGCAACGGGACGGGGCATCACTTCACTCCATTCGTGAGGTACCTCATGACCTCTGTGTGGGAGGATACCCGACACCATGAGCGAGCACGAGGCGATCACCGCCGACACCGGCCCTGAGCAGGTAGGACTGGCCTTCCTCACCATCGCCTACGGCCTGCGCGGAGCCGTGGACCGGCACATGCAGTCGACCGTGGGACTCTCCCTGTCCCGCACCAAGGTCCTCCAGGCCCTGGCCACGCACGGCACCCTGCACCAGGCCCAACTCGCCGACACCCTCGGCCAGGCCCCCCGGTCCGTCACCCAGATCGTGGAAGGACTCGAACGCCTCGGCCTGGTCTCCCGCACGGACGACACCGACGACCGCCGCCGCAAGACCGTGTCCCTGACCGCCGCAGGCAGCACCACACTGACCGCGGCGGAAGAAGCGGGCGCCCATGTCCTACGCAAACTCTTCGGCTCGCTGGACCCGCAGCAGCTGAAAAGCCTGCAGTCATCACTGACCCGCCTCGACACGGCACTCACAGACTGACAAGCCCCACCGCCCACCCGCCCCCGCACGTCGGCCCCGTGGCTCGTAACACCACCCTCGCGCTGCACCAGGGCTACGTCCGGCCACGGAGCAGCCGAGCACGGCGGCCAGCGCAGGACCAACGCTGCGGACGAAAGGTGAGTTACAGGCGGGACAACGCGAGACACAGACAAAACCGAAGGGGCACCTCCGAATGGAAGACACCCCTTCTGGTCCACCGGTCCGCATAAACGCTGACCTGCTGCGGTGGGTGTGGGATTTGAACCCACGGTGACATCGCTGCCACGACGGTTTTCAAGACGGTGCGGATTGCGCGACGACAATGCCCTCTGACCTGTATGAACGGCAGTTGTCGGCCGCCGTGAGAATCTCACGGACCACAAATGGACCACTAGGGCCCGTCCGGCGGATCTTCGTGGGCGGCGAGCGATGAGCTTCTGATCCGTAGCTCTAGCCGGATCGGTCGATGAGGGTCTTTCCGGTCGCACCAGGGTCGTACAAGTGCGTTGCGGAACGGTCTTGGTATCGGTGGGGTTGCTGTACTTCGCTGCTGTACCGCACTAAGGGCTCCACGCGCTCAGGCCATGGACCTTGGCGTCCAGGACGAGACCGGCCTCCGGGCACGTCGTCTGGCTACGTAACCTCCGATACCGGCCAGGACCAGCACGATCCCAAAGGTCCCAAGCGTCACCCGCCACGTGATCGCCACCCATCCCGATCACCCGCCGCAGCATCGGTCCGCCCTGAGAGTGCTCGGGTGCCTCGATGAACAGGACATCGCCCCCGGCGTATCTCGCTCGCGTCGATCCGCTCGGTGAACAGTTGGTCGCCCTGGCGGTACGTGGGTCTCAATGGGACGCCTTCACGGAACTACGCATGTCCTGCGTCCATGCATAGGCAACCGTCTCGGGAGCCATACGACCATCAGAAACGGCGATCGATACCCAGAAGCTGATATTGGACCTTCTGCCGAGATCCTCCGGTACGTCCGCCACACGAACTCTTTCAGAGGACTTGCTCCAGGAGCTCACTGAAGCCGATGCAGTGCACCTGGACTGCATCTACCTCCTTGTGGCGGGTCTTGTGGCTCATAGCGGGGCCGTTGCCGGCCGGAATCCGTTCCACCTGCCACCGCTCGGAGTGAGAGGGTCCGCCAGTGGCCTGCTGGCGGACCCTCTACTGGGCGCGTGCTGGGGATACCTGCTGAGTCGGAGCAGAGTCAGGGCGCGCAGGAGTCCCCGAGGCTGGTGAGAGCGGTGCAGCGGTACGGAGCCGGATTGATGACCGTCGGCGGCCGGCGCAGCTTGGTGGCCTGCTCGTAGTCATGGGCGTAGCCGATGAGGGTGGGCTCGCTCCACGCCTGGCCGAGGAACGAGATGCTGAACGGCCGCCTGTTGGCGGACTGGTAGCCGGCCGGGACGCTGATCGAGGGGTACCCCGCCTTCGCACCGATGCCCGCGCTTCCACTGTTGGCGAAAAGCAGCGTCGTCAGGTTGTTGTCCTTCATGACGGCGTCGATACGGTCCTTGCTGTCGGCCAGATCCTGGGCCCGGCTCGCCTTGTAGGCGGCCGTGTCGGCGCTGTCGGCGCCGAGGTCCTTGGCTTCGGAATTGAGAGCATTGACCTGTCCGAACTTCAACGCCGCACCGGCGTGCACGTTGTTGTACGCGATGATGTCGGCGAGGCTCTTCATGGGGGCTTTCTTCGGCAGCCGGGCCAGATACGCGTTCAGGTCGCGCTTGAACTCGTAGGACAGAACCGTCGAGGGGCGGCCCGAGGTGTCCAGGGCGACATCGACGAGCGTCGCGCCCTGGTCCTTGAGAGCGGTGACGGCCGCGTCCCAAAGGGCCCGGTTGTCGGTTCCCGCAGCCGGGACCTGGCTGGCGACGACGCCGATACGGGCCCCTCGCAGTGCGGTGGTCGACAAATCCTTGATGAAGTCGTGCCCGACGAGCGGATTGGAGGCGGTGGCGGGATCCGCCGGGTCCCTGCCGTCGAGCGCGGTGAGCGTGGCCGCGGCGTCGGCGACCGTGCGCGTGAGCGGGCCTGCCGTGTCCTGGCTGGCGGCGATCGGAACGATGCCCGTGCGGCTGACCAGTCCCACGGTCGGCTTGATGCCCACGACGGAGTTGGAGTACGCGGGACTGAGGATGGATCCGGAGGTCTCGGTCCCGACGGTGACGGCGGCCAGGCCGATCGAGGCCGCGACGCCCGAACCGCCGCTGGATCCGCTCGGAGTCTGGCTCGCGTCGTAGGCGTTGAGCACCTGCCCGCCGAGCGAGCTGTAGCCGCCGGGCATCCCGCTGGTCAGGTAGTTGGCGAACTCGGTGAGGTTGGCCTTTCCGATGATGACCGCGCCGGCCTTGCGGAACTGCGCGACGATCGGCGCGTCCTTCACGGGATACGAGTCGGCGAGTGCCACCGAACCCGCGGTGGTCGGCATACCCGCGACATCGATGTTGTCCTTGACGATGACCGGTACTCCGAGCAGGGGGCTGTGCGGGCCCTTGCCGCGCCGCGCCTTGTCGGCGGAGGCTGCTTCCTTCATCGCGTCGGGGTTGACGGAACGTACCGCGTTGAGCGACGGCCCCTGGGAGTTGAAGGCCCGTATGCGTTCCAGGTATGCCTTGGTGAGCTTGGTACTGGAGATCTTGCCGGAGCTGAGGAGACCGTCCAACTGGGCCACGGTCGCCGTTCCGAGGTCGATGGACAGCGGTCTCTCGGAGTGACGACCGGTCGCGTCGGCTCTGGATGTGGTCACCGACGCTGTGCCGGCGACCATCAGCACAGCCATGGCGAGGGCTGTGGCGTGGCGCCGGTCGAACCGTTCACGGGCTGAGGAGTTGCTTTTCATCGTGGGCTCCTGGCGAGGGATACGAATCTGTGTGTCCTCAGCATGGAAACGGCGGTCCGCGTCCGTCGTGTATCCGTGTGATGCCGATCGAGTTGCCGTCACCGCATGCGGGTTCGGCGCGACGGAGTGATCGCGTACGGGACGCCGTAGACGCTCCGCTGCCGCGACGCGGGCGTCGGCGACATGCTCCAAGGCGGAACGACGGGAACGACGGGGAGGGACCAGAGCGGCGTGCGGGTGGCTGTTGGTGAGGCCGGTCGCCTCTCCGTCCACACTGATGGGCTCCGCCGTGAACGGCGGGGGCCCATCGACTGTTCTTCTTCGGCTCCAACAAACCGGAGGAGAACAGGGCTCCCGTGATCGTCGACTCCGACGGGGCGGCCCGGCCCCGGCGATCACCGGTCCGCGCCGGGGCGTTGCCCGGGGCCAGCGGTCAGCGGGTCAGAGCGGTGTTCGGAGACTGGAGAGGCCGTCGCGCCAGGCGGCGAGGGTCTTGGTGCCCAGGCGGGCGTCCAGCAGGTCGGTGGCGTCGATGCCGAAGGCCACGTCCGCCGCCAGCCACGGTTCCTCCTCCAGCATGCCGCCCACCACGTCCCGGCGGACGACCTGTTCATGAACGGCGTCGGCTTCCACGTGCTCGGCGTAGAAGTGCACGGCCGCCGCTCCGGCTCCTGCCCGGTGCATCGCCTCGACCAGTCGGCGGGAGGCCGGCGACGAGGTGACCTCGACGGCGGCGAAGTGTCCCACCAGGGCGCCGCGCAGGGCACGGTGCAGGCCGAACATCGACATGAGGTTGACGCTCGCCAGCATCTCCCCCGTCGCCGCGTCGACATACCGGCCGTACGTCGTGTCGAGATCCAGGTCTGTCATGAGGTCCGCGAACAACTGCGAATGCATCCGGTCGGCGTGGCCGGCGCCGAACTCGTCGAACTCCACGGCCACCATCGCCGCCTTGGCCCTGCCCCGCAGCCGTGGAATCACCCAGGCGTGCGGATCGGCCTCCTTGAGGTGGTACAGCGAACGCTGGGCGGCGTACTCACGCAGCTGCCACAACTCGCCCTCGTCCCTGAGGTGGTGGGAGAGACCCGTGCCGTCCAGGGGTTCGACCAGAATCCCGGCGAACGCCTCGTCGATGTCGGTGTGGCGTGTGGTGTCCGCGCGCAGCGCGTCCAGGAACCGGCCCTCCAGGCCGGCCCGCAGCCGAAGCAGCTCGGGATCCCACTCCCAGGCGGGATCGACGCCGCGGAATCCGCGGTAGTGCAGCTCGTAGCAGAGGTAGAGCGCGAGGTGCAGATCCTCGCCGTACGGATCGGCCTCGTCGGCCGCCGCGCCCGACGACAGGGGGCTTTCGGCACCGGGGCCGCCGCGCAGAGCCCGCAGGACGGTGCGGCTGAGGTCGCCACGGTTCGCCGGCAGGGCGGGCCCGGCCTGCCGGATGTCGGGTTCCTGAAACGGCTTCACTCCTCAGCCCTCTCGCTCGGGTCGCTCGGGTCGGTGCGGTCCGCCCGCTCGTCATTCGTCGTCGCCGGGCACCCGGTGCGCTGACCGCGGTCGGCGGAGTCCCTGACCCTGCGGCGATGGCTGGTGTCGCACCACGGATAGGTCCGGCTGCGTCTGCAGGCGCACAGGGCCACCGTGAACCGGTCCGACGTCACCGTGCTCCCGTCGTCGAGGACGACCTCGACGGGCCCCTCGATGAGTACCGGTCCGTCCTTCGTCGGGGTGACGCGGCGCGGCCTGTCACCGGACGGGGTGGGCACGGATGATCACCAGCTCTTCCTTTTCGTCACCGGGCGTGATCAGGCCGCGGCCCGTCAGCCACTGCTTGCGCGACAGCAGCACCGGGCCGAAGGCCACGTACCGCCGATCGGTCACCTCGGCCCGCAGGCCCGCTCGCTCCAGCCGTTCGAGCGTCGCCGGCACCCCGCACAGGACCGAGTGCACAAGCAGCAGAACTCCGGTGGGACGCAGCAACTCGGCCACTCCGTCGCACAGACGGTCGACAAGGAGGCGCCCGTCGAGGCCCGCGTCCCAGGCTCGCGCTCGCCCCCGCCGGGGCGCGGCGGCGCACGGCGCGGGCACGTAGGGCGGATTGCTGAGGATGAGATCGAACCGCCGACCGACCGCGGGGGCCAGCAGGTCCCCGCGTACGACGTCGACCCGCAGCCGCGCGAGCGCCGCGTTCACGCGGGTGGTGAGGACCGCGCGGCGTGTCCGGTCCACGGCGGTCACCCGCGCGCCACGCCGTGCCGCGGCGAGAGCCAGCAGACCCGACCCCGTTCCCACGTCCAGGACATCCATGCCGACGTCCATCGCCTCGCGTTCCAGGGCCTCACGCAGGAGGAGCGTGTCCTCCTGGGGCGTGTAGACGCCGCGTGGCACCAGCACACGACCGGCCGGGTCGTACGGTTCCAGCAGACCGAGCATCGACTCGCCTCACCACTCCGCAGCCCCACGGGGCTGTCGACCAACCCGCAGTAAGGGCACCGCGTGGTCCTTCCGGACGGGCGGGCGTGCGCCTTGAAGCACACCCGTCCCTTGTCTCACGCTGGCCTAGTGCCCCCGACGGCGCACTTCTCACAGGCTGCTCGCTTCTCGCGGGCCGCCGAGGTGAGGCCGGTGGGTGTGCCGGTTCTACGGGCGGGGGATCTGTGTGATGTCGAGGGTCTGGTCGATGATCTGGCGTGCGAGGTCGGAGATGCGGAGATGGTGCGCGCGGGCGTAGGTGCGCAGGGTGGCGAAGGCGAGATCGGGGTTGGTGTTCCAGCGCTCGGCGAGGATGCCTTTGGCCTGTTCGACGGTGATGCGGCTGGTGAGTGCGTGCTGGAGCTGGGCCTTCTCCCGCTGTTCGTGGTCGAGGTCACGTTGCTGGAGGAGGGCGATGGTGGCGACGTCTGCGAGTGCCTGGGCGAGTGAGGCGTCCTGGGCGGTGAGTGGCTGGCGGCCGGTGTGGAAGAGGTTCATGGCGCCGACGGCGCGGTTGCGCAGTCGTAGCGGGAAGACGTGGCTGGTGTGGAAGCCGCTGCCGCGTGCTTGCTGGGCGAAGGCGGGCCAGGTGCCGGCGGTGGGATCGTCCAGGTCGATGTTGGTACGTGCGGTGCCGTCGCGGTAGCAGTCCAGGCAGGGGCCTTGGTCGTGCTGGACGGCGAAGAGTTCCAGGATGTGGGTCGTCTCGTCGGACGCTGCGACGGTGTGGAGCGTTTCTTCCTCGCCGGCCAGGAGGATGCCGACGGCGGAGACGTCGAGGAGCGTCACGCAGTGCGCGCACAGCTGTTCCAGGAACTCGATCAGGTCGAAGTCGTCGATCAGGGAGTCCGCCACCTGCACGAACACTTCTGATACCTGCTGTTCGCGGGACACGGATGTCATCCCCTCGTCTCCTCGGATGGGCCGGTTTGGGCTTCGGGGCTGTCATCGGCGAGTGTGAGGCGCCGTGTCACGATGTCCTCAGCCACCTCGATGATGGACCGGTCGTGACCGTAGGCGTGGGCGCGCAGCCGCAGCAGAGCCTTGGCGAGTGGCAGGCCGAGCTGGACGCTGAGCATGCCGGTCGCCTGGTGGACGACGGCGCGGTGTGATTCGCTGCCCGGCCGCACCGAGGCGACGAGTTGTTCGCCGTCGCCGCCGAGAAACCGCAGGGTCACGGCCGCCGCGAGGGCCAGGGCGTCGTCCATCTGCTGCCCCGTCATGGGACCGGGCGTGGAGCGCAGGGCGGTAAGAACGCCGACGGTGATGCCGCCGAGAGCGAGCGGCAGGCAGAACAGGGCCTGGATCGGCAGGCGGGCCATCGCGGGCAGGAGAGCGGGCCACCGCTGCGGCGGCACCGCGGACACGTCGTGCTCCAGGATCAGCCGCCCGGTCCGCAGGGCGTCCGGTCCCGGCCCCTCGCCCACGGTGAACTGGAGGTCTTCGAAGGACGTGCTGGTCTCGTCGGTGGACCACAGTTGTTCGGTGAGCCGGCCCTCCAGGGCCAGCGAGACCGTCAGCTGGTCCATGCCCAGGGCCGGGACACA